>CALGGB010000107.1 GCA_937880925.1 uncultured Rhodospirillaceae bacterium | reverse complement strand
CGGCCTCGGCCCGGTCGGCCGCGGCGGTGTAGTTGACGCAGACATCGTAACCCTTCTGCCCGGCAAGACGGGCGATGCCCGCACCGATGCCCCGGCTGCCCCCGGTCACGATCATGATTCCCTCGGTCGCCATGCCATCACGCTCCGTGTGTTCCCGCTGGAAGACTCGCCAATCGCTGGCGATCCCGCAAGGCTTCATCGAGCAGCCACCGGCGAAATCGCACCATCCCGCCCCCCCGGGACCGCGCAGGCGGAAGAGGATCAAGCAGGCACAGGCAGACACCACTATTGGCCCCGGAGCGCGAGCGGCGCTAGAAGAGCGGACGCGTCATCGGGGAGAACAAGGAATGAGCCGCACACTGAACCAGCCGCTGGGCGGCAACGACATGCCGCGCTTCGGCGGCCCCGCAACCATGATGCGCCTGCCCACCCAGAACGACGCGCAAGGTCTGGATGCCTGTTTCGTGGGCGTGCCGCTGGACATCGGCACCTCGAACCGGGCGGGGTCGCGCCACGGGCCGCGCCAGATCCGCGCCGAATCCTGCCTGCTGCGGCCCTACAACATGGCGACGCGCGCCGCGCCCTTCGACAGCCTGCAGGTGGCCGACATCGGCGACGTGCCTATCAACACCTTCAACCTGCCCAAGTGCATGGACATCATCACGGACTTCTACGATGAGAAGGTCGTGGCCCATGGCGCCAAACCCCTGACCCTGGGCGGCGACCACACGATCGTGCTGCCGATCCTGCGTTCGTTGTTCAAGAAACACGGCAAGCTGGGCCTGGTCCATGTCGACGCCCATGCCGACATCAACGACACCATGTTCGGCGAGAAGATCGCCCACGGCACGCCGTTCCGCCGTCTGGTGGAAGAGGGCATTCTGGACGGCAATCGCACGGTCCAGATCGGCCTGCGCGGCTCAGGCTATGCCGCCGAGGACTTCGACTGGCCCGTGCAGCAAGGCTTCCGGGTGGTGCAGGCCGAGGAATGCTGGATGCGCTCGCTGGAGCCGCTGATGGCCGAGGTGCGCGAGAAGGTGGGCGGCGGCCCCGTTTATATCTCCTTCGACATCGACGGGCTCGACCCCTCCTTCGCCCCGGGCACGGGCACGCCCGAGATCGCCGGGCTGACCAGCAGCCAGGGCCTGGAGATCATCCGCGGCTGTCGGGGGCTTGATGTCGTCGGCGGCGACCTGGTGGAGGTTTCCCCGCCCTATGATCCGCACGGCAATACGGCGCTGACGGGCGCCAACATGCTGTTCGAGATGCTCTGCGTGCTGCCCGGGGTCGAATACCGGGCCTGAGCGGGTCTAAAGCCCCTGTAGGGAAATAATGGCCATCAGGCTGGCCATGGCGCCCAGCACGGTGAGACCGAACATGACGGCAACCTGACGGTTGTCGCCACGGCGCGCGATGATCGGGGCGTTGCTCGAAACGTTGCGGTATCGGGACTGCATCGGGTTCTCACCTTTCGTTCGCCAGGGGCAACGGCAGCAGTTGCCTCCTGATCAACGCCATGTGGTGCCCCGCGTTGCGCAGACCTGTGATCCATATCACCGATCGCGCAAAAGCCCCGGAATTCAGATGGCGGTGTGCACCACAAAGGCGCCGGCGGTGCCCACGAAACCGGCCATCAGGGCAAGGCCGAAGCAAACCGCGAACTGGTACAGGGTGTCGGCCTTCTCAGCGGCCTTGCGGGCGGCTTCGGCTGCGGAGCGATCCGAGATGGCGATGTTCTTGGCCATGTTACTTCCCCCAAGTTGGTGCGGCCTGTCTGGTCCAGAGGCCGTGTCGATGAGGTGAAGATGGGCGATTCGCGCCGCCGTTGCTTCTCAACCACCCTGCATGGTGAGTCGCTCTGCCAATCTGTCTCGCTTTGGTGCAAATTGGATGATCAACTTGTCATTCTGCGGCCCTCGCATGACGCCAGGCCTTTGAAAAGTAACGCTCTTTCTTCCGCCTTCCCCGATAGCCACGCCAACCGGGACGATTGGCCTCCGCGCCAACGGAAAGGGGCCGCCCCGATGCGGAACGGCCCCTTGCAGCACGGGATGGACGAAAACGATCAGACGGGGTCGCGGCGAAGGGCCTGGGCCATGCAGTGGACGCCGCCGCCGCCACGGGTGAAGACATCGACCTCGGGATCGAAGACCTCGAAACCGTGGGCGCGCAGCTTGGCGTTGAGGTCCTTGGCATGGGCCGGGGCGAGGATCTTGTCGTTGCCCAGCGACATGACGTTGCAGGCAAGCGCCATGGTGTCCTGGTAGTTGACCTCGACCAGTTCGATCTTCTTGGACTTCAGCCAGGACATGATCTCGGGGTCCGTGGTGTCCGGGCAGACCGCGCAGAGCTTCTCGGCCAGCATGCAGACCATCAGGTCGATGTGAACGTAATGCTCGGCGATCGGCGCGATGCGGACCTCCCAGCCTTCCTTCTCGAACCACTTGCGGACCTGGTTGGCCGATTGCTCCTGGGTGCGCTCGCCGCACCAGCCGATCAGCACGCAGCCGGGCTCGATGATGTCGAAATCTCCGCCCTCGAAGCTGCCGGCGGTGACCATGTCATAAATCGGGATGCCCTTTTCCATGTAGAAGCGCACCACGGGGCCATATTCGCCCCGGCGCCACCACTGGGCCATCTGAGTGACGACAGCACCGTAGGGCGTCATGAACGAGGAATCGCGGGCGTAGACCTGATAGGGCAGTTCGTCGTCGGGCTCCAGCCAGTGGACCTTCACGCCGGCCGACTCGTAGGCATCGACCATCTCGCGATGCTGCTTCATGGCAAGCTGGTGGTCGAAGGCGTCACCGCGCTTCAACGTCGCCTTGGAGATTGAGCTGGTCGGCAGCCACTTGTAGTTGTCGGCCGGGCCGAGCAGCACGTCGGTCAGGTTGCCGTATTCGGAATTGCAGCCCCATTCGGTGAGAAGGGGGGTGTTGCCTTCGGGATTACGGGCGCGGAGCGGATTCATGGTCGGTTCCTCGTGTGAGCGTGTGGCCAAGCCTCATCCGTGCCCGGCGTGAGCGCAAGGGAGAAGAATTCGAGCCATTCGTGAGATATACTAACGCTGGATCAATCGGAGCGTCAGATGCGCCGCCTGCCCCCGCTGAATGCCCTGCGCGCTTTCGAGGCCGCGGCGCGCCACCTGCACATCGCGCGCGCAGCCGGCGAACTCAACGTCACCCACGGCGCGGTCAGCCATCAGATCCGTCATCTGGAGGAAAGCCTGGGCACCGCCCTGCTACGGCGCACCGGCAACCGCATCGCCCTGACCCCGGCGGGCCAGCGCCTGCTGCCGGTGCTGAGCGAAAGCCTGGACCGTATCGCCGAGGTGACGGCCGGTCTTGCCCATGACGGCGTGGCCGAGCAGGTCACGATCGCCTGTGCGCCGGCCCTGGCGGCCAAGTGGCTGGTTCCCGAGATGACCGCCCTGCTGGAGCGCCACCCAGGCGTCGCCATCGACATCGCGCCGGCCCAGGAACTGGCCTGGTTCGACCCGCGCCAGCGGGCCAGCCCGCGCGAGGCCGATATCGTGATCGCCTACGGCCGACCCGATGTCGAGGCGCCGGGCACGGTTCCCCTTCCCGGCATCTCGTTCTTTCCGGTCATGAGCCCGCGCCTTTCCCATGGCGCCAGGGCCGTGCGCCGGCCCCAGGACATCGCACGCCACGCCATCCTGCACGACGACGACGGCACCGGCTGGCGCCGCTGGATGGCCGCAGCGGGCATGGAGAACGCCACGGACCTGCGCCACATGCGCCTTGGCAACGCCAGCCTGTCGCTGGGCGCGGCCGTCGACGGCCTTGGAATCGCGCTGGGCGACACGATCCTTGCCGATGCCGACCTTGCCGCGGGACGTCTGGTCGCCCCCTTCGAGATCCGCGTGTCTGCCCCCGGCGCCTATTTTCTGCTGCTGCCCCAGGGGACAAGGCGCCCAGGAGCACGCGAAGCCGTGGCGACATGGCTTGCCGACCGTCTGAGTGCACGGATGACCTGAACGCCCAGCCGGGTTCAGTGGGGCGGAGCGGATGGCAGCAGAAGAGTCACCGTGGTGCCCTTATCAAGTTCGCTGGCGACCGAAAGGCTGCCCCGGTTTGCCTCGACGAGATCACGGCACAGGATGAGGCCGATGCCCGACCCGCTCTCCTGGCTGGTTCCGGGTACCGGCCGCTTGGCCTCCAGTTCGAACAGGCGCTCCAGGCGGTCGGGCGCGATGCCGATGCCCGAATCAGCGATGCTGATGCGGGTCTCGGCGCCCTGCGCTTCCGCCGTGATCGTCACCGTGCCACCCGGCCGGCTGTATTTCAGCGCGTTACCGATGAGGTTGCGCAGCACGGTCTCGATCATCCGCAGGTCGCCGTAGAGCGTGATGCCGGAGGGCGCCTCTGCATGCAGGGCGATCTCCTTGGCATCGGCGACCGGGCGCAGGATGCCGAGCACGCTCTCGATCAGGCCGTCCACGGGTACGCTCTCGGCCGAAAGCTGGCTGCGTCCGGTCTGCAGCGCGGCCCAATCGAGCAGACTGTTGAGCAGGGTATAGGCCGCCGCCGCGGCGTCGCGCACGTTGTGATAGACCGAAACCAGACGGGTCCTTTCCATGCGCTCGCCCTGGGCGACCAGCAGGTCGCCGTAGTTAAGCAGGACATTGAAGGGTGAACGCAGGTCGTGGCCGATGATCGAGAGCAGCAGGGACTTCTGGCCGTCGAGCCGTTCAAGCTGGGCCTGGACTTCCTTGCGCTCGGCGACTTCGCGCTGGAGGTGGCCGTTGAGGCGCTGGTACCAGAGCGCGATTGCAGCCAGCACGACGACAATGGCGGCAAGCGCCGCCGAGAGGCGGTAGAGCGCGCCGTAGTCGGCCGTCGCATCGGGGTCGTAGATGAAGCCGTTGAGGTCGATATCGGCCGGCACCATGCCGAAATTGGCGTATTTCTGAGCGATACGCTCCCAGCGCCCGGCATTGATGTAGCCGACCTCGACCACATTGGCGTTGACCAGCGGCTGCATGGCCGAGGCTTCAAACAGCAGATGGGGGAGACTCTTTTCCGTCTGGTATTGCGTGGTGATCAGCGCGGCGATTTCCTCAGGGTGCGCCATGGCATATTGCCAGCCCAGCATCGAGGCATCGACAAAACGGCGCACGACATCGGGGCGCTGGTCGATCTCGGAGCGCATGGTGAAGAGATTGTCGCCGTAAAAGTCGATGCCGCTTTCGATGGGGCGCAACAGAACATAGGGAATGCCGCGGGCAGCAAGCTGATAGGGCTCATCGCTGGCATAAACCGACATCGCATCGACTTCGCCGCTGATCAGGCTCTCGACATCGAAGTCGTGCTCGACCAGATCGAGGCCTTCCGGGTCGATGCCTTCCTCGGTGAGGTAAGCGAAGAGTTCCGCCGAATGGGGCTCGATCATGAGCTTGCCATCCGACAGGGTGTGGATGTTGCGCAGCTCGTTTCCCGACAGCACCATCAGGGCAAGCGGGGAATGCTGGAAAATATCGGCCAGGACAACAACCTGCTTGCCGTCGCGGCGCATGAGGAGCAGGTCCGTGGTGCCCACGCCGAAGGTCGCGCGCCCCTCGACCATCTCCTGCATCGGCTCGATGCCCGGCTGGGCTTCGACGATGCTGACCTCAAGGCCGGCATCCCGGTAATAGCCCTTGGCGACGGCAGCATAGTAGCCGGCAAACTGAAACTGATGGCGCCATTTCAACTGCAGCGTCACATGATCGGGCTCGTCGCGACGGGATTGCCCATGCGCCGGGGCCGCAGCCAGCATCAGCAGCGCCACAAGCACGCTCAGCAGGGCTCCGCCGGCCGGCCAGCCAGGGGCGTATCGCAACGGGCCTGCCATGCCTTCTCCTTCGTGACACGCCATGGTAGCGAAATCATGCGCAATGCGCGCCCCCTGCAGTCACATTGACAGCAGGCTACAAGCCTCCCGAAGATGGCGGCGCGCGTTGGCGCACCCGAAAGGCATACGAGGAAATCCATGAGCAGCAATCTCACCCGCGGACAGGCTCTGATGCAGCTTGTCCACGGCTACGGCATCGACACCTGCTTCGGCATGCCCGGTGTCCACACACTGGAGTATTATCGGGGCATCGGCGATTCCGACATGCGCCATGTGCTCTTCCGGCACGAGCAGGGCGGCGGCTTCATGGCCGACGGTTATGCCCGCATCTCCGGCAAGCCGGCCGTGTGCTGCGTCATCACCGGGCCGGGCGTGACCAACATCGCCACCGCCATGGGCAATGCCTTTGCCGACAGCCAGCCGATGCTGGTGATCGCCAGCACCAACGGCAGCGACGACCTGGGCGCCGGGCGCGGCCGCCTGCATGAGATCACCGACCAGCGCGCCGCCATCGCGCCGCTCGCCGCTTTCGCCCAGACCATCTTTGACGGTCGCTCGATCCCCGGCGCGATCAACCGCGCCTTCGAGACCTTCCGCGCCGGGCGCCCGCGCCCCTGCTACATTGAGCTGCCGATCGACAAGATCGCCGAGGCCGCCGAATTCGCGACGCGCCCCTCGCCCGTTGCCGGTCCGCCGCGTCCCGATGCCATCACCATCGAGCGTGCCGCCGTGGCCGCGGCCAAGGCCAAGACGCCGGTGATCATCGCCGGCGGCGGCGCCATCGACGCCGGCGGTGCGCTCCAGGCGCTGGCCGAAAAGATGGGCGCCCTGGTCATCCTGACCATCGCCGGCAAGGGTGCGATCCCCGAGCATCACCCGCTGAACGCCGGTTCATGCCTGACCTCGCCCCATGCCCACAAGCTGGTCGAGGAGGCCGACGTACTGATCGCCGTGGGCACCGAAATGTCGGAGACCGACATCTGGGCCGAGAACGATTTCCTGTCGCCCAAGGGCAAGCTGATCCGCATCGACATCGATCCGGCCAACCTTTCGCGCGACTACATGCCGGAGGTTGCCGTGCTGGGCGACGCCGGTGCCTCCATGGCGATGCTGGCCGATGCCCTGCCCGCCAACAACGACGGCAAGCGTGGCTTTGGCGGCAGCCGCGTTGTCGCCGATCTGCGCAAGAAGGTCATGAGCGACCTGATGAAGGGCAAGCGTTCCAAGAAACTCGCCAAGGTGCTGGACGCCACGCGCGAGGCTATCCCCGAGGACGGCTGGCTGATCACCGACGCCACCCAGATCGCCTACTTCGGCAACACCTACTGGCAGACCTCGATGCCGCGCAGCTACACCCATCCCAACGGTTACTGCACGCTGGGTTCGGCCATGCCCTCGGCGATCGGCGCCAAGCTTGGCGTGCCTGAGCGCAATGGTGTGGCGATGGCCGGCGACGCGGGCTTCCTGTTCACCGTGCAGGAGCTGGCGACGGCAGTGGACGAAAAGGTCGGGCTGCCCATCCTTCTGTGGAACAACGACGGCCTGGGCCAGATCAAGCAGGGCATGATCGAGCGCGACATCAAGCCGCTGGGTGTCGAGCCCGGGCGCAACCCCGACTTCCTGGCGCTCGCCAAGGCCTTCGGCGCCGGCGCCAAGCGGCCGAAGTCGCTGAAGGGCCTGACAGGGGCGATCAAGGATGCCTTCAAGGCCGACGGCCCGACCCTGATCGAGGTCCGCGAGGATGCCGACTACCTGAGCTGA
Source organism: uncultured Rhodospirillaceae bacterium (assembly GCA_937880925.1). Classification (GTDB taxonomy): domain Bacteria; phylum Pseudomonadota; class Alphaproteobacteria; order SP197; family SP197; genus CALGGB01. Next base: position 6,015 of record CALGGB010000107.1, on the reverse strand, counting down.
GGCCGGATATGCCAGGGGCCGTCTCCTTTCGGAAACGGCCCCTGGCCCCTCGCGCGGATGCCCCCCGCAACCTCGGAATATCAGATCAGGTCTTGTAGCCGGGATCGCTCTTTTCGAGCTGGCGCAGCACGGCCTGCCAGGCCGCATTCTCACTGTTCCACTCGCTGAGGTCGACCGCATTGGTGCGCGCGACGATCTCCGGCTTGGGCATGACGATCTCGGTATTGGCGGCCATGACGTCGACCTGGACCTTGCATGCCGTCTCCAGATTGTAGAGGCGCAGGAAGGCTTCACCGGCCGAGTTGCCGCAGGTCAGCAGGCCATGGTTGTAGAGGATCATGTCGCGGTTCTTCGGACCGAGATCGGCGACCAGCTTGTCGCACTCCTCCTGGCCGGCAGTCTGCATGTCCCAGTCGTGGTAGGAGACCTTGTCGCAGACGAACATGGCCTGCTGGGTCAGCGGCAGAAGACCGCATTTCATGCAGGCAACGGCCATGCCGGCCCGGCTGTGGGTGTGGGCGACGAAATCGACATCCTCGCGCGCCTTGAGCACGGCATGATGGATGGCGTGGCCCGCGTCGTTCACGGGCCAGTCACCGCGCACGACATTGCCCTCGTAATCCATGACGATCAGGTTCGAGGCAGTGATCTCGTCGAACATCAGACCATAGGGATTGATCAGGTAATGGCCGGGCTCGTCGGGCAGGCGGGCCGAGATATGGGTGTAGATCAGATCGGTCCAGCCGTAGCGGACAAAGGCGCGGTACATGGCGGCGAGATCACAGCGGATGTCCCATTCCCGGGGGCTGATCTCGGCAGGGCGAAGCTTGGCGGTCATGGCCATGGGTGAACGGGCTCCTCTTATTGGAGGCGGCCCTTGTGCCCGCCCCCTGTTCGCTGGGATCGAATCGGGCGACTGTAACATGACCTGACAACATGAAGGGAGATAGGAATGACACTCCTGGTGACCGGCGGAACCGGGCTGGTGATGAGCAATGTCATCCTGCACTGGCTGCAGGATGATCCCGACGCCCGCGTCATCAGCATTGATCTCGGCCCACCCGACCCGGTCGCACAGAAGTTCCTTGCGCCCGTCGCCGAGCGCATCGAATTCCTTGCCCTGGACCTGCGCGACCCCGGTGCGCTCGACAACCTGCAGGACTGCGGCATCACCCGCATCGCCCACGGCGCGGCAATCACCCCGGGCGTGGGTGCGCGCGAGAAGGCCCAGGCCGCGCTCACGGTGGGTGTCAACGTGATGGGCACGGTTCACATCCTGGAACTGGCGCGGAAACTGGGCGGGCTGGAACGCCTGCTGCACGTCAGCACGGGCAGCGTCTATGGCGATGACGGCCCGGCGGACGGCTCGCCCCTGCCCGAAGATGGCTACGTCAGGCCGTTCCCCGACAATCTCTATGCCATCAGCAAGCTTTCGGGCGAACTGGTGGCACGCCGCTCTGCCACCCTGTTCGACCTGCCGCTGACAATGGTCCGCCTGGCCAGCGTCTATGGACCCATGGACCGCGACACGCCGGGACGGGTCGTCAAGTGCGCGGTCAACGTGATGATGCACAAGGCGGTCACAGGCGAACCGTGGACGGTGGCCAACGGCAGCGCCGTGGGCGACTGGATCCATTCCGGCGATGTCGGGCGCGCCATCTGCGCCCTGTTGCGGGCACCCTCCCTGCATCACGAGATGTACAACATCGCCTATGGCGAAGCTTTGAGCCTGGAAGCGCTGGCCGAACGCGTAGCCGCCGTGGTGCCCGGAAGCACCTGGTCCCACACCGCAGATGCCGGGACCGCCGATGTCAGCGGCGATCCGGCACGCATGACCGGCGCCTGGGGCGCCTACGACACCAGCCGCCTGCGCAGTGACACGCCCTGGCGGCCCCGCCCCCTGGAGGACGCACTGGCCAACTACGCCGCCTGGTTGCGCGACTTCGGATCAGTCTGATTGGCAGATCGCCAGAACACGCGGATCGCGCTTGCGCGAGATACTGAACTCGGTGCCGCGCTGGCGTATCTCATCATAGAGGGCCCTGGCCAGGCGTGGGCGCCAGTCCTGCGGATTCTCCGCATAGAGGCGCAGCGCGAAGGCGCGGCCCTCGCGATTGTTGATAAGGTCGTGCTCGCGCTCGATACAGTCGTTCGGCTCCACCAGTTCCACGACATGGCCAGCCAGAGATGTCAGAAAATCTCCAAACAGCACGGCCATGACCCCCGAAGCGTAACCATGCTCAAAGGCATCGTAGCGCGCCGAGACTCCGCGCATCGGCCCGGCCTCGGCCTCCAGATGCGCGAACATGGTACCGGTCGTCATGCTGAATCCCGCAACCACCAACACCGGCGCAGCAAGCAGGATCACCAGCACGAGTGCGATGACGCCAAAGCGACGCCTGCGCTGTTGCGCGGCCATCTTCTCTGCCTGATCCTCTGTCATCGTTCCTTCTCGCAAACCGGGTTCGCCACTATGCCCCAGATCACGGCGCTCTTGCGGCGATCGCCCCAAGAGCTTCACCGCCATGTTCCTGACGCCGGGCCCGGGGCCTGCCGATGAAACGCCTGGCGCACGCAACCCAAAGGGCAGGAACATTCCTGTTCGACGGGCGCACCGTGCCCTTCCACCTTGGCGATACGCCTGCTGCAGCACTCCACGCGCAGGCGATACGCACCCTTGCCCGCTCGCGCAAGTTCCATCGCCCGCGGGGTCTCTCGGGAAGCTTCGTGGCCGGCCACCTGTGCGGTGTCGATGGGAGTCCCCATGTGCGGCTCGATCGGCTTGCCGCGGCTCAGGGCATGCGTGTGACGACAGAGAACGTCTGGCCCTGTGGCGCATTCGATCTGCTGGGCAGTGCCCGCCTGCTGCCGCGACGCTGGCTGCGCGCCGGGTTCGAACACAGCCCCCTGATGCCCTCGGGCACCGCACGCTTCGAGCCGTGGGAGCGCTTCATGCGCTTCATGGCTGGCGAGGCGCCGGTCCATGCTGGCAACAGACGCGCGATCCCGCAGGGCCGCCGCATGACATCCGACGTTGTGGTTGTCGGTGGCGGGCCAGCCGGGCGTGAGGCGGCCAACGCCGCGGCCGCACAGGGACGCAGCGTGGCCCTGGTGACACGAGGCCATGTCGCAGGCGCCAAGGCAGCGGCATGGGGTGCCGTACTGCCGGCGCTGCACGACGGGGTCACCGTGCTCACCGCGCATGACGCCTGCGGCCTCTATGATCGCGGACGCCACCTGCTGTGTGCGCCTCACGACGCAGCGTCGAGCGCGACCATCGTTGCAGCCGGTGAAGTGATCCTGGCGACGGGGCGCCGCTCCGCACCGCCGTTGGTGGCGGGCGCCGACCTGCCGGGTGTCATGGATGCCGAAACCGCACTCACGCTGGCCCACCGCCATGCCGTCGCGCCCGGCGAGCGGGTGGCCGTGGTGGGCAACGGTATGGAAGATACGCTTGCCGCGCGACTGGAGCGCCTCGGCGTGACCGTTGTCGCCTGCCAGCCCGTCGAACGTCTGGAGCGTATCGTGGGCTGGAGCGCGGTCAGCGGCATTGATGCCGGTGGGCACATCGCCTGCGACTGTGTCGTCCATGCCGGTCCCTGGCGCAGCGACCGGCGGCTTGCCTTCATGGCCGGGGCGGACGGCGACCTGAGGGTGCTTGGCGGTCCGCTGCCCGCCATGGTGCGCCTGGCCGGGGCCGCGCAGGAAGCGGACGAGCCGGTCGGCCATGGCGCCGCGCTGGATCGCCGCGCACTGGCCTGCCCCTGCATGGACGTCACGGTCGATGAACTGCTCGACCTGATCGCCGCCGGCGAGACCCACGTCGAGGTCCTCAAGCGCCTGACCGGCTGCGGCATGGGTCCCTGCCAGGGCATTCCCTGCTGGGACAACCTGGCCCATATCGTTGCGCACGCCACGGGGCGCGAACCTTCCGGCATCGGCCATCCGACCTACCGGCCACCGGGCGCAGGCCTCACCCTGGCGCAAGCCGCGGGACTCCAGGATCTGGTGCCGCTGTCATGAGCAGCCTTCCCTCGCGTGCGACCACGGTCATCGTCGGCGGCGGCATCCAGGGCCTGATGCTGGCCTTTTGCCTCGCCGAGCGGGGCAGCACGGACACCGTGGTGCTGGACGCGGGTTACTGGCAGGGCGGCGCTTCCGGGCGCAACGGAACCATGGTGCGCGGCGGCTTTGCCAGCCAGGAGTGGACCCGCTTCTTCGGGCGCTCCCTGGAGCTCTGGGTCGGCCTCTCCAAACGGCTGGGTGAGAACGTCATGTTCACCCGCCGCGGCTACGCGATTCTCGCCGAAAGCGAGGCCATGGACGGCCTGCTCGACACCATGACGGCGACCCATCGCCTCTGCGGTGTGCAGTCGCGCCGCCTGGCGGCAAGCCAGATCGCCGACATCCTGCCTCATGCCGATCACACCCGTATCCGCGGCGCGCTCTATTTCGACCAGGGTGGCATTGCTCCGCACCATGCCGTGATGAAGGGACTGCGCAAGGCCTGCATCGCGCGCGGCGTGCGCCTGTTCTACGACACCCCCGTCACCGGCTTCGAGAAGTCCAATGGCCGCATGGCGGCGGTGCTGTGCGGGGAAACCCGGATCGAGGCCGATGTCACGGTGATCTGCTGCGGTGCGCAGAATACCCGCGTTGCCGCGTTGGCCGGGCTGGAGCTCAACGGCGAGGCCCACCGTATCGAGGCACTGGCGACCGAGCCCATGCGCCCGGTGATCGGCCCCGGCATCGCTTTGCCCGAGCGATTCACCTACCTGCATCAGACCGCGCGCGGCGAGATCGTCGGCGGCTCGGAAGTCCCCGGCGAAACGCCCAGGGAATCGCTCGCCAATACCGTTCCGATCATGGCTGCCTTCGCGCGCCATCTGGTGGAGATGTTTCCCTGCCTGGCCGACCTGCGCATCCTGCGGCACTGGACCGGCATGCTGCATGTCACCAGCGACCACGCGCCGATGATGGGCCCGCATCCAGACCTTGCAGATCTCTGGGTCAGCGGTGGATGGATGTACGGCATCGCCGGCGCTCCCGCGGCCGGTGACATGCTGGCCCAGGCGATCGTCACGGGAGTCATCGATGCAAGGATGGCGCCCTTCGCCGTCGACCGCTTCCGCCGCGGCGCGCTGATCGTCGAGGGTTCGACCGTCAACGTCTGAAGCTTCAGTCGCCAGCCTCGCAAAGCGCAAGGTCATCGTCGCAGGCGCCCCAGAGCGAGGCCGCGCTGCTGTTGCAGGCCCGGCTGCAACTCGCCTGGCAGGTGTTGCACTGCTCGTAGCTGCCGCCGCTGCAGGCCAGCGCGCATTTGTCTGCGTAACAGGCGCCGTTGCAGGCCTGCGATGCCTGCTCGGCATCGGCCCGGCAGGCATCGAAGGTCTGGTCACAACTGAGCAGCAGGGCCGGCAGCTCCACGACGGCGGGCAGCGGGCCACAAGGCGCGTCGGGCCGCCAGCCGACCACGGCCTCGTAGGCATCGGCAATCGCCGCGACACGCTCGCCCTGGCCGCGCTGACAAAGCTGGGCAAACAGCGGCTCGACCGGGTAGCCGAATTCCGCCATGAAACGTGCCGCCCATGCGTCGGCCTGGCGGGCATCCTCGCGGCTGTAGCGGACACCTGCCATCCACGCTGCGACGTCCAGGGAGGAACCGGGCTCGGCCAGCGTGATGTGATCCTGCAGTTGATGGGCCCAGCCATCGGCCAGGCCAAAGGCAAGGATGCCGGGCGGGGCCGCGAACCAGGCGAGATCAACGGGAACCTGGCCGGGCTCGAGGCCGGCAGTCACGCCCGGCGCCACCGGGGCAACCGGCAGGAAGCTGCCGCTGTAGCCGGCAAGCTGCGAGGCAATGCGGATCAGAGCCAGATCGGGTTCACCCTCTGCCGGCAGCAGCGTCCAGGCTTCCTTCCACTCGGGCGTGCGCAGGTTCCAGACCGCATCCTGGGCGGCCCCCTCCATCGCGACCCCGCCTGCCATGGCGCCCAGCAGCACAAGGGCAGCGAT
>CALGGB010000106.1 GCA_937880925.1 uncultured Rhodospirillaceae bacterium | reverse complement strand
CAGGGCCCGCGGCATAGGCATCAGAATGAGTCTCCATGTCGTAGAGCCGCATCAGCCCGGCTCTGTAAGCAAACACGACAGGAAGCATGCAGGTCACGATGCGGGGTTCGATGCGCGCGGCCTCGCTGTAGAGGGCGGCAGCAGGAAAGTAGGCCTCGCTCTCGGCCAACTGGCGGGCCTCCTCCCAGTTGCGGAGGACCTCGGGGTCGAACGGTTCGTCGGGATCGGCGATTGCTGCGGTGCTCAGGTACAGACCGATGATGACGGCCGCGAGCAGGGGCACATAGCCAAACACAACTTGCAGCCTAACCGTGCTCATCCAGCTCCTCCAGCAGTTCGGCAAGTTCGTGAATGATGCGGTCGGGCACGATGGCGCAGTCCGGCGGCAACCCCCTGCGGTGGGCGTCGCACCAGATGGCGTGCATGCCGAGTTTCTGGGGCGCGAGGACCTCCCATTCCAGGTTGTCGCCCACGACCCAGGTGGTTTCGGGCGACGAACCGAAGCAGGCCATCAGGTGGTGGAAGACTTCCGGCTCGGGCTTGCCCCTGCCGAATTCGCCCTCGACCAGGATGTGATCGAAATGGCGGGCGAGGTCGAAGCGTTCGATCTTGGCGCGCTGGGCCTGCGCACCGCCGTTGGTGATGAGCGCCAGCGGAATGCCACGTTGCCGCAGGGCCTCCAGCGCATCGACCGCGCCGGGAAAGAGAAACATGGCCTCGTCGCGATGGTCCGAAAAGGCATCGGCCAGCTCGTGACCGAGCGCCGTGTCGTCGAGCGCGAGCTCCGCGAAGGCGCGGCGCACCAGTTCACGCCGTGCGGCGCGGATATCCTGGCGCCACTCGCGGTGGCTGTCGGCATCCTCCCAGAGGCTGCGCGAGGCAGCGAGCATGCCCTCGTGCAGCGTGGCGTGATCATGATCGCCGAAACGGCCGTCGAACGCTGCCAGCACCTCGCTCCACGCCTCCCTCTGGCCGCCCAGCGAGGAAAGGATGGTGTCGTCGAGGTCGATCAGGATCGCGGCGGGGCGCATGCGCTCAGGCGGCCAGGGCCTGCTGCACCTGTGGCAGCACCTTGCTTCCGAACAGTTCCATGGACTTCAGCACCCGGTCCTGGGGTAGATCGCCGGGCTGGTTGTGGAAAGCGATGTGGGTCGGCCGCGCGATGGCGACGGCCCTGGCGATCTTTTCGGCGATCTCGTCGGGGTGGCCGATCAGGGTCTGGTCGTGGACCTGCTCGACGGTGAAGTCGTTGGGCATGGGCAGGTCCTTCATGAAGGGGCCCTCCTCGAACTCGCCGTAGTCCAGGCGCAGGGAGAGCGAGACGCGGCTGGAGTAACGCGCCCGCTCGGCGGCATCGAGCGCCAGATCGCGGTCCTCCGTGCAGTGGAAGTAGCTCATCAGCGCGGTCTGCTGGTGCGCCGGGTCGCGGCCATATTCGCGGTAGATGGCATCGTAGTTCTCGCGCGGGGCCTTGAGCGCCTCGTAGGGGCCCACACCATTGCCCAGGAACGGGATCCAGCCTTCGCGCGCGACGCGCTGCTTGATCGCGTCATGCGCCAGCATCCCGGCCACCGCGATCCGGGGCAGCGGCTTCTGCACCGGCTTGGCCGCGATGCGGGTGGGCGGAATCTTGTAGTGCTGCCCGTCGTAGGAGAACTCCTCCTGGGTCAGGCCGGCCTCGATGATGTCGAGGCTTTCCATGAACATGCCCGCGCTGTCCTCCAGGTTGAGACGGAAGCGCTCGAACTCGAAGGGCTGGTAGCCGCCGCCCACGCCCACGATCAGCCGCCCGTTCGACATCAGGTCGACCATGGCGATCTCCTCCATCACGCGGATGGGATCGTAGAGCGGCAGCACGATGACCCCGGTGCCCAGCTTGATGGTCCGGGTGCGCCCGGCGAAATAGGCTGCCGCCATCAGGGGCGAGGGACACAGGCTGTAACCGGAGAAGTGATGCTCGGCGAACCATGCGGTCTCGAAGCCCAGGTCCTCGGCAAGCGCCACCTGATCGTCGAGATCGGCAAAGACGCTGCGGTTGCCGCGCGCGGCGTGGCGCTGCTGCATGAGGGAGAAGAGGCCGAAGCTCGGCATGGTCATCATGAGGCGAATCCCGTCGTTTTCCTGAGCAATGGCCATCATGGCCCGTGTCCGCCGTCACGTTAAGGGCGGGAACCGCCTTTCCGCCGCAAACGTTCACCATCCAGCAAGCCGCCCTGCAACGGCCACACTTGAACCCCACATAACATTCAACCGATATAGGTCCCGACTTCAGGAGTACCGATCATGAGCCACAGCCGCCGCAGTTTCGGCCGCATTGCCGCCCTTGCCCTGGGCGCGGCCGCCTTGCCGCTGCCGCTCTGGGCTTCCGTCGAGGACCAGCCCCAGGTGCTGGCCGACGTCGAGGCCTATCTCAACACCATCACCACGCTGGATGCCCGCTTCGTCCAGCTCAACCAGGACGGCAGCACCGCAACCGGGCAGTTCCAGTTGAAGCGCCCGCTCTACGCCCGCATCGCCTATGACGATCCGCCCACGATCCTGGTGGCGCGCGGCCAGAAGTATCAGTTCTGGGATGCCGAGATCGGCCAGTTCTACGAAGGCCCGGTCAGCGCCTCGCCGGCGAGCGTCCTGCTCTACCCCGACATCAAGCTCGACGAAGTCGCCACGGTACTGGACGTGCGCCGCGACAAGGGCCAGCTCATGGTCACCCTGCGCCCCAGCGAGGACCCCGGCTCGGGCCTGCTGACCCTGGTCTTCGAGGAAAACCCGATGCGTCTGCGCCAGTGGTACGTGAAAGACGCGCAGGGCGCGGTGACCCGCGTGACGCTGATGGACAGCGCCTTCGGCGTGGAGATCGACAACGAGATCTTCGAGATCGACCACCAGTCGCTGATCAGGCCCAGCACCAATCCCTGATCGGGCAGCAGGAGGAAGGCGCCGGCCGACAGGCTGAGGGAACACCTTCACGCCGCGCCGAATTCCGCTAAGGTCGCGCCCGCCCGCCTCCGCGCCAGCCCTGAAGGTCCGCCATGGCCTCCGTACCGCCTGCGCCCGGCGCGGCGCCGGAGGTCGACTGGCACGGTCGGGTCTGGCGCATCGCCTGGCCCACCATCCTGTCGAATCTGACCCAGCCGGTTGTCGGCGCGGTCGATACCGGCGTTGCCGGCCACCTGCCGGGTCCTGAGTATTTGGGCGGCGTGGGCGTTGCCGCGCTGATCTTCGGTTTCGTCTTCTGGGCCTTCGGCTTCCTGCGGCTTTCGACCACCGGCTACATCGCCCAGGCCATGGGCCGCGGCGACGCGGAAGGCCTGAAGGGGGTGCTGCTGCGCGCGCTGGTCCTGGCCGGCATCATCGCGCTGATCCTGCTGGTGCTGCAGGGCGCGATCGCCTGGCTTTCCCTGATGCTGGTCCAGGCGAGCCCGGAGGTTTCCCACCAGGCACGGCTTTACTTCGACATCCGGATCTGGGCCGCCCCCGCGGTGATGGGGAACTACATCGTGCTGGGCGCCCTGATCGGCCTGCAGCGGGCAGGCTGGGCGCTGGTCAGCCAGGCGGTGATCGCGGGCGCCAATGTGGTGCTGGACCTGCTGTTTGTCGTCGGGTTCGGCTGGGAGGTGCAGGGCCTTGCCGCGGCCACCCTGATCGCCGAGGTGCTGGGCCTGGCGGTCGGCATCGTCGTGCTGCTGCGCGTGCTGCCGGGCGACAACCGCGTCTGGCCCTGGGCGGCGGCCCGGCTTTCGGCCGCCTACCGCCCGCTGCTGGCGCTCAACCGCGATCTCTTCATCCGCACGGTCTGCCTCAACCTCGCCTTTGCCCTGTTCGTCGCCCTGTCGGCGCGCATCAACGATGTGGTGCTGGCGGCCAACGAGGTGCTGATGATGTTCCTGACCATTGCCTCCTGCGGCCTCGATGGTTTTGCCAACGCCTGCGAGGCGATCTGCGGCGAGGCGACGGGACGCGGAAGACGCGACGATTTCAGGCGCGCGGTCTTTGCCGCCACGCTTTGGGCCGGGCTGATGGCCGCGCTGGCGAGCCTTGCCTTTGCCCTGCTGGGCCCCTGGATCGTGGCGGCCATGACCGACCTGCCCGAGGTCCGCGCCGTCGCCAACACATACCTTCCCTGGGTCGTGCTGCTGCCGTTGGTGGCGGTCTGGTCCTTCCTGCTGGACGGTATCTTCATCGGCGCCACGCGCGGGCGCGACATGCGGAATGCCATGCTCGCCATGCTGGTGATCTATGTGCCCATCGCCCTGGTGCTGTGGCAGGTGATGGGCAACCACGGCCTGTGGCTGGCGATCTACGTGATGATGATCCTGCGCGCGGGCACCCTGCTGGCCCGCTGGCCCGCCCTCATACGCGACGTTGGTTCCTGAACGGCATCGTCAGCAGACCCGTCAGGCCGCGCTCGGGCGCGCCTTCCACCCCAAGCGGCATGCCGGGCGTACGCTGGTTGCGGCTGCGGCTGAACATCAGGCGGTCCCAGATGGAAAAGACGACCGAGTAGTTGCTGTCGGTGTCGGCGCGCAGGGCGTGGTGGTGCATCCAGTGGATCGAGGGGGTGACGATGATCCAGGAGAGCACCCGCTCCAGCCGGGCCGGAACGCGGATGTTGGTGTGATGGAAGGCGGCGGCGGCGATCGCGACGGCCTCATAGACCGCAATCGAGGAAAGCGGGATCGCCAGCACCGCGATCAGCGGCAGGCGCGCGATGGCGCCGATGATCAGTTCGCCGGGATGGTTGCGGCCCGAGGTCGTGACATCGAGCATGGCGTCGCGGTGGTGGATCTGATGGAAGCGCCACAGCGGCTGCACGATGTGGTTGATGCGATGCCAGAGATAGGCCCACAGATCCAGCAGCACGATGTCGAGCACCATGCCCGGCGTGCCCGACCACCAGGACGGCCGCCAGGGCCAGGACTGGTGCGTGGCCCAGAGGCTGACCGGCGCCGCGATGGCGACCGCGACCAGCGCTCCGCCCAGCCACAGCGCCACATTACGCCCGATGCGCGGCCAGCCACCGCTCCACTGGCCGGCGGGCGCCAGGCGCTCGCAGCCCAGCAGGAGAAGAGCAAAGCCGATGGCTGCCAGCTTGAGCGCGAACAGCCCGCCCAGTTCGTGTATCATGACCGTGACATCCCAGAAAACATGCCCCCGTGCGGTCCTCGCCGCGGGCGTCTATCATGCATCGTACCGCACGACTTCCAAAAGTGAGTTGCCATGGCTCCCAAAGGTCCGTTGCCCCTGGTCGGCATTCCCTGTGACACCAAGGAAATCCCGCCCCATCCCTTTCAGGCGGTGGGCGAGAAGTACATCAACGGCGTCGCCATCGGCGCCCGCGCCATCCCCCTGCTGATCCCCGGATTCGGCGGCGGACGCGATCTGGAGCGCCTGGACGGCCTGATCGACATCGACGACCTGCTCGACAGCCTGGACGGCATCTTCCTGCCGGGCAGCCCATCCAATGTCGAACCGCAGCATTACGGCGGCCACGACCCGCGGCCCACGACCCTGCTCGATCTCCAGCGCGACACCCTGACCTTGCCGCTGATCCGGCGCACGATCGAGCGCGGCATGCCGCTGTTTGCGGTCTGCCGCGGCATCCAGGAGCTCAACGCCGCGCTCGGCGGCAGCCTGTTCCAGCATGTCGAGGAGGTGCCGGGCCGGATCGACCACCGCGCGCCCGACGTACCGCGCGACGAGCAGTACAAGGTAACCCACGACATCATCGTCACCGAGGGCGGCCTGCTGCACCGCATCACCGGCAAGACGCGCTACATGGTGAATTCCCTGCACGGCCAGGGCATCGACCGCCTGGCCGAGGGCCTGACGGTGGAGGCCGTGGCACCCGACGGCCAGATCGAGGCGGTCAGCGTCAGTGGCGCCAGGACCTTCCAGTTCGGCGCCCAGTGGCACCCCGAATGGCGCTTCCAGGAGCGCGCCGAGGACCATGCCCTGTTCACCGCCTTCGGCGATGCCTGCCGCACCCACCGTGCGGTGCGCCTTGCGGGTGCCGCCCAAAGCGCCGCGTAACGCCCCTTGATGCTTTTCGCCGCAGCGAACCCCAACCACCGGGAAAGAGAGCGCCCATGACGATCGATCCGGAAACCTGGCTGCGCGAGCACCGCATCGACGAGATCGAATGCATGGTGCCCGACCTCACCGGCATGCCGCGGGGCAAGATCCTGCCGCGCGACCGCTTCCTGCGCTCGATCGAGGACGGCTCGCTGCGCATGCCCGCCGACGTCTTCTACCAGACCGTCACGGGCGAATACCCCGATCCCTTCCCGGGCGACGTCACCTCGCCCGACATGATCCTGCACCCCGATCCCGAAACCCTCCGTCTGGTGCCCTGGTACACCGATCCCACCGCCCAGGTGATGTGCAACGTCACCTGGCGCGACGGTACCCCGGTGGCCACAGCACCGCGCGAGGTGCTGCGCCGTGTCCTGGGACTTTACGAAGAGAAGGGCTGGACGCCGGTCGTCGCGCCGGAGCTGGAGTTCTACCTGGTCGCCAAGAACCTCGATCCCGATCTGGCGCTGGAGCCGCCCAAGGGGCGTTCCGGGCGCACCGAGAGCGGACGCCAGGCCTACGGCATCGATGCGGCCAACGAATTCGACCATATCGTCGACGACATCTACGACTTCTGCGAGGCCGCCCGTGTCGATCTCGATACCCTGATCCACGAGGCCGGCCCGGCCCAGCTCGAGGTCAACTTCAACCACGGCAATGCCCTGGAACTGGCCGACATGGTCGTGGTCTTCAAGCGCGTCTGCCGCGAGGCCGCGCTGCGCCACGACGTCTATTGCACGTTCATGGCCAAGCCGATCGAGGGCGAGGCCGGCTCGGCCATGCACATCCACCAGTCCGTGGTGAGCACCAAGAACGGCCAAAACATCTTTGCTGACACCAAGGGCAACGACACCCGCATCTTCCGCAACTACATCGGCGGCCTGCAGCACTACCTGCCCAGCGCCATGCCGCTGTTTGCCCCCAACGTGAACAGCTACCGCCGCCTGCGCGCCGATTCCGACGCCCCGATCAATACCCACTGGGGCTACGAGAACCGCACCGTGGGCTTCCGCGTGCCCGAGTCCGACCGCAGGGGCCGGCGCGTGGAGAACCGCGTGCCCGGCGTCGACGTGAACCCCTATCTCGCCATGGCCGGGACACTGGCCTGCGGCTATCTCGGCATGACCGAGAAGCTCGATCCCTCCAAGCCGATGCAGGGCAACGCCTACAAGGCGCGCGGCCACGGCCTGCCCCGCCATCTGCCCGACGCCCTGTTGCGCCTGGCCCGCTGCAAGGAACTCCAGGAGGTGCTGGGCGAGGATTTCGTCGATCTGGCAGTCGCCGTGAAGCAGGCCGAGCACGACGAATACCAGGACGTCATCAGCCCCTGGGAGCGCGAGCACCTGCTGCTCAACGTCTAGGGATTCCGGGGAAGACCGCGATGGTCAAGGTGATGCTGGTGACCGGCGGCAGCCGGGGGATCGGGGCGGCGACCGCAAGGCTTGCGGCGCGCGACGGCTACGACGTCACCGTCAACTACGCGCGCGATGCCGAGGCGGCAGCGCGTGTCGTTGCCGACATCGAGAAAGCCGGGCGCAAGGCAGTCGCCATCCAGGCCGACATGGGCAAGCCCGAGGACGTGGCCCGGCTCTTTGCCCAACACGACAAGGCCTTCGGACGGCTCGACGCCTTTGTCGCCAACGCCGGCATCGTCAATCCCGTGGGCCGCGTCGACGGCACCGACGTGGAACGCCTGCAGCGCATCATCGCGATCAACGTCACCGGTGTCTTCCTGGGCTGCGCCGAGGCGGTACGCCGCATGTCGACGCGGCACGGCGGAGACGGCGGCGCCATCGTCACCCTCTCCTCGGTCGCCAGCCGCCTGGGCGGGCCGGGCATGTACATCGACTACGCCACCACCAAGGGCGCGGTCGATGCCATGACCTTAGGGTTGGCCAAGGAGGTCGCGGGCGAAGGCATCCGGGTCAACGCCGTGCGCCCCGGCATGATCGACACCGAGATCCACCACGGCATCCGCACGCCCGAGGAATACGCCAGGACCGTCGCCACCGTGCCCGCGGGCCGCGCCGGCAGCGCCGAGGAGGTCGCCGAAACCATCCTGTGGCTGTGCTCGGATGCCGCCAGCTACGTCACCATGACGCTGATGGAGGTCTCGGGCGCGCGTTAGCGCACCAGGTCCCAGTACGGCTCCCGGCCGAAGCGTTCGATCAGGAAGTCGGTGAGCACGCGCACGCCGCTGGAGAGGTGGCGGCTGGGCGGATAGACCGCCTGAAGCGTCAGGGGCGCGGCGCACCAGGGTTCCATCACGGTAACCAGGCGGCCGGCCTGCAGGTCGGCGCCGGCAATGAAGGTGGGCAGCAGCGCAAGGCCCAGGCCGCGCACCGCGCCGTCGCGCAGCACCTCCGCATTGTTCGAGCACAACAGCGTCTCGACCGGCACCGTGACCGCGCCTTCGGGGCCGGTCAGACGCCAGGCTCTTCCCGGTGCGGCATTGCCATAGTGGAGCACCGGATGTCCGGCGAGATCGTCGGGATGGTGCGGCCTGCCCGCCGCGCGCAGGTATTCCGGCGCGGCACAGACAACGCGGCGGACCTCCACGATGCGGTGATCGACCAGGGTCGTCGTCTCGTCGGGCACCGCGATGCGCACGACCAGATCGAAGCCCTCGGCAATGGGATCGACGAAGCGGTCGTCGAGCAGCAGTTCGATGCGCAGGCGGGGATGGGCGGCCATGAAGTCGGCGATGGCGGGACCCAGATGCAGGGTGCCAAAGGACATCGGCGCGTTGAGCCGCAGGCTGCCGCGCGGCTCGTCGTGGTCGCGCGCCAGGGCACGTTCGGCCTCGTCGAGCTCGGCGAGCAGGACGCGGCAGCGCTCGAAATAGGCCCGGCCGGAGTCGGTGGGCGCGACATGGCGCGTCGAGCGGTTGAAGAGCTGCACGCCAAGCTCGGCCTCCAGCGCCAGCACCTGACGGTTGAGCGCCGAGCGCGAAAGGCCTGTGCGCCGCGCCGCGGCGGCAAAGCCGCCCGCCTCCTGGACCGCGACGAAGGCACGCATGGCTGACAGTTTGTCCATCACGTTGTCCCGATTTTCGCGACAGATTGTCACATTGATGGCAGATTGTCGCCCCTATTGGTCGCGCCATATGCTCCAGGGAAAGCAAGAGACCGCAACCGGCGGTCAAGGAGATCCACCATGCCGACCACGATCCGACACGGCGAAGCCCGCGGACATGCCAACTTCGGCTGGCTCGACAGCCGCCACACCTTTTCCTTCGGCCACTATCACGATCCTCTCCACATGGGCTTTGGCGCCCTGCGCGTGATCAACGAGGACCGCGTATCCCCAGGCGCGGGCTTCGACACCCACGGCCATGCCGACATGGAGATCATCAGCTACGTCCTGGAAGGCGCGCTGGAGCACAAGGACTCCATCGGCACCGGCTCGGTGATCCGCCCGGGCGAGGTCCAGCGCATGACCGCCGGCACCGGCATCCGCCACAGCGAGTTCAACGCCTCGGCGAGCGAGCCCGTGCACTTCCTGCAGATCTGGATCGTGCCCGCCGAGCGCGGCCTGGAGCCCGGCTACGAACAGAAGGCTTTTTCCGAGGCCGAGCGCAGCGGCGCCTGGAAGCTGGTGGGTTCGCGCGAGGGTCGCGACGGTTCGGTGACGATCCACCAGGATGTCGACCTCTACAGCAGCCTGCTCGCCAACGGCGACACGCTGACCTTCGAGGTCCAGCCTGGCCGCCGCGTCTGGCTGCAGGTCGCCCGCGGCACGCTGACCGCCAACGGCGAGACGCTCTATGCCGGCGACGGCCTGGGACTGACCGGGGCCGGCGCGCTTGCACTCACCGCCACTGACGACGCCGAGGTCCTGCTCTTCGATCTGGCCCTGTAGTCTGGAAAGCTGGCGGCGTAACGCCGTCCCCGGCGGACCTTCAGGGGTTGTAGAGCGCGGCGATGCGTTTGCGCAGGGACCACAGGCCAATCGGCACGACGGCGGCCAGCGCCACCGCCATCATGATCGAGAGGCCGCCGGGGCCGGTCGCCTCGATGACGAGGCCCGCGCCGAAGGGGCCAGCCATGGCGCCGATGTTGTAGACCACCGTGAAGGCGGTCGCGGCGGCGGCCAGATCGGCGCCGCGGAAGCGCGCGCCCACCAGCACCAGCGAAAGCGCGTAGGTGCCCGAGATCATCGCCCCCATGAACAGGAAGAAGGGGATGGCGGGCAGGCCGAGTGGCGTGGTCCACGGCAGCAGGGCGGCACCGGTGGCGCCCAGGGCCAGCCAGGCGGTCGCCAGCCAAACCCGGTTCACCCGATCGGAGAGCCAGCCCATGGGATATTGCAGCAGCAGGCCGCCCAGGCTGGTGCAGGTCATCAGCACGAAGGCGGTCTCAAGCGGCAGGTCGAGGCTCTGCCCAAAGGCCGGAAAGAAGCTGAAATAGGCCTGGAAGGCCGCGGCCTGGACCAGCACCGCGAACATCGGCAGCGGCGCGCGCACGATCGAGCGCAGGATCGGCGGGCGGCCCGAACCGCCGAGGTCCGGGCGCAGCTCGCCGCCCAGCGACACCAGCCCGGCGCCGAGCAGGGTGAGGCCCGCGGCGACCAGGAAGGGCAGCCAGCCCTGGCTGCCGGCCAGCAGCAGGGTGAGCGGACCCAGCGCCTGGCCGCTGTAGCCGGCCATGGCGTAGAAGCTCATCACGCGACCACGCCGGGTCTCCTCGGCGAGCGCGTTGATCCAGGCTTCACTGGCGATCCAGCACAGGCTGCCGGCCGCGCCCAGGATCGTGCGCGGCACCAGCCAGACCCAGGGATCGACCCAGGCCGGCATGACAAGCAGCATGGCGACCGAGACCAGCAGCGACCAGCGCATCACCCGCGCCGGACCGAGACGGCCCATCCAGGCCGGCGCGAAGGGCGCGACCAGGAAGGTGCCCGCCGCCATCGCCGCGGCGTTGATGCCGATCGCCGCCGGGTCGGCGCCGTGGCGCGCCAGCACCACCGCCATCAGCGGCGGCGACAGGAAAAACACCAGGTTGACGACGAACATCGCCGAGATCGCCGCGGCAAGGCTGCGCGCCCGCGCGGCGGGCGGCAGGGGATTGGTGCTGGCAGGTTGCATCACGGGGTTCCGGCAGGACAAACAAGACTAGCCGCTCGCGCGTCATTAAGTAAAGTTATCGCTTTCTATAAGCTCTGATCCGGCTGATACGGGGCAGCGCGCGCGACTCGCACACGGCCGCGCTCTGGCTTAGACTTCTGCCATGAAGCTGCACCACGAGACGACGACGAAGATGTCGCTGCTGCACGATCTGCTGATCGTGGCCGCGCGCATCGATTTCGACCCCTAGGCAGCATCGCAGACCATGGTGCCGCCACACGGGCGCGGCACCCTAGCCGACATCACTGCGACATTTCATTTGGAGAATCATCCATGGTCACGAACCTGACCGCGGTCCTGCAGGACATGGACCGCCACCACCACATGCATCCCTTTACCGACAGCAAGGCGCTGAACGAAAAGGGCGTGCGCATCATCACCAAGGCGCAGGGCTGCCACATGTGGACCTCGGAAGGCCACAAGGTGCTCGACGGCATGGCGGGCCTGTGGTGCGTCAACATCGGCTACGGGCGCAAGGAGCTCGCCGAGGTCGCCTACAAGCAGATGCAGGAACTGCCCTACTACAACACCTTCTTCCAGACGACGACGCAGCCGGCGACCGAACTCTCGGCCAAGCTCGCGGAAATCACGCCCGAGGGCCTCAACCACGTCTTCTATGCAAACTCCGGCTCGGAGGCCAACGACACCATCGCCAAAATGGTCCGCTGGTACTGGAACACCAAGGGCAAGAAGGGCAAGAAGGCGATCATCAGCCGCACCAAGGCCTACCACGGCGTGACCATGGCCGCGGCCAGCCTCTGCGGCCTGGAGGCCATGCACCCGCAGTTCGACCTGCCGCTGCCCGGCTTCGTCCATGCCGACTGCCCGCACTGGTACCGCTTCGGCGGCGACATGGATCCCGAGGAGTTCGGCATCAAGGCGGCCCGCTCGGTCGAGGCGATGATCCAGAAGCTTGGTGCCGACAATGTCGGCGCCTTCATCGGCGAGCCCGTCATGGGTGCCGGCGGCGTGCTCGTTCCCCCCGCCAGCTACTGGCCGGAGATCCAGCGCATCTGCAAGGAGTACGACATCCTGCTGATCGCCGACGAGGTGATCTGCGGCTTCGGACGCACCGGCACCTGGTTCGGCAGCGAGCAGTACAAGATCGACCCCGATTTCATGACCATCGCCAAGGGGCTCTCCTCGGGTTACCTGCCGATCTCGGGCGTCATGGTGCATGACCGCATCGCCGATACCCTGGTCAACATCGGCGGCGAGCTGCAGCACGGCTTCACCTATTCGGGCCATCCCGTCTCGGCCGCGGTCGCGCTGGAGAACATCAACATCCTGCAGCGCGAGGGCATCGTCGACAGGGCCGGCGCCGAGACCGGCCCCTACCTGCAGAAGCGCCTGCGCGAGCTGGTCGATCACCCGCTCGTCGGCGAGGTTCGGGGCATCGGCATGATGGCCGCGGTGGAGCTGGTCGAGGACAAGAAGACCCACAGGTCCTTCGACAGTGCCAAACAGGCCGGCATGACCGTGCGCGAGGAAGCCTGGGCGCGCGGTCTGCTGGTCCGCGCCACCGGCGATTCGATGGTGATGTCGCCGCCCCTGGTGATGACAAGCGCCGACGTCGACGAGCTGATCGACGCGCTCAAGGGCGCGCTCGATGCCGCCGCACCCAAGCTGCTGGGCTGATTTGGCGCCCGGCAACACCGTGATGCACGCCGCCCCGTCCGCTCCGCGCGGATGGTGCGGCGGAGCATCGCCGGCGAGGCGTCCATGATCGGCCGCTTCGCCCGCGGCATGGGCGACCGTCCGGTAGCACCCCTTGCCGCCGGCCTGATTCTGGTGGCGATCGGTCTGTGGAACAGCTCTGAACTGTTGCTGCCCGCCTATCCCGGCGAAAGCGATCTGGAGTCCTTCTCCGGCGAGGCCGTCGACGCGATTGTCGTGATGCGCCAGCGCGGCGCCCTGGTGCGGTTCCTTCAGGGCAGTGGGCTGGAACTGCAGGCGGCACTCGATCCCGGCGAACGCCTGGTGCTCTACACCAACGACATGCCCAACTATGAGGCGGTGAAGACAGCCGTGGCTGCCGGACCTGCCGTGTACGGCCTGTGGCCGGACGCCCCGTCCGACGAGGACCGCCATCGCATCTGGTCGCTGAGCGCAAGCGACGGCCAGGCCATCGTCACACGCGACGAAACGGTCAGCGGCCTGCAGGCCGTGCGCCAGGAAGCCGCCGTGATTCCCGCGATCATCGGCCTTGCCGGCCTTGTGGTCGCCGGCTTTGCCGTGCGCCGCTGGCGCAGGCGCTCTGCCTGAGGCCAGGCGAGCCGAGGGTTCTAGGCGGCCTGCGCCACCCTCTGTTCGACCAGGTCGAGCCAGCGGTCCGAGACGCGGTTGCAGAAGGCGACCGAATCAGCCTCGTGCCGGGCGAAATCCTGGGCCCAGCTTGCATGATACTCCGGACTGAGTTCCTTCAGGCTGTCGCTCATGTTCGACATCCACTCCAGCCACAGGCGGGTGGAGACCTCGAAATGGCACTGGAAGCCATAGCTCGCTCCGGCGCGATAGGCCTGATTGGGGCATTTGGCGCCGGTCATCAGCGGCACCGCGCCGTCGGGAATGTCGAAGGTATCCTCGTGGTACTGCATCAGCCGCGTCGGGCCGACACCCGCCAGCAGGGGATCTTCCCTGGCGGCGGCGGTGGGCGTCAGTTCTGTGAAGCCCAATTCCGTCCAGCCCTGCTTGCGCACCCGCGCTCCCAGGCCGCGGGCCAGAACCTGGCTGCCCAGGCAGACGCCCAGCACGGGCTTGCCGGCATCGTGGAAAGCCCGCGCCATCTCCGCGGACGGCCCCAGATAGGGATGCTGGGCATCGTCCTCGGCATATTGCGCCCCGCCCATCATGACCAGGCCGTCCCAGTCGCCATGATCACCGGGGAGCGATTCGCCGTTATCGATGCGGCAATAGTCGATGTCGGCGCCGCGCTGCTCGAAGGTCTGCGAGATTTCGCCCAGATGACAGGTCCGCCAGAACTGGATCGTCAGAATGCGCGCCATATGGGTCTCCCTCTCGCGGCCCGTGCCCGCCAGAGACTCGCCCGAAGCCGTGCCCTGCGCAAGCAGGCTGATCGCCGCTTCAGTCATGCGAAATTCGCATGGCTATTGTGCAGTTGCAGCATTGGCTTTTTTGCATTGCAGCATTATCTTTACGCGGTCGGAGGCGCTGTGCCTCCTCCCTCGACACGGTGCTGGATGCCCCCGGTTGTGCATTGCAGCAATGCCCGCATAACTGACCAACCCGTGTTCAGCGTCTCCGACCACTGACTCCAACCCCTACGATCAAGGAATACCTCCATGTTGCGCGAAGTCGTCAACGGCTATCGCAGCTGGCGCCGCCGCGGCCGTTCACATGCCGAACTCAGCCGCCTTGATGCCCGCCTGCGTGCCGATATCGGCCTGCCTGCCCACAGCGACGTCTCGCTGGCCGGCACCGGCTGGTATGCCCACAACCAGGTCCGTCGTTGAGCCGCGGCTCGATGATCGGTTCCACGGTTCTTGCCGCCAACAACGGCCGGGACTGAAAGCCGACCCGCGCGATGCCGGACCGGCGTATCCGTCCCGGCCGTCTTGTTTCCCCCGCCGCCCCGGATGCCACACGCACCGGGGCGTTTTTGCTTTCCAGACGGGGATGGCGCGCCGGCGCCCTTGACAGGGGGCGGGCGCACGGCGATGACGGCCCGCCGCCTGCAAGGGACCCCGCGATGGACCAGCCGACCCTGAAACACCTGCCCCTGCTCGCCCGCGGCAAGGTGCGCGACATCTACGATCTGGGTGAGCGCCTGTTGCTGGTCGCTTCCGACCGCATCTCGGCCTTCGATGTCGTCATGCCGACACCCATTCCCGACAAGGGACGCCTGCTGAACGGCCTGTCGCTGTTCTGGTTCGAACGGCTGGCCGACATCGTGCCCGGTCACATCGTCACCACCGATCTTTCGGATCTGCAGCTTGAGGACAGCGAAGCCGAATGGCTGGCCGGGCGCGCCGTGATCGTGCGCAAGGCCAGGGTCCTGCCGGTAGAAGCCATCGCGCGCGGCTACATCGCGGGCAGCGGCTGGAAGGATTATCAGGCGACCGGCACGATCGCCGGCATCGCCCTGCCCAAGGGGCTGCGCCAGGCCGACCGCCTGCCCGAGCCGATCTTCACCCCCTCGACCAAGGCCGAACTGGGCCAGCACGACCAGACCATCGGTTTCGACGAGGCCGCCAGCCTGATCGGGCGCGAACTGGCCGAAAAGGTCCGCGAGATCACCCTGGCGCTCTACAGCGCAGGCGTCGAACATGCCGCCTCCCGCGGCATCATCGTTGCCGACACCAAGTTCGAGTTCGGCCTGATCGACGGCGAACTGACCCTGGTCGACGAGTGCCTGACCAGCGACAGCTCGCGCTTCTGGCCCGCCGACCAGTGGCAGCCGGGCGCATCGCCGCCGTCCTTCGACAAGCAGTTCCTGCGCGACTGGCTCGAGACCCTGACCGACTGGCACAAGACCACGCCTGGGCCGGAACTGCCCGACGACATCGTGGCGCGCACGCGCGAGCGCTACGTCGAAGCCTACGAACGCCTTAGCGGGCGCAGCTTCCGGGCCTAACTCACTGAAATAGCGTTCAAATCCGGTATGCGTCGGACGCATGTCTGGGTTTCGGGAGTCGCTGTTGTGCGGTGCAGCATCTGGCCTCATCTGGAGGGCAACACGCACACGCCGGCGCGAATGTTTCCGCCGCAGCACAGGATTAACGCCATGAGCGCCATCAACCTTCTTCGCACCCTGCGCCTGCGCGCCCAGACGCGCCACGAGCTCGACCGCCTTTCGGCCCGTCAGCTCCGCGAGCTGAACCTGGAGCGTGTCGCCGTGGTTCCCGGCACCTCGATCTACCAGCATCGGGTATGGAACGGCGCCTGATCCGCGCTGTCCTGCGACAGGCTGTTGCAGGACGTTGCCGCCCTGACATCGTTCTGAAACAGGGCACCGTTACGTGGTCCGTGCTAGGGAGCAATCCGTAGCAAGGATCCACCATCCGTGATGCCGCCCATGCCGCCTTCCATGTTCATCGTGGCCTGTCCGACACGTTGCGTGTTCAATGTTCGCGCCTTGGTTGACGAACGACCTGCCGCGACCATTTTACGCTGATGAAAACCTCCCACTATCTGGCGATCGCCCTGGCGATCGGGGCCATCGTCTGGGTTGCCTCCGGCCAGTTCGGGGGCGAAAGCGCGCCCGAGAGCACACAGACCGAGCCTTCCCCGACTGCTGAGCAGGCCGCCCCCGCCCAGGTGCGCGTGGCGCCCAGCACCAGCCAGCCCTATACGGTCAAGCTGGTGGTAACCGGCCGCACCGCCGCCAGCCGCGAACTGGCCCTGCGCGTCGAAACCTCCGGCCGCATCGAGGAGATTGCGGCAAACGAAGGCGACCAGCTTGAGGAAGGCGCCCTGATCGTCCGCCTCTCCGATGACGACCGCAATGAGCGCCTGTCGCGCGCGCAAAGCCTGCTGGAGCAACGCAGGATCGAGGCAGAGGCCAGCGCCGAACTCGCCGAAAGCGGCTGGCGTGCCCAGACCTCCGACGCCGGCGCCCGCGCCGAGCTGCAGAATGCGCGCGCCGAACTGGCGGCCATTCAGCTCGACATGGCGCGAACCGAGATCGCCGCCCCCTTCGCGGGCGCCCTGGAATCGATTGATGTCGAGATCGGCGACGTGGTCGACGTCAACACCCAGATCGGCACGCTCTACGACCTTGATCCCATCCTGGTGATCGCCGCGGTCAGCGAGCGCGAGGTCGGCTACCTGACCCTGGGCGAGGCCGGCTCGGCCAAGCTGATCACCGGCGCCACGGTGGACGGCACCCTGCGTTTCATCGGCAAGATCGCCGAGCCTGAGACCCGCACCTTCCGCATCGAGCTGGAGGTGCCCAATCCCGACCTCAGCCTGCCTGCGGGCCTGACCGCCGACATCGAAATCCCGCTGGCGACAGTCCCCGCCCACTTCGTTTCGCCTTCCGTGCTGAGCCTGGCCGACGACGGCACCCTGGGCATCAAGATCGTCGATGATGACAACATCGTGCGCTTCATGCCCGTGACCGTGGTGGCCGACGCAGACGACGGCATCTGGATCGCCGGTCTGCCTGCCAGCATCACGGTGATCACGGTCGGCCACGACTATGTCGCGGCGGGCCAGACGGTTGATCCCGTGCTGGTCGAGGGCTCGGCCTTCTCGCAGCAGCCATGATCGCCATCATCGAAAGTGCGCTTTCCCGTCCGCGCACGGTACTGCTTCTGCTCGCGCTGATCCTGATCGCGGGCACGGTTTCCTACATGACGATCCCGAAGGAATCCGATCCCGATATCGATATTCCGATCATCTATGTCTCGATGAACCACGAAGGCATCTCGCCGGGCGATGCCGAACGCCTGCTGATCCGCCCCATGGAGCAGGAGCTGAAAGGCATCGAGGGCGTCAAGGAGATGCGCTCGACCGCCTACGAGGGCGGCGCGAACGTCATCCTGGAGTTCGACGCCGGCTTCAACGCCGACATCGCGATCGACGACGTGCGCACCAAGGTCGATCTGGCCAAGCCCGAGCTTCCCGACGAGACCGACGAGCCGACCGTCAACGAGGTCAACCTCTCGCTCTTCCCTGTCATCGTGGTCACTCTTTCGGGTGGCGTGCCTGAGCGCACCCTGCTGCGTCTGGCGCGCGATCTGCAGGAAGAGATCGAAGGCATTCCCAGCGTGCTGGAGGCCAACATCGCGGGCGAGCGCGAAGAGCTGGTCGAGATCGTCATCGATCCCATGCTGGTGGAAAGCTACGCGCTGGACGCTACCGAGCTGATCGAGTTTGTCAGCCGCTCCAACCGCCTGGTCGCGGCCGGCGCGCTGGATACCGGATCGGGCCGTTTCAGCGTCAAGGTTCCGGGCCTTCTGGAGGGCGCCCAGGACCTGCTCGACCTGCCGATCAAGACCCAGGGCGATGCCGTGACGACGCTGCGCGACATCGCCACCGTCAACCGCACCTTCAAGGACCCGGAGAGCTTCGCGCGGGTCGGCGGCGAACCCGCCCTGGCGCTGGAGGTCTCCAAGCGCACCGGCGAAAACGTCATCGACACCATCGAACAGGTCCGTGCCGTGGTCGAGCGGATCAGCGCCGACTGGCCGCCCGAGGTCGAGGTCGCCTATACGCAGGATCGCTCCGGCGACATCCGCAACATGCTCTCCGACCTGCAGAACAACATCCTCTCGGCCGTCCTCCTGGTGATGATCGTGATCGTGTGGGCCATGGGCTGGCGCTCGGCCGCCCTGGTCGGCATCGCCATACCGGGCTCGTTCCTGGCCGGCATCCTGGTGCTGTCGACGCTGGGCTTCACGATGAACATCGTCGTGCTGTTCAGCCTGATCCTGGCCGTGGGCATGCTGGTCGACGGCGCAATCGTCGTCATCGAATACGCCGACCGCAAGATGGCCGAGGGCGAGAACCGCCGTGTCGCCTATCGCGCGGCGGCAACGCGCATGGCCTGGCCGATCACTTCCTCGACCCTGACGACGCTGGCGGCCTTCCTGCCGCTGATGTTCTGGCCCGATATCGTCGGCGAATTCATGAAATTCCTGCCGATCACGCTGATCGCCACGCTCACCGCCTCGCTTGCCATGGCCCTGATCTTCGTTCCGGTGCTGGGCTCGCTGTTCGGCAAGGCCGGTGGCAGCGCCGCGGCCTCGCTATCGGCCGACGGCGAGGAGGATCTCGACAGCATCGGCGGCTTCACGGGTTTCTACATCCGGCTCCTGCGCGGCGCCCTGCGCCACCCCGGCAAGGTCGTGCTGGCCGCCGTCGCGATCCTGATCGGCGTCCAGTACTACTACGCCAACCACGGCAACGGCGTGGAGTTCTTCCCCTCGGTCGAACCCGAACAGGCCGCGTTCCAGATCCACGCCCGCGGCAATCTTTCGATCTGGGAAAAGGATGCCCTGGTCCATGAGGTCGAGGACCGAATCCTCGACATGCCCGAATTCGAAACCGTCTATGCCCGTGTCGGCGAGATCGGCGAGGGTGGTGACGCCGCCGAGGATGTCATCGGCTCGATCACCGTGGAGTTCGTCGACTGGGAGCAGCGCCGCACCGCGGAGGAAATCTTCGCCGATGTCCTCGAGCGCACGTCCGATCTGGCGGGCATCGTCGTGGAGCCGCGCGAGCAGGAAGCCGGACCGGGCAGCGGCAAGCCCATCGAGGTCCAGGTCGGGTCGCATTATCCCGAGCTGATCGCGCCGGTGGTGGCCGCGATCCGCGAGCACATGGACGCCATGCCGGGCCTCACCGATATCGAGGACAGCCGCCCGCTGCCCGGCATCGAATGGGAGATCGAGGTCGACCGCGCCCAGGCGGCCAAGTTCGGCACCGATGTCGCCTCGATCGGCGGTGTCGTGCGGCTGGTGACCAACGGCCTGCAGATGTCGACGATGCGGCCCGACGACTCGCGTGACGAGATCGATGTCCGCGCCCGCTTCCCCCTGGAGGCGCGCACCCTGGACCAGCTCGACCGCCTGCGCATCCAGACCCCCTTCGGCCAGGTGCCGGTGTCGAACTTCGTGACGCGCGTTGCCGCCCCCCAGGTCGGCACGCTCAACCGCGTCGACAGCGAACGCGTGATGACCCTGAAGGCCGATGTCGCACCCGGCGTGCTGGCCGATACGCAGGTCCAGGACCTGACCGCGTGGCTGGACGAAGCCGGGTTCGACCCGCGCGTCCAGGTCGAGATGCGCGGCGAAAACGAGGACCAGGCCAATGCCGCGGCCTTCCTGATGCAGGCTTTCGGCGTCGCCCTGTTCCTGATGGCGATCATCCTGGTGACCCAGTTCAACAGCTTCTATTCGGCCTTCCTGATCCTCTCGGCGGTCATCATGTCGACCATCGGCGTGATGATCGGCCTCATCGTCACCGGCAAGCCCTTCGGCATCGTCATGACCGGCATCGGCGTCATCGCGCTCGCCGGAATCGTGGTGAACAACAACATCGTGCTGATCGACACCTACGATCACCTGAAGACCCGCAGCGCCAACGCGATGGAGGCGATCATCCGCACCGGCGCCCAGCGCCTGCGTCCGGTGATGCTGACCACGATCACCACCATCCTGGGTCTGATGCCCATGGTGCTGTCGACCAACATCGATTTCTTCAGCCGCCACGTCTCGGTCGGGGCGCCCTCGACCCAGTGGTGGGTGCAGCTTGCCAGCGCCATCGTCTTCGGCCTGACCTTCGCCACCGTGCTGACCCTAGTCTTCACGCCCTGCGCCCTGATGCTGTGGGCCAACCTGGGCACCTGGCGCAAGCGTCGCCGGGAGCGGCGCAGCGCGGGCAAGGAGCGTTTGGAGCCGGCGGTCTAGGTCTGCGCCTGCAATCCATCCCCGGCTTTCTCGCCACCCGGGCTGAAGACACACGCGCCGGGCGGCACAATGGCGCCATGCCCCGTGACCTGGAAGAACGCTTCATCGATCTGGTCCTGGCCGATCCGGTCAATGCCGCGATCCTGGCGCGCCTGCCCGAACTGCACCTCAACGATTGCTGGCTGGTGGCCGGCTGTCTCTTCGGGCCGGTCTGGGATGCCCGGTCGGGCGCCGGTCCCGGCAGCCGGACCAACGACTACGACATCTTCTACTGGGATGAGGACACCTCCTGGGAGGCCGAGGACACGGTGATCGGCCATGCCAACCGGCTGTTTGCCGACCTGGGTGTGGTCATCGAGGCGCGCAACCAGGCCCGTGTGCCGATCTGGTTCGAGCAGCACTTCGGCAGCCCCTATCCCGAGAGCACAGGCAGCGCGGAGAACATCGGCCGCTTCATTGTCGCCGGCACCTGCCTGGGCCTGCGCCCGAACGGCCATGGCGGCTTTGACCTCTGCGCGCCCTTCGGCCTGGAGGATGTCTTCGCCGGGGCGCTGCGGCCCAACCCGAACAACCCGACACCGGGCCGCTTTGCGGTCAAGTGCGCAAGCTACCGTGCCCGCTGGCCCTGGCTTAGGGTCGCAGACACCACCGACCAAGCCCCAAGGGAGTAGCCGATGCCCACCCACAAGCCCCAGCTTATCCGCGATGGCGATCTCGCCTGGGAGCCCTATCCCGCGCGCGAGGGCACGTTTCGCATCAAGCGGCACATCAGCCGGGAAGAGCAGGGCTCGGAACTGGCGCTTGGCGTGTGCGAACTGGAACCGGGCCAGTCGACGGTGTGGTGGTCCTTCATCGAAGACGACACGGACGCCGGGGTCGCCATGCACTTCGGTGACCGCGCCTATGAGGCCTATTACGTGCTCTCGGGCAGCTTCACCTTCCACTGGCAGGACGATGCCGGAACGGAGGAGAAGCTGGAGGCGGGGCCGGCCGATGTCTTTTACTTCGCGCCGGGCTGGCGCTACCGCGTGGAGAACACCGGCGGCAGTGTTGCTCAGTTCTTGTGGACCATGGCGCCTGCCGCGGAGTGATCCGTTTCTGTCCGGCAAGCTGGGCATGGCCGCCGGATCGCGCTATCACCGCGCCTGCGATGCACCCAGCCCGTTCTACCTGCCCGAGTCCGGCATGATCCGACATATCGTTCTGTTCCGTGCGCGCGACCCGCAGGATCGCGAGGCCGTGCGCCAGGGTCTTGCCCTGCTCAAGGACATCCCGGCGGCCAGCGTGCTGGAGGTCGAATACAACAGCCGGATCGATCCCTGGTCCGACGAGGCCGACATCGTGGTCTATGGCGAATTCGCCGACGAGGCCGCCCTGGCGGCGTTCAAGGCCCATCCGCTTTACGCCGAATCGATCCGCCGGGTGCGTCCGCTGCGCGACCTGCGCATCGCCGCCGACTACGCCGCTCCGGTTTGAAAGGGCGCCTGCCATGACCGAAATCACCGTCGCCACCTGGAACATCAACTCCGTTCGGCTGCGCGCCGGCACGGTGCTGGCCTACCTGCGCGAGCACAATCCCGACGTACTCTGTCTGCAGGAAATCAAGGCGCTGGACGACCAGTTCCCCCGCGAGGTCTTTGCCGAGGCCGGCTGGGAGCACCAGGCGGTCGCCGGTTTCAAGGGCTACAACGGCGTGGCGACGCTGAGCCGCATACCCTTCACCGACAAGGGCGTGAAGCACTGGTGCGGCAAGGAGGATGGCCGCCATGTCTGGGTCGAACTGCCGGGCAGGACGGAAGTCCACAACTTCTATGTTCCTGCCGGCGGCGATGAGCCCGACCCCGAGGTCAATCCGAAGTTCGCGCACAAGCTGCAGTTCCTC
>CALGGB010000105.1 GCA_937880925.1 uncultured Rhodospirillaceae bacterium | reverse complement strand
CCTGTTGCCGACGGTCTTCACGGACTGGTTCGCGACGCGGGGCTGGCAGCCGCGCGTGCACCAGCTTGCCGTGCTGGAAGCCGCCGCGCGGGGCGATTCCTGCCTCGTCATCGCGCCGACAGGCGGCGGTAAGACCCTGGCGGGGTTCCTGCCGACACTGGTCGATCTTGCGGCCCACGGCGGCGGCAACGGCCTGCACACGCTCTATGTCTCGCCGCTGAAGGCGCTCACGGTCGACATCAAGCGCAATCTCGAAGCGCCCGTCGCGGAGATGAAGCTGAAGCTGCGGCTGGAGGCGCGCACCGGCGACACGCCCTCGCACCGCCGCCAGCGCCAGCGCCGCGATCCACCCGATATTCTGCTGACGACGCCGGAATCGCTGGCCCTTTTGCTTTCCTATCCCGATGTTGAGCGCATCTTCGCCAACCTGCGCTACGTCGTCGCCGATGAGCTGCACGCCATGGCCGGCACCAAACGCGGCGACCAGCTCGCCCTGGGCATGGCGCGGCTCTCGACCCTGGCACCGGGCCATCGCCGTATCGGTCTCTCGGCCACCGTCGCCGAGCCCGAGAAGCTGGAAGGGTATCTTGGTCCGGCGGGCAGGGTGACGCGTGTCATCGGGCGGGGCGGCGTCAAACCTGATATCCGCATCCTGGTTTCAGGCGAGCGGGTTCCCTGGGCAGGCCACACCGCGCGCCACGCCTTCGGTGAACTCTATGAGACCATCCGCGCCAACCAGACGACGCTCGTTTTCGTCAACACACGCAGCCAGGCCGAGCTGGTCTTCCAGGAACTCTGGAGGCTGAACGAGGACGCCCTGCCCATCGCACTGCACCACGGCTCCCTCTCGGTCGAGGGCCGGCGCAAGGTGGAGGCGGCGATGACGCGCGGCGACCTGCGCGCCGTGGTCTGCACCTCCACGCTCGATCTGGGTGTCGACTGGGGCGCGGTCGACCTGGTCGTGCAGGTCGGCGCGCCCAAGGGTATCTCGCGCATGCTCCAGCGGATCGGCCGTTCCAACCATCGCATGGATGCTCCCAGTCGTGCGCTGCTGGTGCCCGCCAACCGCTTTGAACTCCTGGAATGCCGTGCCGCCCTTGAGGCGATCGGCAACGGCAAGCTCGACGGCGCGCCGCGCGAGGAGGGCGGCCTGGATGTGCTCGCCCAGCACATCCTGGGCACCGCCGCCTCCGGCCCCTTCGATCCCTCCGTGCTCTACGGCGAGGTCGTCAGCGTGCCGCCCTATGCCGGCCTCGACCGGGGGCTGTTCGACCGCGTCGTCGATTACGTGGCCACAGGCGGATATGCCCTGCGCGCCTATGACCGCTACAAGCGCCTCTACGCCATGGACGACGGGCGCCTGCGTATCGCCAACGAGCGGGTCGCCCACCAGTTCCGCATGAACGTCGGCACCATCGTCGAGGAACCCATGCTGAAGGTGCGGCGCCGGCGTGGCCGCGTGATGGGCGAGATCGAGGAGTACTACGTCATGGGCCTGGAGCCCGGCGCCACCTTCCTCTTTGCCGGGCGCATCTGGACGCTGGAGGGCATCCGGGAAAACGAGGTCATCGTCGCGCCCGCCAAATCCGAAACCGCCCAGGTGCCGGTTTACGGCGGCGGCAAGTTTCCGCCCACGACGAATGTCGCCGAACACCTGCGCGCGATCATCGCCGATCCGGACCGCCGCCGCCGCCTGCCGCCCGATGTTCAGGAATGGTTGCGTATCCAGCAGTACCGCTCCGTGCTGCCGCGCCCGGGCGAATTGCTGGTCGAGACCTTTCCGCGCTCGAAGAAGCAATATCTCGTCTGTTATCCCTTCGAGGGCCGCCCGGCCCATCAGACGCTGGGTATGCTGCTGACCCGTCGCATGCAGCGCGAGGGGCTGGGGCCGCTGGGGTTCATGTGCAACGACTACGCCCTGGCGATCTGGAGCCTGCGCCCGGTCACTACGCCCGATCCCCTGTTCGATGAGGACATGCTGGGCGATGACCTGGAAGAGTGGATGGCCGAATCCAGCCTGTTGAAGCGGACCTTCCGCAATGTCGGCATCGTTGCGGGCCTGATCGAGCGCCGCCATCCCGGCCGCGAGAAAAACGGCCGCCAGGTGACCTTCTCCTCGGACCTACTCTACGACGTCCTGCGCCGTTACGAACCCGATCACGTCCTGCTCCAGGCGACCCGGCGCGAAGCCGCCGGCGGGCTGCTCGACATCCGCCGCCTGGGCGACATGCTCGCCCGTGTGAAGGGCAGCATCGTGCTGAAGGAACTCGAAAGGGTCTCGCCGCTTGCCGTGCCGATCATGCTGGAGATCAGCAAGCAGATGGTCGGCGGCGATGCCGAGGAAGACCTGCTCGCCGAAGCTGAGGACACCCTCATCGCCGAAGCCACGAGGCTGTTGTGAGCGCGGGAGTCTGTTCGAGCCCGGCTCACAACCTTTCCCTTTCCCCCTTGAGGGGGAAGGTCAGGATGGGGGGTAAGGCGCGAAGCGCCTTCGCCGGACCGCGTCACCGCAGGATCGCCTGCGGCGTTCCCCCCCACCCCAACCCCCGGATCAGGTCCGGGGCAGGCTCTCCCCCTCAAGGGGGGAGGGAGATTCCATGATCCTCAACGGCGTCAGCCTCCAGCCCGATGTTTCCGGCGGCCTCTACTGGGTCGAACGGGGGCTGTTCGTCGTGGCCGACATGCATCTGGAGAAAGGCAGCTCCTATGCGGCCAAGGGTCAGCTCCTGCCGCCCTACGACAGCCGCGCGACCCTTGCGATTCTCGCCGAGGCGCTCGCGCGGCTGCAGCCCGAGGTGGTCGTCTGCCTGGGCGACAGCTTTCACGACCGAGATGCTGCCTACCGCCTGGATGACCACGCGCGCTCAACCCTTGCCACGCTGGTCGCGGGTCGCCACTGGTTCTGGATCGCGGGCAACCACGATCCGGCGCCACCGGTCGATCTCGCCGGAAGCTGTGTCGAGGCGCTGGCCGTAGGGCCGCTGGAATTCCGCCAC
>CALGGB010000104.1 GCA_937880925.1 uncultured Rhodospirillaceae bacterium | reverse complement strand
CATGATGGCGTCGAAGTTGATGCCGCCCTGGTCGGGATATTCATAGGACCAGTACCACTGGTGGCCGGTGACCTTCAGGGTCATCGCAGCCTCCGGGATGGTCGCCTCGTAATAGAGCAGGCGCAGCGAGGGAACGGCGATGCCGATCAGGATCAGAATCGGCAGGCCGGTCCAGACCACCTCGAGCAACGTGTTGTGGGTCGTGCGCGTCGGCGTCGGATTGCGGCCCTTGCGGAAGCGAACCAGAATCCAGGCCATCAGCACGGCGACGAAGACCGAGATGATGACCATCATCGGCAGCAGCACCCAATCGTAGAACCAATGGATGTCTTCCGCGATGGGCGAGGCCGCCGGCTGGAAGCCCCATTCCCAGGGCTGGGGTTCTGCGAATGCGGCACCGGTGCCGGCGAGCAGCATGGCTGCCAGCGCCAGAATACCCAGGAGCGATCTCTGCACCACGACTCTCCTTTCAACGTTTCGGACCGGGTTCACGCAGGAAACGGTCCTGCCGGAAGCCCCGGCATGAAACGAGGCCGGGCGGCCCTCTATGGTCGACCCGGCCAATCTCCACGTCCACCACGGGATGGCCAGTTGCGGCGGAACATACACGAGCCTTTGCGCGTTTCACAAGCCCGTGACGCGCCCCGCAAATACCTGCATCTGCGAAGCAATTGCAGTCCGCCGGTTGGTTCCCCGAGCCGGCCATGCCATATGAAGGGGACATGGCCCCGGAGACCGCAACATGACCGGCGAACCTTCGCCCGACGAGCTGTTTTTCACCCGTTCCGGCATCGAGGAGCGCCGTGTCGCCGATATGGTCGGTGACGCGTTGCGCGGCGCCGACGACGGCGAACTCTTCATGGAGTACCGCCAGGGCGAGGCCCTTGCCTTCGACGACGGCCGCCTGAAGTCGGCCAGTTACGACGTCACCCAGGGAATCGGCCTGCGCCGGATCGTCGGCGAGGCGACCGCCTATGCCCATGCCAGCGAGCTCAGCGAGGCCGCGATTGCGCGCGCCGCGGCGACCGTGAAGGCGGTGGACGGCCGCGCGGCGACCATCGCCGACGCCCCGGCCACCACCAACCGCCACCTCTACGCCGACGATAATCCGGTCGAGGCAATGAGCTTCGAGGCCAAGGTCAAGCTGCTGCAGGAGATCGACGCCTATGCCCGGGCCGCCGATCCGCGGGTGCGTCAGGTCATGGCCTCGATCGCGGCGACCTGGCAGGTCGTTGCCATCATGCGTGCCGACGGCCGCAAGGCGACCGACATCCGCCCCCTGGTGCGCGTCAACGTCTCGGTCGTAGCCGGCGACGACGAGCGCCAGGAATCGGGCAGCTACGGCATGGGCGGGCGCACGCTGTATGAGGATTTCGTCACCAACGAGCGCTGGCAGGGCGCGGTCGACGAGGCCCTGCGCCAGGCCCTGGTGAACCTGGAGGCCGTCGGCGCGCCTGCCGGCGAGATGCAGGTCGTGCTCGGCCCGGGCTGGCCCGGCATCCTGCTGCATGAAGCCATCGGCCACGGTCTGGAGGGTGACTTCAACCGCAAGAAGACCTCGGCCTTCTCCGGCCTGATCGGTGAGCGCATCGCCGCCCCCGGTGTCACCGTGGTCGATGACGGCACCATCACCGACCGGCGCGGCAGCCTGACCATCGACGACGAGGGCACGCCGACCAGCCGCACGGTGCTGATCGAGGACGGCATCCTGAAGGGCTACATGCACGACCGCATGAACGCCCGCCTGATGGGCCACAAACCCACGGGCAACGGCCGCCGCCAAGCCTTCGACTACCAGCCGATGCCGCGCATGACCAACACGGTGATGGAATCGGGCACGGAAGACCCGGCCGGCATCATCGCCTCGGTCAAGAAGGGGCTTTATGCCGTCAACTTTGGCGGCGGCCAGGTCGACATCACCAACGGCAAGTTCGTCTTTTCGGCCAGCGAAGCCTACCTGATCGAGGACGGCAAGGTGACACGCCCGGTCAAGGGCGCAACGCTGATCGGCAACGGCCCCGACGTGCTGACCAAGGTGAAGGCCATCGGCAACGACATGGGCATGGATCCCGGCATCGGCACCTGCGGCAAGGCCGGCCAGGGCGTGCCCGTGGGTGTGGGCCAGCCGACGCTGCTGGTCGATCAGCTCACCGTGGGCGGTACGGAAGCGGCGTAGGGGAGTCCGCCTCCCCTCTACCGTTTCCCTTGCCCTCCCTGTCATCCTCCGGCTTGACCGGAGGATCCATGCTGTGACGTTCGATCCGCATCACACCCAGGGCGCGCTCGGTGAGCGGTCACAGCATGGATGGTCCGGTCAAGCCGGACCATGACGGATTGAGAGGGAATAGCGGCCCTCAGCCCTTGGCGGCGTAAACGTCGATCTCGATGACCATGTCGGGGTCGGCAAGGCCCGCGACATAGACCAGCGTGGCGCCGGGCTTTTCGCCGTTGAGGATACGGCCGCGGCATTCGCGGCTGTGCAGCAGGTGCTCGGCGGCATTGGGCGTCATGTAGATCGTGAGCTTGACCAGATCCTCCGGCCCCATGTCGGCGCCCGCCAGGGTGGCGGCGACATTCTTCCAGGCCTGCTCGATCTGGCCCTTGGGGTCCTTGATCAGCTTGCCGTCGGTGCCGATGCCGACCTGGCCGGCGGTCACCAGCCAGCGGGCGCCTGCGGGCACCTCGTTGTTCTGCATGTAGGCCGCGACCGGCTCGTAGAGGCCCTTGGGGTTGTAGCGCTTGATGGCCATGATGGTGTGTTCTCCTGATGAAACCTGTGGAAACCGATTACTTCGCAGCGATCGCCTGGACCTCGATCACCATCTTCGGATCGACGAGGCCGGCGACGTAAACCATGGTCGAGCCGGGCGCGACATCGCCGAAGGCGGCCTCGCGCGCGCTCCGGTAAGCCGGCAGGTGCTCCGGGCCGGTGAGGAAGGTGGTCAGCGAGACGATATCGCCCGGCCCCATGCCCGCGCCCGCCATCACGGCCAGCACGTTGGCAAAGGCATTGCGGCACTGACCCTCAGCATCATCCGGCAGGTTGCCCGCCGCATCGGTGCCGACCTGACCGGAAACATGGAACGTGGTCATGCCTGCGGGCACGAGCACGCCCAGACTGTAGTTGGAGAGCGGCCGGGGTGCACCCTCGGGGTTGAGACGCTTGAGCATGGCAGGGATTCCTATCGGGCAGCGCTCCCGGGCGCACTGCCCAGGAACTGGAGGTTCTCGTCGCGGATGCGCGCGCCCTCGTCGTCATAGAGAAAGGGCAGGAAACAATAACGCCGGCCGCGCGTCATCGACGTGCATTCGTGGAGCAGCGAGCAGGAAAAGACCACCGCGCCGCCGCTGGGCGCGCGATAGGTGCGGCTGCCGAATTCGGGAAAGCGCAGGTCGCCACCTTCATACTCCTCGGCATTGAGGTTGATCGAGACGGCGAACTTGCGGTGCATGGTGCCGCTGGTGCGGTTGTCCCGGTGGGGCCGGAAATGGCCGCCGGGATCGGTATCGTAGCAGGCGACGAGGTACCGCTCGATCTGGGTCGGGCGGAACATGAAGGCCTTCTCGATCTGCGGGAACAGGCGCTCGCGCAGGGCAGCCTCGCATTCCCGCCGGATGCCGGCATCGGCGATGACGTGGTCGCTGCGCCGCTTGTGCTTGTGGTCGTTGATCGCCACCGTGCGCCCGTCGATCTCGCGCATGAAATCCGATTCCTGGCCCCCGCCCTCTTCGTAGAGTGCAATCAGCTTGCGGCAGAAGCCGCGCTCGAAGATGCGCGGCGCGATCAGCACCGGCGCATGAAGCGGCACGGCGGCATGGTCGTCGGCCCGTGGCAGGCGCCCGATCAGGACATGCAGCGCCTTCTGATGGGCCTCCGGATCGGGGTCGAAGGGCAGCACCGCCAGCACCCGCAGGGCAGGATCGATGACATAGGTCAGGCGGCGGAAACCCTCGGCCGATTGCGCCCCGTAGAGCCCTGAAAGCGCGCGGTCGTCGTCCCAGAAATAGCGGATGCCCGGCAGGCGCTGGCGCAGCAGGCCTTCGTCGGCGGCATCGGTCGAAACACCGAAGAAACAGATGTTGGTATCGTCGAAGCGGCCTTCCAGCGCCAGAAGCTGATCGAGATGGCGCCTGCCCTCGGCTTCCTGCGACGAACCGAAGAATCCCAGCACGATGAAACGCCCGCCCAGGGTGTCGAAATGAAAGCTGGGATTGGCCGTCGAACGCACCGCGAAATAAGGCGCGGGCTGCCCCGGCCGCAGGCCGAAACCCGGCGGCTGGCGCACCTTGGTGCGGGGTTTGGGTGTTGCTAGCGTCTGAGTCATCGCGGCCGTTTGCACAAGTCGCCCGACGATAGCGCCAACCCCCAGGTCTTGTCGCCGATCCGATTCTAGAAGGCGTATTCGGTGAAGACCGGCGTGATGTCGCCCTTCCAGGCGTTTTCGTAGCGGTCGAGCAGATCCTCGGCCGGGGTGCGCCCGGAAATGGCGATTTCCATCAGGGCATCGAGGAAATGCACCTCGTCCAGGCTGCCGTCGTATTCGCGGCGCAGACGCAGGCCTTCTGCCGAGATTTCCAGCATGCGCCGGGCGACCGCCTGGATCGTGCCGCCGCGGAAGGGAGCCTTCAGGCCCATGGCCGGAACATCGGCCTTCATCTTCACCTGCTCTTCCCAGGTCCAGTCCTTGACCAGGTCCCAGGCGGCATCG
Organism: uncultured Rhodospirillaceae bacterium; assembly: GCA_937880925.1. Lineage (GTDB taxonomy): Bacteria > Pseudomonadota > Alphaproteobacteria > SP197 > SP197 > CALGGB01. The sequence continues at coordinate 16,102 of CALGGB010000104.1, read as the reverse complement.
AGCGCGCTCTGGGTATAGAAGAGGCCGGTCCACAACGCGGGCAGCGCGCAGATGCGGCGCCAGCCGGCGCCGTCGGCGCCGCGCACCTCCATGTAGCGCTTGATGCGCACGTCGGGGAACAGGGTGGTGAGATGGTCCTCCCAGTCCGAGACCGTGGGGATCTCGCCCGGCGCCGCCGCCAGCTTGCCGTTCAGGAAGTCGCGGAACGACTGGCCGCTGGCATCGACATACTTGCCGTCGCGCATGACGAAGTACATCGGCACATCGAGCGCATAATCGACGTAGCGCTCGAAGCCGAAGCCGTCCTCCAGCACGAAGGGCAGCAGGCCCGAGCGGTTGTTGTCGACGTCGGTCCAGACATGGGCGCGGTAGGAGAGGTAACCCGAGGGCTTGCTTTCGACGAAGGGCGAATTGGCAAACAGCGCCGTCGCCACCGACTGCAGCGCCTGGGCGACGCGGAACTTCTGCACCATGTCGGCTTCCGAACCGAAATCGAGGTTCGCCTGGATCGTGCAGGTGCGGATCATCATGTCGATGCCCATCGAGCCGACCTTGGGCATGTAGTTGCGCATGATCTTGTAGCGGCCCTTGGGCATCCAGGGCACATCCTCGCGCGTGTCGCGCGGGCGGAAACCCAGGCCGAGGAACGTGATGCCGAGTTCCTCGGCGATTTCCTTGCACTGGTCGAGATGGGCGTTGGTCTCGCGGCAGGTCTCGTGCAGCGTCTTCAGCGGCGCGCCCGAAAGCTCGACCTGGCCGCCCGGCTCCAGCGAGACATGCTGGCCGTCCTTCTTCAGGCCGATGACATGCTCGCCCTCGAAAATCGGGTTCCAGCCGAAGCGCTGCAATTCGGTGAGAATCGCGCGGATGCCGCTCGGCTCATCATAGGTAAGGGGCCGGAAGCCGTTCTTGTCGTAGGCGAACTTCTCGTGCTCGGTGCCGATCAGCCACTGGTCCTTGGGCTTGCAGCCCGATTCCAGCCGCTCGATGAGCTGGGCTTTGTCGGTGATGGGAGTCGCGTTGACTTCAGCAGGAATGGACACGGCCGGTATGCCCCCGATGGCTTGTCGATGTCAGATCAGGCGGGCATGGCCCGGTACGCGGCGCATCAAACCCTATCCCCGGTGCGCAACGCTTGCCAAGACGCCAGTGCTGCCAGAGCGGCCGTCTCGACGCGGAGAATATGGGGGCCAAGGCTCACCGGGGCAACCCGGGGATTGCTCCCAAGCGTTTGACGCTCGGCTTCACTGAAACCGCCTTCCGGGCCGACAAGGAAGGCGACGGTCACGCCCGCGCCCGCCAGGGCCTGCACGACGGGCGCGCCGCCGGCCTCGTCGCAGAACAGCAGCGCCCGATCCTGCGGCCAGGATTCCAGCACTTCGGCGAGATCAGCCTGGTGGCAGCATGCGGGAATGGTGAGGCGGCCAGACTGTTCGGCGGCCTCCACGGCCCAGTCCAACAGCTTGTCCGGCCGGGCCTGCGGCGGCTCGGTGCGTTCGGTCGTCACCGGCATCAGACGGGCGACCCCCAGTTCGGTCGCCTTTTCCACGAGGAAACGCAGGCGGTCCTTTTTCGGCGGGGCAAACAGCAACCAGGCATCGCCCGAGCAGGCCTGGGGTCGCAGCAGTTCGCTGCAGCGCGCACCCTGTCCCTCCAGCTCGGCGAGCCACTCGCCATCCGCGCCGTTGAACAGGCGCACGGCGTCGCCTTGCTTCAGGCGCATCACCCGTGAGAGATAGTAGCCCTGATCGCGCGTCAGCTCTGCCTGCCCGTCCTTTGCAAGCGGGCCCTCGACGAAGAGGCGGGGAACGGGGCGGCCGTCGCGGCGCATGAGGGCTCCATGAGGGGCAGGAAGGACGCGGCGACCCTAGCATGACCCAGGCTGGCACCAACACGCAGCAGGCCACCGGCTGGGTCGAGCGTTACGCCCCCGCCGCCGCGCGGCCCTGGCTCTATCTGGCGCGCGCCAACGGGCCGGCAGGCTACTGGCTGCTGATGTGGCCCTGCTGGTGGGCGACCGCGCTCGCCGCCGCCGGCTGGCCGGACCTGCGCCTGCTTGTTCTTTTCCTGGTCGGGGCCATCGTCATGCGTTCGGCCGGCTGCACGGTCAACGACATCATGGACCGCGACTTCGACGCCAAAGTCGAGCGCACCAGGAACCGGCCGCTGGCCAGCGGCGCGATCTCGCTCACCGGCGCGCTGGTCTTCCTCGTCGTGCTCCTGTTGCTGGGCCTTGCCGTGCTGGTCCAGCTCGACCGCGCCGCCGTGCTGGTGGGTGCGGCCTCCCTGGGGCTGGTCGCGATCTACCCCTTCATGAAGCGCATCACCTACTGGCCCCAGTTGTTCCTGGGGTTTGCCTTCAACTGGGGCGCGCTGGTCGGATGGGCCGCCGTCAAAGGCGAGATTGGCCTGCCCGCGCTGCTGCTTTATGCCGGCGGCATCGCCTGGACGATCGGCTACGACACGATCTATGCCCACCAGGACAAGACCGACGACCGCCAGATCGGCGTCAAATCCACCGCGCTCGCCTTCGGCTCGGCCAGCCGCCCGCTGATCGGCATGTTCTACGCCCTGTTCCTGATCGCCCTGGCGCTGGCGGGCTGGGCCGCCGGTCTCTCCTGGCCCTTCTATGCCCTGCTCGCCATGCCTGCCGCGCACTTTGCCTGGCAGGTCACCACCGCCGATTTCGACGACCCCGCCTCCTGCAGGCGCCGCTTCGTCTCGAACGGACAGGTCGGCGTGCTGGTCTTCGCCGCCATCGTGGCAGGCAGCGTGCTGTAGGTTACCCACACGCGTTGTCATGGTCTGGCTCGACCAGACCATCCATGCTGTGACCTGGCCATCACCGCTACAGTGTGACGCCGTGCGAGCCTCACCGTCACAGCATGGGTCCTCCGGTCAAGCCGGAGGATGACTAGCGATAGGGTCAGTCGGCGTGGCGAACCGCGCGTTCGCGCATGCGTTCGACCAGGGACAGGCGGTGGTGCTCGTCGGCGACACTCCGCAGGATGAAGTCGTGGAGGCTCATCCCCTCGCCCAGTTCACGGCACAGCTCCTCCAGCACCTCGTGCTGTTGGCGCACGGCAAAGCGGCGCTGCCTGGCATCGACCGCCGACAGGGCGACGGGTTCGCCGGTGTAGCCATAGACGCCGTGGACCGTAATGTAGGCGTGGGCGTTGTCCACCGTGCCCATGCCCGCGGCATCGACCAGCCCGGGCACCGGCCGGAAGGCATAGTTCTCCCCCTCCGATTCGTGCATCACCTCGAGCTGGTGATCGGTCAGCAGCGCGACCGAGACATCGGCCACCGTGCCGGGGCTGCGGTAGAGCCCGGCCGGGATCGAGCCATAGGTCGCGATGTGGCTGGCATAAACGACATCGTGGTCGTGCAGGCCGCAGCGCACCACCGGGATCACCTGGTCGGGGCCATCGCCGAACTTCTCGGTGAGGCGCTTCGGCGAGGCGTTGGAGCCGTAACCCACCACCGGCGTGCGTTTCTCCTCCCCGCCCGCGGGGGCGCCAAGGCGGTGCAACGCCGCCGCGGCCTCCATCCTCTCGCCGTCGAGCTCGACCAGCGCATCGCCCAGCGGTGCCTTGCCATCGGCCACGATGCGCAGCCCCTGACCGGCAACAAAGACAAAACCATGACGCGGCGGATCAAAGGGATAGGCCAGCGCACGGGCAACTTCGGGCGGCAGCGCGTCGGTCATGGGGCCTCCTGTGAAGGCTTGTCGTCGGCCGTCGCCAGAGCCGCGGCGACCAGATCGCGAACGTAGGCGAGCGCTGCGCGGGGCATGTTGGCGCCGGTCTGGAAGCTGCCGCGGTCGGTGTCGAACCACAGCACGGCGCCGCCCATGGGTCCGCGCGCCAGGCGCAGGGCCTCGATCTCGTCATGCGCCATGTCGTGCTCCACCTTGGTCTCGCCGCTGCTCTTGGCAAGGGTGGCGAGCGCCACCCGGTCGCGCGTCACAATGATCTGGCGGGTCGTGCGCAGGCCGGAGAAGGCGAGCCACAGTGTGCCGCCGAGCACGATCAGCCCTACGGCGCCGCCGAAGATCTGCGCGCCGGGATCGCCGCCCCAGCCGATGAAGACGAAGGCGATCGCCGCGCCGAGGCCGCCGGCAACCGCGGCAAGCCAGAGCGGCATCGCGCCCTTCAACAGGCTGACGACAATGCTGTCGGCACCCTGCTCGACCCTGACCTGGGCTGGCACCGGGCCGCCGGGGCGGTAGCTGCTGGAAGCCGAACCCGTGGCGATGCGCTGGGCAAGCGGCGTGTCGAGTTCGCCGGGCGCGCGGGCATCGAAACCGTCGATGCTTTCCTCCAGGGCCGGCAGGTCGAGCCAGCGGGCATAGTCCTCGACCAGGCGGCGGCCTTCGGCCTCGTCGCGGCTGGCTGCCAGCACGACGCGCAGCGCGCGGTTTTCGTGCGGCAGCACGGCAAGCCAGGCGACATAGCTCTTCTTGTTGCGGCTGTAGCTGACGCGGGCGCGCAACACGCCGGGATAGTCCTTCAGCGCCACGCTGTGGCGCACGAAAGCAAACCAGTGACGCTGGGCCACACTCACCCCGTCGTGTGCGAAGGTCACTTCCGAGCGCATCAGCATGGCGCGCAGGCCGACGATGAAGAGCCCCGCCGCCGGAACGACAAAGACAAGGGGCACAAGGTTGACCGGAAACGGCTCGGCAAACAGCGCCTGGGCAATCAGCAGCACCATGGCGAACCAGAAGACCGAAAAAACCAACAGAAACACTCCCATCACGGCATTGCCGCGATAGGTCAGCGTCACCGGCAGCGCGCCGGGTTCGACGCGCCGGTCGTAGTCGAAGGTGTAGCCGCCGGTGGTGATGGTCATGGCCGTTCCTGCATCGGTCTGGTCTTCCCTGTCAGCATATCCCAACCGGTGAGCAGAAGGCGGCGCACAAGGCGGAAATCATGCGCGCCTCACCACGGCGGCAGCTTTCCTGTCCTGCGGCGCCCTCCACGGCAGCGGCTTGACCACGGGCATGTCGAGCCATGCGGCATAGTCCTCGCGCCAGCGTTCGACATCGCGCGACAAAAGCTGGCTCCACAGGACGATGCGCCGTTCGGCCCGTTCGTGGTCGAGCACCACGACCTTGAGACGGCCCAGCATGGTGGGGCGTTCGCGTTCGACATCGATGATGGCGATGCCGCGGTAACCGGCGAGCGGTTCGCTCCAGCCCCACCCGCCTGCGCTGTCCCGTTCCTCGACCGTGACGGTCGCGACATCGATGGTCTCGCGGCGGCGCCACAAGGAAGCGCGGATACCGAACAGGAACAGCCATATGCCGACCAGAAGAAAGACGCCGGGCATCGCCAGGCCCCAGGTCTCGCCGCTGCGCAGCATGTCGCAGGCAAGAAATACGGTCATGGTCATCCAGAACAGGGCGATCAGCGGCCAAAGAAGGCGCTCGCTCAACCGGTGGCGCAGCGTCCAGCTTACCGGACGCGTGGCGAGCGGCGTCTGGCGTCCGACCTTGAAAACGAGTCCGGCGTTCCTGACGATCATCCGCAATGGTCGCCCGCACCGGGCTTGACCGCAACGCCGTGTGCAGCCTCCAATGGCGGCCATGGACGACGACCTTCTCTTCATGCCGGCCGCCAGGGTCGCCGCGCGCATCGCCTCGGGCGGGCTTTCGGCCATCGAGCATGTCAGTGCCGTGCTCGATGCCGCGGAGGCAAGCCAGACCGGCCTCAACGCCTTTGTCACCATCGACCGTGCGGGCGCGCTGGCAGCAGCGCGGGAGGCCGACCGCATGGTCGCCGACGGTGCGCCGCTGGGACCACTTCATGGTGTGGCGGTTTCGGTGAAGGACATGGTCGCCGTGAAGGGCCTGCCCAACACCAACGGCAGCTTCACCTGCGAACACGACATTCCCGATGCGGATGCCCCCGCCATCGCCCGGCTGCGCGCCGCGGGCGCGATCATCGTGGGCAAGACGACGACGCCGGAGTTCGGCCACAAGGGCCTCACCGACAGCCTGCTCAGCGGCATCACGCGCAACCCCTGGAACCCGGAGCGCACGCCCGGCGGCAGTTCGGGCGGCGCCTCGGCGGCCGTGGCGGCGGGGCTTGCCCCGCTGGGCGTGGGCACCGACGGCGCAGGCTCGATCCGCGGCCCCTCGGCGACCACCGGCATCGTCGGTCTGAAGCCGACGCGCGGCTTCATCGCGCACCCGGCCAAGGCCGACCCCTTCGGCAGCCAGGGGTTCGTGGGGCCCATGGCGCGCACCGTCAGCGATACCGCCCTGATGGCCGATGTCATGGCCGGGCCCGATACCCGCGATCCCTGGTCGCTGGGGCGCGGCGACGCAGCGATCATGCCGGGCCTGGCGGGCAACGATCTCTGCGGCCTTTCCATTCTCTATGCCGAGAAGATGGCCAATCCCGAGGTCGCCCCCGATGTGGTGGCCAACACGCGCGCATGCCTCGACGTCTTCGAGAAACTCGGCGCACGCATCACGCCCCTGCCCGACGGCTTCGACTGGATCGAGGAAGCCGGGCGCGTGCTTTACCAGTCCTCCATCCACCATCAGGTGGCGGGCCTGCTCCCCGCATGGGAAGGCAAGCTGACCCCCTCCTTCGTGCGGTTCGCGGAGTGGGGCGCGCGCTTCGGCGTGGCCGACGTGTGGGACGCCATCGCCGCGCGCGGCGACCTCTACAACCGCGTCCAGGGGCTGTTCAGCGGACATCACATCCTGGTCTCGCCGACCACGGCGCGCACGGCGCTTGACGCCGATTTCGACGCCACCGCACAGGTCGTCATCAACGGCCGGGAATGCGGCATCACGCGCCAGAGCTGGACCGCCTACCAGTACCCCTTCAACCTGACCGGCAATCCTGCCCTGTCGGTGCCTTCGGGTTTCGGCGAGGACGGCCTGCCCACCGGCCTGCAGCTCATCGGCCCCTGGTGGTCCGACCGCGCGTTGCTGCGCCTGGCCGGCGTGCTCGAAGCCCATCGACCCTGGGCCCACAAGCGGCCCGACCGGACGAACCGTGGGCTGGGGTAGGCATCGTCACCACCCAGTCCTGTCATCCTCCGGCTTGACCGGACCATGACAACCAATGAGGTGAGCGGAGGCCGGAGATGCTCCAGCCTCAGCCCCGCGCCACACCCCAGATTTCAACCGTCATATCGGCGCTGTGCATGTGCGGCTGGGCAACGCAGGTGATCGGCGGCAGGGGACCGGCAACACAATCGGCGACCGCGTCGAGGAAACGGCGGGTCGTCTCCTCCTTGCCGTCCGAGGTGAAGTAGCAGACCAGCAGGCGCAGGTCGGCGCTGGTCTTGCCGAATCCGGCCAGGATGTCGTCGACATAACGCATGGTGAATCGGGTCTGGCGCACCAGGTCTCCGGGATAGGCCGCCTTGCCGCCGTTGAAGCCGACCTCAAAAGGTACCTGGCCGCCGGTCCAGATGGCGCCGCGCAGGCGGCTACCCTGGCGGTAGGGCACGGGGATCGGCCAGTCCCAGACGCGCTTGGGCCAGGAATCCTCGCGCGGTATGTACTTGTCGAAACCGTTCCACGATTCGCGGTAGCCCAGCACCTCGACCTTGGTCACCGCACCCTCGGGGGAAAGGACATGGGCGGGCACCACGGTGGCGACGGCCGCGGGCTCGCGGAAGTAGCTGGCGCGCACCGACGCCATGCTCGCCCACTGCTCCATGTCGGTGCCGAAGTAGTAACCTTCCTTCTTGATCGCATCCTGCAGGGTGCAGCCCAGCGCCGCGGCGGTCTCGGTCAGGCGCTTCATGATGACGTGGGTCTGGGCGATGCCGTCGCCTTCGATCCTGTCGTCGCCGTCGGCTGCGGTGCGGCCGGGAATCGAGAAGAACTCGCCCGCGCGCAGGCCGCGCGTCACCTTCGGGTGGGTGAAGTGGCCGCGCGCGGCCTGGGGCACATCGTCCTCCACGACGCGCACGTCATCGCCGTCGCGCCAGCCGGCAATCGCGATCGCCTGGATCTGCACGAGCTGGCCCGCGAAGGGCTGCATCGGCACGGGGTTGGCGGTGATCGCCGGGGCGAGCTGGGCACCCACGCGCGCCTGGATCGCCGCGATCACCTGCCAGGCGTCCATCCCGGCATCGGCGCTGTAGAAGAGCTTGATGCGCACGGCATCGGCAAGCGAGCAGCCCTCGACGTTCAGCGCCGCCTCGACATTGTCGAGCGCGCCCGCAAGCTGGGCGGAGAGATCGCCGGGGTGGCGAATGGCGCCCCCGTAGTCGAAATCGCCCGCACCGCCGACAAAGGCGATGCCGCCCGCACTGCCCGCGATCTCGTGCGTACGCGTTATCGGCAATTGCCAGAGCTGATCCATGATGCCTCTCCCCTGTTCCGTGACGGCGCAGCCTGAGGCGCGCCGCCGCCGGGGTCAACGGCTGGCGCACCGCGGCCCAATCTGTAGGATCGGGGCGAGAGCAGGGAGGCGTTCATGACCGAAAAACCGCTGCATCCCGACATGCAGTATCTGCTGGCCGCGCGTGACGCGGCCGGACCCAAGGGCGAGACGCCCGAGCAGCAGCGCCAGTTCTGGTTTGCCTATACGCGCGCGCTCAACGAACCCCATCCCGCCGACATGAAGGTCTGGGACGAGGTGGTCGACAATGCCGACCACAACGTACCCGTCCGCCTCTACCGCCCGGCGGCGGCGGGCGCCAATGCGCCGGCCATCGTCTACATGCACGGCGGCGGTTTCATGCTGGGCGATCTCGACAGTTCCGATGCCGTCGCCTGGGGTTTTGCCGAGCAGGCCGGCGCGGTGGTCGTCTCCGTCGATTACCGGCTGACGCCCGAACACCCCTATCCGGCCGCCGTGAACGATTGCTGGACGACCTTGCTCTGGCTGGCCGGCAACAGCGCCCGGCTCGACATCGACAGCAGCCGCATCGGCGTTGCCGGCGACAGCGCGGGCGGCAACCTTGCCGCCGTCATGGCGCTGAAGGCGCGCGACACCGGCGCGCTGAAGCTCGCCTGCGCCGCGATCATCTATCCCGGCACCGGACTCGATCAGGACCAGCCCTCCTACAGCGAACATGCCGACGGCCCCGGCCTGACGCGGGCGGGCACCATCAAGTACCGCGACCTCTACCTGCCCGACGACCGCGACACCGACGACCCCTATGCCCGACCGGTGATGGCCCGCGACCTTTCCGGCCTGCCGCCCTTCTGGGTGCATTCGGCCGAGATCGACCCGATCCGCGACGACGGCCGGGTCTTTGCCAGCAAGCTGGCGTTGGCCGGCGGCGACGTCACCTACCGCGAGGCACGCGGCATGATCCACGGCTTCATGCGCGCCCGCTTCAAGGGCAAGGCGGCCCGGCGGGAATACGACCTGATCTGCGACTTCCTGCGGGCCAACCTGCACCCGGCCTGAAGCACCATCACACGAGGCGGGCGATCAGCTCGACGCCGCTGTCCCAGGCAACGAAGAAGTTGGGGAACATCCCGCTTCGTGCGTCCGCGCCGGCATCGCACCATCCATCCGCTCGACGTCGACACTGTATGCGGGCGCACAGGTCTCCGCGTTCGAACAGGCCGCCGCCGCGAGCGCGGCGACGGCCAGGGCGAGATGCCTGAGCGCGCTCACTCCACGACGGCGCTCGCCCTCTGGCGCTCCAGGGTGGCGACTTCGGCATCGCGCGCCGCATCGATTTGCTTGAGCAGTTCGATGCAGTCCGGGTGCTCGGGATCCTTCTTGCACTTCGTACTCGCCTTGGCGCTTGCCAGAGCCATGTCGCGCTGCTGATCGACCTGTGCAATGCGCCTGTCGAAAAATTCGTCGCGCGCCGCATTACTGGTGAAGGACTCCGGCACCATCGCGATGGTGACGCTGTCGGGATACTGGTTCATGGCGCCCGAGGAGGCATCGATCGCCACACCGATGACGCCGCCGAACAGGATGTTGCCGAAGGTCATCGATTCGAAAGTCGAGGAAATCACACCGGTGCTGTCCTGGTGCTCCTCACGGGTGCAGAGGACGGCAATATCCTGCTGGGACTTGTCGACCTGAACGGTGCCCGGCGTCGGATTGATGACAGCGATGGCGACGCCACCGCGCTCCAGGGTGCATTCGGCCCCTGCAGGGTCGGTGATGACGGTGACCGACTGATCGGTGCCTGAGACAATGGTGGAACAGGCGCCTGACAAAAGGCCGAGCATGGTCGCCGCAACGGCAATGAGCAGAGTGCGCATGGAAAGGGTCCCCCCCGTGGACCGTTGACAATGCGCCACCCTAGAAAGTTACAGGGCGATTACAATTCCAAATCTCGAAAGAACAACAGGGAAATTCAACTTCCGGGTGTCGCCTCGCGCACCTCGTCGGGGATGCCGGTGACGATCTCGCCCAGGGTTTCGTCGGTCTGCGGCCGGGCCGGATCAATGGTGATCCCGAAGATCTTCTCGATATGCAGGGCCGCAGGGCCCGGAAGCCGCCACGGCAAACAATGGCGGGCAGACCTAACCCCCGGGAGCGGTCTCGCGGATTTCAGCTGCGATGTCGGCGATGATGACACCCAGGGTTTCCGTGGTCAGCAGCACGGCCGGGTCGATCGTGACGCCAAAGACCTTCTCAACATGAAGTGCGGCCGAGAGCGCCTTCAGCGAATCGCCACCCAGAGCGCCGAAGTTTCCGTCCTCGGACACCGCCGGCACCTCGAGTTCCCTGGCAAAGACCGCGGCGATGCGGCGGGCGAGCGGGTCGGGCCAGGCGCCATCGGCCGCCGCGACGGCCGCAACGGATCGGTCCCGGTGGCGGGCGTCGTGCTCGGCCAGCCGAACACGATCGATCTTGTGGCTCGAGGTGAGAGGCAGCGCACCGGCAACAACGATCTCGGCCGGCCACATGGACCTTGGCAGCGCCCTGCGCAGGTGGCCTGCAAGCTTCTCCGGGTCGATGACACGGTCCTTCACCGGCGCAACGTGGAGCGCAACCGCCTGCACGATGCCTGCATCGTCCCTGCGCGCCACGACGCCCGCGGCACCCACGGCGGGCGCCCGCAGGGCCGCGGCTTCGATCTCGCCCGGTTCGACACGCCAGCCGCGCACCTTGATCTGGTCGTCGGCGCGGCCAAGAAAGCTGAAGAGCCCATCGGGCGAGAGCGCGACCACGTCCCCGGTCGCCAGTAGGACACGCTTCGGGTCGGCGGGATGATCGAGCAGGCGGGCGGCCTCCTGCCGGGTATCGCGCCAGTAGCCGACATGGCCACGGGTGAGCGCCACGCAGAGCATGCCCGAAAGGCCGCCGTCGGCACTCTCCTCGGGATCGGCGAGCCAGGCTTCCAGCTCCGGCTGGGCGTGGCCCAGGGCGACCGTGCCTTCGGAGTCATCGCAGGCGGCGGGAAGGATCCAGCCCGCGATCCAGGAACACTCCGTCAGGCCATAGTCGTGGCTGAGCCTTGTCTGCGCCGGCAGCGAGCGCCGCAGGCGCGCGACTTCGACCCAGGAGAGCTTGTCGCCGTGCAGCCCCAGCAGGCGGACGGCGGCGAAGGCCTCCGCGGCGTTCTCGTGTTCGAGCATCAGGCGCAGGAAGCCGACATAGGCGGCGTAATGGGTGACGCGGTGGCGTGCGAAGGTCTCCACCACCGGCGAGACACCGCTGCCCTCCGGGATCAGCACGACCCGCGCGCCCCAGAGCAGGGGCGCCAGAACGTTGAGGAACATGCCGATGGTTGCCGGCGCCGAGGTGGCGGCGACCACGTCATCGGGGCCCAGGGCATAGGTCAGGGCCTTGGCGCGGCAGGCCCGGGCGATTTCGGCCTGGCTCAGCACGATGCCCTTGGGCACGCCGCTGGAACCGGAGGTGAAGACGACCATGGCCGCGGCCTGCGGTCCCGGCAGTTCCGCTGCCAGGTCGGCGATCGGACCCTCCCCGTCGATGGCGACCACGGCCCCCTCGCCCGCCAGCATGGCGGCCAGCTCGCGGCCGGGTGCCAGGCACGCAACCACGACCGGCGCCGACAGCAGCGCGATATGGCGGTTGCGCAGCGCCGACTGGGTCGGATCGAGCGGCACATAGGGCGCGCCGATGCGCAGGCAGGCAAGCATCGCCACAAGCTGGGCCGGTCCCTGCCGCGCCGGCACCAGCACCGGGCACGGCCCATCCGGCATCGCTGCCTGCAGGCGGCCGGCAAGCGCCATTGCGCGAGCGTGGATGTCGCCATAGCTGAGCGATCGCTCGCCCGCATGCAGCGCGATCCGGCCTGGGTCGGCCTCGGCCTGTGCTGCGAACAGGGCGAACAGAGGCTGCCGCCAGGCGGCATCCTCCGGCACGCCGGCCAGCCGTTCGTGGACCAGCCGGCGCGCCGGTTCCAGGGGACGCAGGGCAGGAGCGCCGCTCACCTGCGGTTTACTGCTTGCCGGGCTTTGGCGCCCGCGCGAAGAGGCCAAGGAAGGCAAGCGACAGGGTGGCGCCGGCGAGAGCCGTGATCTCGGCATGGTCGAAGGGCGGCGAGACCTCTACCAGATCGGCGCCGATCAGGTTGATGCCCTGCAGGCCCTTCACGATCGCCATGGCCTGGGCGCTGGAAAGGCCGCCGCTGACCGGCGTGCCGGTGCCGGGCGCAAAGGCCGGGTCCAGGCAGTCGATGTCGAAGGTGAGATAGACCGGATTGTCGCCCACGATCCGGCGGACTTCCTCGATCACGCGCTTGACGCCGTGTTCGTGCACGAAGGGTGCATCGAAGATGTTGAAGCCCATGGTGTCGAAGTTGACCGTGCGCAGGCCGATCTGGGCCGAGGTCTTCGGATCGACATAGCCATGGCGCGCGGCGTGCCAGAACATGGTGCCGTGGTTGATGCCGTCCTCGTGCTCGTCGGCCCAGGTATCGCTGTGGGCATCGAAGTGGATCAGCGACAGCGGCCTGCCGTATTTCGTGGCGTGCGCCTTCAGCAGCGGCCAGGTGATGAAGTGGTCGCCGCCCAGGCTCAGCACCTTCACGTCCTGGGAGACCATCCAGGCGACATAGCTCTCGATCTGGTCGGGCACCGTCTCGGGGCGGTTGAAGTCGATCGGGATGTCGCCGTGGTCGACGATCTTCAGTTCGTTCACCGGATGAAAGTCCCAGCCGTAGATGTGCTGCTCGAAGGCAAGGTCGGTCGAGGCCGCGCGAATGCCGCGCGGGCCGAAGCGGGTGCCCGGCCGGTTGGTCGTGGCGGTATCGAAGGGCACGCCCACGACCGCGACTTCGGCCTCGGAAAGGTCCTTGCGGTAGGGGCGGCGCAGGAAGCTGGTGACGCCGGCATAGGTGTTCTCGTGCGGCATCGCGTTGAGGTCTTCGCCCTGTATGGCGAAGTCGTTCCACATTTCGGGCCGGGTTTCAGATTTTCCGCTCATGAAGAAGCGCTCCTGGATCGAAGGCTGCACTGGTGTGATCCGTCGCGGCGTCTTCCGCCCTGCCGCGGCCGGCCCCAGGGGAGCAGCATCCTGGGGCGGGCAAGGCCCTTGTCGCTGGCCGCGCACGCCCGGTCAAGCCCGGCGCGCTTGACCCCCGCGCGACCTTGCCCCACGAAGGCGGCCATGGCCTACGCATCCCTGCGCGATTTCATTGCCAAGCTCGAGGCGGCCGGCGACCTTCGCCGCGTCACCACACCCGTATCGCCCGAGCTGGAGATGACAGAGATCCAGACCCGCCTGCTCGCCGAGGGCGGGCCGGCGGTGCTGTTCGAGAACGTGCGCGCCGCCGATGGCCGGACCTGGGACATGCCGGTGCTGGTCAACCTGTTCGGCACCGTGAAACGCGTGGCCATGGGCATGGAACGCACGCCCGACCGGTTGCGCGAGGTCGGCGAGACGCTTGCCTTCCTGCGCCAGCCGGAGCCGCCGGGCGGCTGGCGCGAGGCGGTTGCCATGTTCCCGCTGCTCAAGACCGTGATGGCGATGAAGCCGAAGACGGTCTCAAGCGCGCCCTGCCAGGAGATCGTGCTGCAGGGCGACGACGTCGACCTATCCCGCCTGCCGATCCAGACCTGCTGGCCGGGGGAACCGGCCCCGCTGATCACCTGGCCGCTGGTGGTCACGCAAGGCCCCGGCGGCGACAAGCGCGACACGCCGAATCTGGGCATCTACCGCATGCAGGTGACGGGGCGGAACACCACCCTGATGCGCTGGCTGAAACACCGGGGCGGCGCCCAGCACCATGCCCGCTGGAAGGACCGCAACCCCGAGCCCCTGCCTGCCGCCGTCGTCATCGGCGCCGATCCCGGCACGATCCTGGCGGCCGTGACACCGGTGCCCGATACCCTGAGCGAGTACCAGTTCGCCGGGCTGCTGCGCGGCCAGAAGGTGGAGCTGGTCGACTGCAAGACCGTGCCGCTGAAGGTGCCCGCGACCGCCGAGATCATCCTGGAGGGCCATGTCTCGCTCACCGACTACGGCGACGAGGGCCCCTACGGCGACCACACCGGCTACTACAATTCGGTGGAATCCTTCCCCGTCTTCACGGTCAGCGCCATCACCATGCGGCGCGATCCGATCTATCTCTCGACCTTCACCGGGCGCCCGCCCGATGAACCCAGCGTCCTGGGCGAGGCGCTCAACGAGGTCTTCATCCCCCTGCTGCAACAGCAGTTCCCCGAGATCGTCGATTTCTGGCTGCCGCCGGAGGGCTGCAGCTACCGCATCGCCGTGGTCTCCATGAAGAAGGCCTACGCCGGCCACGCCAAGCGCGTGATGATGGGCGTGTGGTCCTATCTGCGCCAGTTCATGTACACGAAGTTCGTCATCGTCGTGGATGACGACATCGATTGCCGCGACTGGAAGGACGTGATGTGGGCCATGTCGACGCGCATGGACCCGGCGCGCGACATTACCGTGGTCGAGCGCACGCCGATCGACTACCTGGATTTCGCCAGCCCGATCAGCGGCCTGGGCGGCAAGATCGGCCTGGACGCCACCAACAAGATGGCCGGCGAGACCGACCGCGAATGGGGCACCAAGATCGCCATGGACGAAAAGGTGATCGAGGAGGTCACGGCCAAGTGGGACGCTTATGGCCTGCCCGGCAGCGGCAAGCCGATCTGGCGCTGAGGCTTCCATGACCGGCGACAGCGCAGGCTTCTACGCCGACCTCGAACCCTTCGAGCGCTTTTCCGATTTCGTCGCCTTTGCCGACTACGCTCCCCTGCCCGATGACTGGTGGATCGTGATCAGCGATGTCACCGCTTCGACCGAAGCGATCCGCGGCGGCCGCTACAAGAGCGTCAACATGGTCGGGGGTGCATCGATCACGGCCGTGCTCAACGTGCGCGGCGAGGTCGAGCTGCCCTACATCTTCGGCGGAGATGGCGCGACCCTGGCGGTACCGCCCGGCCTGAAGGATGCCGCCTGCGAGGCCCTGCTCAATCTACAGGCGGCCTCACAGGCGATGTTCGATCTGGATCTGCGGGTCGGGGCCGTGGCGGTGGCCGATCTGCGGGCCCGCGGCGAGGACGTGCGCCTGCGCAAGTACCGCCTGAGCCCCGGCAACCACCTGGCGATGTTCGCCGGCGGCGGCATCGAGCTGGCCGAGCGGCTGATCAAGACGGACCTCGAAGGCGACCGCCACCGACTGGCAAGCGGTCCCGATACCGGATCACCCGACCTTGAAGGTCTGTCCTGCCGCTGGGACCCGCTTGTTCCCGTACGCGGACGCATGATGAACCTGATGGTGCAGGCCACCACCGACGATCCCGAAGAGGAAGGCCGGGTTCTCGCCCGGACGATCGCGCAGATCGGCGAGGCTCTGGGTCACGACCTCACCGACTGCGCCCCGGCCAGCACCGGCTCCATGCGTTTCCGCTGGCCGCCAAGGGGCCTGATGCTGGAGGCACGCGCCACCGCGGGAGCCAAGCCGGTCTGGCGGCGCTATCTGGAGGTCCTGGTCTCCTCCCTGCTCCAGCTCTGGGCGGAGCGCACGCGCAGCAGGGTCGGCCCCTATGACGCGCCCAGCTACGGCGACGAGCTGCGCGCCAACACCGACTTCCGCAAATTCGACGGCATGTTCCGCGCGCTCATCGACGTCACGCCAGAACAGGCTGCGGCCGTCGAGGTCGTGCTGGAGCGGGCCTATCGCGCAGGCATCCTGATCTACGGCACCCATGTCGCGC
>CALGGB010000103.1 GCA_937880925.1 uncultured Rhodospirillaceae bacterium | reverse complement strand
CAACCGCCGGCGTGATCAGGTCAGGCTCTGCGGTCATGCGTTCGAGCGAACCGGGCGTTGCCAGCATGGTCAGCATGCCGTTGCCGATCAGGTTGACCGTGGTTTCGTGGCCGGCGACGAACAGCAGGTCGGCCATGGTGACGATCTCTTCGCTGGAGAGCATGTCGCCTGCTTCCTCTGCGGCGATCAGGTCGCTGAGGATGTCGTCACCGGGCTTGCCGCGGCGCTGTTCGATCAGTTCGCGGAAGTAGTCGCGCAGGGCGACCGATCCGTATGCGGCACGGGCCAGCCCCTCCTCATCCAGGAAGTCGTGATCGAGCAGCAGCGAGGAATCTTCGGCAAAGCCGCGGATGCGCTCCTGATCGGCCTCGGGCACGTCGAGCATGGCACAGATCACGTTGACCGGCAGCGGCCTCGCCAGATCGGCGATGACATCCATGGCGCCCCGGTCGGCGACCGCGTCGAGCAGTGTGTCCACGGCCTGCTCGACGTCGTGCTCCATCTGCTTGATCCGCCTGGGGGTAAAGGCCTGCTGCACCAGCTTGCGCAGCCGGGTGTGGTGGGGCGGGTCCTGGAACAGCATGTAGCGGGTGGGATCGGGCTCGCTTGCTGCAGCCGGACCACCGAGCTGGACGGCATCGTTGGAGCTGAACCGGCTGTCGCGCAGGATGGCGCGGGCATCGTCATAGCGGGTGACCAGCCATCGCCCCTCGCCCATGTCCAGCACCGGCTCGTCGGCGCGCACCGCGTCGTAGAGCGCAATAGCCTCTTCCGCCCGGGTTGCCGCAAAGATGCCCCCGCCGCTTTCGGTAAACCCCGCCTGCAGGGTCTGCATGATGGCCTTGTCCAC
The DNA here is from genome assembly GCA_937880925.1 of uncultured Rhodospirillaceae bacterium. Classification (GTDB taxonomy): domain Bacteria; phylum Pseudomonadota; class Alphaproteobacteria; order SP197; family SP197; genus CALGGB01. The sequence continues at coordinate 49,795 of CALGGB010000103.1, read as the reverse complement.
GGCTCGCCTCCTATTGACCAATGGTCAATAGTGTTCCTTTGTTGACCGGGGGTCAACAATCAAGGCTTCAGGTCTTCGCAGGCAAGGCGTCCAGACTGCCCAGCAGGGCATCCCGCGCCACCGGCGCCATCGTGTCGTGCCAGATCGACCAGGGATTGTCGGCCGCAACCGTCGCATCCCTGGCGCCCACCTGCCATTGCGGCGTCACCTGGCCACTTGCAGCATCGAAACTGCCGTATCGTAGGCTCGCCGTGGCGCCATCGCGCACGGCATGGATGACATGGCTGCCGCAGGCGACCAGAAGCTCCAGCAACCCTTCAGCCGGCCATTGGATCTCGCCGTCGGCGACACGGACATCGCCACGCGTTGCAGCCAGATGGCGGGTGCCATCGGCAATCTGGCGCCAGTCCTCGAGATAGTTGTCGTGAATGCCGCACTCGAGCATGTACGTGCCGTCGCGGTACATCGCACCGGCATCGCCCGGGCCGCTGGGCGGCTTCAGGTCGAGCGGCCTCTGCCAGGCGCAGATGCGCCCGCTGACCAGCAGATGACCGGCAAAACCCTGCTCCTCGCCCACCTGCCCCGGCGGCGGAACCCGCAGATCGGCAAACAGCACCGGGGTCTGGATCCAGAGCACCGTCTTGGCGCGATCCTCGCCGCCCGGCCAGGCCAGCCGTTCACGCTGCCACACGCCATGGCACCAATTGGGGACTTCTATCCCGGCCAGGGCGTCACCAAAGGGATGATCAACGAGCAGATTCATGGCAGGCTTGTCCCATGCAGCGCACACGCACACTCTATCACGCACTGGCGGTTGCCGCCCTGATCGGGACCGCACCCGCGCTCGCCGCCGAGCAGTTCAGCTATGACTGCGACGGCACGACCATCACCATGGCCTGCGAAGGCGCCGACCAGAAAGGCAGTTGCACCACGGTCACGGCGTCGGACCCGACCTGGAAGGTTACCTGCAAGGGACACGACAAGGGCAACGCCCGGTTCATCATGGATTGCCGCAACGCCACCGATGTCGGCGGCAGCCCGGTGGAGCTGGAGTTCAGCGCCAACCAGCTTGGTGAGCAACTTGCCGAGGGTATCGGCGACAGCACCGGGACGACCTGTAACCAGACGCAGTAGTATGACGGCGCGGCGGCCGCTCCGCCGCTCCGGGAACACAGATCATGTCTGCCCTCTGCCGCGATTGCGGCGCCCTGCCCCCTGACGATGCCGCGCACTGTTCGGCCTGCGGCTCGGCGCGCCTGGTACGCCATGGCGAACTGCTGCAACTGGCCATCGCCCATCTCGACTGCGACGCCTTCTACTGCACCATCGAGAAGCGCGACCGCCCGGAAATCCGCGACAAGCCGGTGATCGTGGGCGGGCGTCACCGCGGCGTCGTCGCCGCGGCCTGCTACATCGCGCGGACCTATGGCGTGCGCTCGGCCATGCCCATGTTCAAGGCGATGCAGCTTTGCCCCCAGGCCGTGGTGATCAAGCCGGACATGGCGAAGTATGCCGGCGTCGGGCGCGAGGTGCGCACCATGATGCAGGCGCTCACCCCCCTGGTGGAACCGCTCTCCATCGACGAGGCCTTCATGGACCTCTCCGGCACCGCGGCCCTCCACCGCGGGGCGCCGGCCCAGACCCTGGCGAAGCTGGCGCGCGAGGTGGAGGAACGGCTGGGCATCACCGTCTCCATCGGGCTTTCCTACAACAAGTTCCTCGCCAAGATTGCCTCGGACCTCGACAAGCCGCGCGGTTTTGCGGTGATCGGCCAGGCCGAGGCCCGCACCTTCCTTTCCGACAAGCCGGTCAGCCTGCTGTGGGGCGTGGGCAAGGCCATGCAGCAGACCCTGGCGCGCGACGGCATCACCCTGATCGGCCAGATCGCGCGCCTGCCCGAGGCCGAGCTGGTCGCCCGGTACGGCAAGATCGGGCACCGCCTCTATCTCTGCTCACGTGGGGAGGACGACCGCAGCATCGATCCCGACGGCGAGGCCAAGAGTATTTCGTCGGAAATCACGCTCGACCGTGATCTTGCAGACTACGACAACCTGCGGCCCATCCTGTGGCGCCTGTCGGAAACCGTCTCGCGCCGCCTCAAGCGTGCCGAGGTCGCCGGGGTCGGCATCACGCTGAAGCTGAAGACCGCGGATTTCCGCATCATCACCCGAAGCCGCCACCTCTCCGATCCCACCCAGTCGGCCGAGGAGATGTTCCGCGCCGCCGAACCGCTGCTGAAGAAGGAATGCGACGGCCGCCCCTTCCGCCTGATCGGCATCGGCGCCCACGATCTGGTGGATTCCAGCAAGATTGCCCAGACCGACCTGTTCCGCAGCCCTGCGGCCAGCAGCGGCAAGGTGGAGAAGGCGCTGGATGCCCTGCGCGAGAAATTCGGCGACGAGGCCGTCATCAAGGGCCGGGGTTTCGGCGCCAAGGCCGAAGGACAGGGCCCGACCAAGCGCTGAGTGCGCACCCGCACTTTCCATCAACCGCCGTGTCGGCTAGAACGTCGCCGTCGGGCGCGGGCATGCGCCGGCCGGTACGGATGCCGCCCGGGAAGCGTGGAATGATGGATTACGACGCCCTTTTCAACGATCGCCTGGATGCCCTGAAACGCGAGGGACGCTACCGCGTCTTCGCCGACCTGGAGCGCATCGCCGGGGCCTTCCCCCGCGCGCGCATGCGCCGAGACGGCACCGAGCGCGAGGTCACGGTCTGGTGCTCCAACGACTATCTGGGCATGGGCCAGCACCCGGTGGTGGTCGAGGCCATGCGCAAGGCAATCGACGGCACGGGCGCCGGTGCGGGCGGCACGCGCAACATTTCGGGCACCACCCATCTCCATGTCGAGCTGGAGGCAGAACTCGCCGATCTCCACGGCAAGGAAGCCGCGCTGGTCTTCACCTCCGGCTATGTCGCCAACGAGGCAGCCCTTTCCACCCTGGGGCGCGAGATGGCGGGCTGCGCGATCTATTCGGATGCGCTCAACCACGCCTCCATGATCCAGGGCATCCGCCACGCCGGCACCGAAAAGCACATCTTCGCCCACAACGATGCGCAGGATCTCGATCGCCGCCTGGCCCTGTGCGATCCCGAGCGGCCCAAGATGGTCGCCTTCGAATCGGTCTATTCCATGGACGGCGACATCGCGCCCATCGCGGCGCTGTGCGACGTCGCCGAGGCCCATGGCGCGCTGACCTATCTCGACGAGGTTCACGCCGTGGGTCTCTACGGGCCCCGCGGCGCCGGTGTCGCCGAGCGCGACGGCGTGATGGACCGCCTGCACGTCATCCAGGGCACGCTGGGCAAGGCCTTCGGCCTGGTCGGCGGCTATATCGCCGGATCGGCGGCACTGGTCGACATGGTGCGGAGCTACGCGCCCGGTTTCATCTTCACCACCTCCCTGCCCCCCGCGGTGCTCGCCGGGGCGCTGGCCAGCGTGCGCCACCTCAAGAGCAGCACCCTCGAGCGGGAACGTCATCAGGAACGCGCCGCCACGCTGAAGGCGCGCCTGGGTGCGGCGGGCCTGCCCGTGATGCCCTCGGCAAGCCACATCGTGCCGCTCTTCGTGGGCGATGCGGCGCTGTGCAAGCAGGCCAGCGACCTGCTGCTGGAGCGTCACGCCATCTACGTTCAGCCGATCAACTTCCCCACCGTGCCACGCGGCGCCGAACGCCTGCGCCTGACACCGACGCCGCTCCACGACGACGCCATGATCGATGCGCTGGAAGCCGCCCTGGGGGATGTCTGGGAAACCCTGGCCATCAAGCGCGCGGCCTGAACGCAGGAAAGCCGCCGCGGTGTTGCGCGACGGCTTTCGGGTTCACAACATCGGCGCAGGCTACTTCACAGCTTCGATGCCCGGCGGCAGCCACTTGCCGTTGAGGGCCTCTTCCTTGGGCCAGTAGAGCCGCATGACCATGTAGATCGGTCCATCCGGTGCCGGCAGCCAGTTGGCTTTCTGGTCCGGATCGGTGGGTTCATCCTTCTGGATGTAGAGCGTGAGCGAGCCGTCCGCGTTCTTCTTCAGGTCGGGCAGCATGGGTGAATTGATGAGGTAGCGGTTGATCGGATTGTCGATCAGCAGCTGCGTCTTGCCGTCGTACATCGTGACCGACCAGAAGGCGTTGACCGGGGGCAACGCGTCGGCCGCGAAGGTCAGGGTGTAGTTCGTCCTGGAGCCGTCGAGTGGCTGGCCCTGGGCATCGTCGCGGGTGAGCGCATAGGCCGCCTCGTCAGGATCGTTGCCCAGGATGCCTGCCACGGCAACGGCGGCACGCTGGGTCCAGTCACCGTCATAGACCGCCCGATCACCAACACCCTTGGTGATATAGACCCAGCCGTTGACGGACGCGCCCATGGACATGATCTTGGCCTTGATCAGCTCCTCGACATGCGGAGCGACGCTGGCCATGGCGGCCTTGTCGGCATCGCTCAGCGTGACCGTCGGGAACGGCTTGCCAGCCTCGATGCCGATGGATGCAAACTGTTCGCGCAGGGGCACTTCCACGGCCGCGGGCCCGGTTGCGGGAGCAAACTGCAAAAGGAAGGCAAGATAGGAGAAGAAGTCTTCCTTCTCCTTGGCCTTGTCGATCGCGGGCCATGCGACGGCCGGTGCGGCCGCGGGTGCAGGCTCGTCGAGGAAGGCCGAAAGGGTCTTGACCTCATACTTGGCCTGGATCGCCTTCACCTCGTCGATGTCGGCGGGGCTGAAGAGCTGGGTGCGATAGACTGCGATCGCAAACTCGGTTTCGGAGACAAAGACCTTGCCGATGCCGGCGGGCGTGTCGCCAGTCCAGTCCGGGCCTGCGACGGCATAACAACCCGCACCGTTGCCGGTAGCACGGCTGCCGATGTAGCCGAAGTTGAAGGTGTACTGCGACGTGAGCATCACCGAGTAGTAGCGGTCCTTCTCGATCTCGGGCACGCAGAGCACGACCGGCTCGGCCCGCAGATCAAGCCAGGCAAAGGAATAGGGCGTGTCACTGTTGGGCGTGATCACCGCCGTATCGGCCGGCGTATAGACCTTCGGGACATTCCCGATGCTGTTGAATGGCGCCTTGAACTGGCCCGAATCCTTGTCGATCGCGTACGCGTTCATGATGCTGTAGAGCATCACCATCGGCAGGCCGTAGAGCATTGCCTCCTGCGAAATCTTGGCGACCTCATCGGTGTCCAATGTGTCCTCTGCGTACGCCGCAGGCAGCGACAACAGTGAGGCAGAGACCGTGCTCGCCACGGCTGCAGCGAAAAAACGCCTCGAAAGAAAGCGCATCTCCAGGTTCTCCTTGCTCGAATGGCAATCCGCAGGAGCCTTGATTGACGGCTTGTCGGATTCCGATCGGTGGAGGTTACCAGAAGCCGGGGACTCTGCCTGTCATTTCACGCATGGGGTGCCCGGAGAGCTCGACGTGTCGGCGCGCAAGAAACGGTGTCAGGCCTCCACCAGACGATCGTGGACCAGCGTTTCGCTGGTCAGCGTCTGGTGGACCGGGCAGCGGTTGGCGATCTCCATCAGCTTGGCGCGCTGTTCGTCGTCGAGCGATCCCTCGATGGCGATGTCACGCTCGATGACATCCACCCTGCCGGTGGTGCTGTGGCACTCCGCGCAATCCTTGGCGTAGATCTTGTTGTGACGCAGGGTGACGGTGACGCGCTCCAGTGGCCATTCCTTGCGCTGCGCGTACATGCGCAGGGTCATGGAGGTGCAGGCGCCCAGCGCGGCCAGCAGCATGTCATAGGGGTTGGGGCCGCCGTCGTGGCCGCCCAGTTCGCTGGGTTCGTCGGCGCTCCAGCGATGGCTGCCGGCGAGGATTTCCTGGCCATAGGGTGCGTTGTCGCCGGCTTCGCGGACGCGTACTTCGCCGTGCGGCAGGGGAGTGTCGTTCATGGTGTGGCCTTTGATGCCTGGAGTTCCGCGCGTGCGGCCGAAAGTGCGACGATGTGCTCGGGCCCCAGACCACAGCAGCCGCCCAGAATGGAGACGCCCTGGCCGACCCAGCCTTTCGCGCGATCGACCAGCACATCGGGCGCGATGACGTCGACGAAGTTCCAGTGGGGCATCTGGAAGTAGCCGGATTCGGGATAGGCCCCCAGCGGTCCGTCGTAACCCTGCTTCACCATGTCGAGCGCCACGGTGGTGGCATCGACATCGGTGTGCATAACCGAAACCACGTCGGGGCCCATGGGCAGCAGGCGGTCGAGGATCGACTGGAAGGTGGTGCCGGGAAAATCGAAGGCGACCAGGGTGTCGCGGCCCGCGTTCCAGTTGCAGGTGAGGCCCAGCCAGACCGGCAGCCCGGTTTGCCGCGCCGCCTCCATGGCGATCGGCGCGCGGGTGAGGTCCTGCATCATCTCCAGCGCGATCATGTCGCAGCCGCCCGCGGCCAGGGCATCGGCCATGCGGAACATGCTGTCGCGGATTTCTTCCGTGGTGTGGCGGTCGCCCGGATCGGCGGTGTCCGAACCCGCCGACATCGTGGAGATCGAACCGGCGATGGCGACATCCTTGCCGCTCTCCTCGCGCGCCTCCTGCGCCAGCTTGACCGCGCCCCTGATGATCTTCTCGGCATCGGCGCCATGGCCCATGGCGTTCAGCATGTGCGGCGAGGCGCCGAAGGTGTTGGTGATGATGAGTTCGGCCCCCGCGACGATGTAATCGAGGTGGGCCTGGCGCACCTTGTCGGGGTGTTCGATCAGCGCCGCACCGGCCCAGGTCTCGGCATGCATGGGCACGCCGCGCCGTTCCAGTTCGGTGCCCATGGCGCCGTCGATGATGAGAATGTCTCGGTTGGCGACCTTGTCCTGCCAGCTTGTCATGGGGTGCCTTTCCGGGTTCAGCAGCGCGCGGCCATGAGTTCGGGCATGGCGTCGCGCAGGGCGGTGATATGGTCGGGGCCCAGGCCGCAGCAGCCGCCCAGGATGCGCGCGCCCTTGCCGACCCAGCCCTTGGCCTCCTCGACCAGATCGGCGGGCGAAACGATGTCGACGAAGTTCCAGGTCGGCATGGTGAAGTAGCCGGACTCCGGATAGGCGCCCAAGGGCTTGTTCCAGAGCGGGCGGGCGCGTTCCAGCGCCTCGCCGGTCACCGGAATCTCGCTGTGCATGATGTTGAGCACATCGGCACCCAGCGGCAGCAGGGCGGCAAAGAGCTGGTCGAGCGTCACGCCCGGCACGTCGAACGATTCGATGGTCTTGCCGTCCGCCGCACGGCGGCAGGAGATGCCAAGCCAGGTCGGCAGGCCCGAAGCAACGGCGATTTCCGTGGTCATCGGGGCCATATCCAGGTCTTCCATCATCTCCAGCGCCAGGATGGAGCAACCCTCCTCCTTGAGGATGCGGACCAGCGTGGAGATGCTCTCGTGCGCCTCGTCACGGGGCAGGTCCGGCCAGGTGCCGGTCTCCGGGTCCTTGGTGCGCATGGTCGAGACCGACCCCGCGATCGGCAGGTCGGGCTGGCCCGCCTCGGCGCAGGCCTCGCGGGCCAGGCGCACGGCGTCGGCGATGGCCGATTCGATGCGGTCGCCGTAACCCATGCCGCGCAGCATGTGCGGGGCCATGGAGAAGGTGTTGACCGTGATGACCTCCGCACCGGCCTCGACGAAGCCTCGGTGCACGCGGCGCACGACATCGGGCGCTTCGATCACCGCAGCGCCCGACCAGCTTCTTGCATTCATCTGCGCGCCGACGCGCTCCAGTTCGGTGCCCATGCCGCCGTCGATCAGCACGATTTCATCGGCCGCCAGTTTCTCCTGCCAGGTCGCCATCCTTGGCCTTTCAGTCGTTGGGTTTGTAGGTCGTGATAAACTTGAGGAACTTCGAGGCCGCCACCATATCCTGCGCGACGTGGCGCACCGACGTCGCGCCGGTGCGCTCCACGTTGGGCAGGTAGTCCAGCAGCTCGGCCTGCAGCCGCCCCTGGAGCGTGACATCCACCGTGATCGGCGGATCGATGACGAAGGGCTGGAGCGCCGAGAGGCCCGCAAGCGCGACCTTCGTCTTTTCCGCGATCAGCGCACAGGCCGCGGACGGCTTCATGGTGCGCGCGGCGAGCGAGCCATGGGCCCACTTGACCTCCGCCGTCTCGACCCCGGCCAGCACCTGCCGGGCATGCGCGCAATAGGCGTCGTCACCCGTGGCGAGCGCCACCGGCACACCGAAGTGGCCGGCAATGGCCGCGCTCAGCACCGTCTCGGAAGCGGCCATGCCGTTGAGCTTCAACGCCATGATCTGACCCGTGATGGTATGCGCCATAATGCCGTCGTTATGGTGCGCGCCGCTGTGGTAGCCCAGCAGCAGGGCCGCCGCGAAGGGGCCGGTCTCCAGCCCCTGCATCATCGACAGGGGGCGCGGCCAGGATCGCACGACCTGGACCGGGTCGGGCAGACGCTCCAGCAGCAGGTTCTCGCCGCTGCCGTGGCTGTCGCTGACGATGATCTCGCTGGCGCCCGCGGCCAGCGCGGCCTCGCAGGCCGCGGCGACCTCGGCGGTCATCCATTCCCGCGCGCGTTCGTATTCGAAGCCTTCAGGCGAGGTATGGGCTCCGGTGACGACACCGGCGACGCCCTCGATATCCGATGAGATGTAGATCCGCATGGCCCGCACTCTGGCCCGGCGGAAGCCGTGCGGGCAAGCGGGGGAAGCCGCCCTTTTCTCTCTGGTCGTCATCCCGGACAAGCGGCGCAGCCGCGCCGATCCGGGACCCATGCCGGAACTTCTACACACCGCCGGCGCTTGTATGGGCGTTCCGGCATGGGTCCCGGCTCTCCGGGCTTCGCCCTGCGGCCGGGATGACGGTACTTGATCGTCTAAGCCGCCAGGCCCCTCGCCAGGTCGTCGGTGACGTCGGCGGCGTCCTCCAGCCCGACGTGGAGGCGCACCAGACCGTCGGAGATGCCGAGGCGATCGCGGTCGCCCTGGGGCAGCTTGGAATGGGTCGTGGTCGCGGGATGCGTCACCAGGCTCTTGGAATCGCCGAGATTGTTGGAGATGTCGACGAGGCGCAGGGCATTGAGAAAGCGGAAGGCGCGCGCCTTGCCGCCGTCGAGTTCGAAGGCGACGACGCTGCCGCCGTCCTTCATCTGGGCGCGCGCCAGGGCCACCTGGGGATGGCTGTCGAGATGAGGGTAGAGGGTGCGTAACACGCCGTTGCGGCTTTCGAGCCATTGGGCGACCTGGCGGGCGTTACGGCAGTGGCGCTCCATGCGCAGGTCGAGCGTCTCCAGGCCCTTGAGCAGCAGCCAGGCGTTGAAGGGCGAGAGCGAGGGGCCGGTGTGTTTCATGAAGGCGAAAAGGTCGCCGTCGATGAACTTCGCATCGCCCAGGATCGCCCCGCCCAGGCAGCGGCCCTGGCCGTCGATATGCTTGGTCGCCGAATAGACGACGATGTCGGCGCCCTGCTCCAGCGGCTTCTGCAGGATGGGCGAGGCAAAGACGTTGTCGACGATGACGGTGGCGCCGGCCTCGTGCGCCACCGCCGCGACCGCCGGCAGATCGATGATCTCCAGCGTCGGGTTCGAGGGTGTCTCCAGGAACACGGCCGCGGCGCCGTCCTTCAGGGCCTCGCGCCACTGATCGAGATCGGTGCCGTCGACCTGCACCGTGGTGATGCCGAACTTCGGCAGGATGTTGGCGACGATGTGGTGGCAGGAGCCGAACAGGGCGCGCGAGGCGACGACCCGGTCGCCCGCCTTCACCCGCGCCATCAGGGCGGCAAAGACCGCGGCCATGCCCGAGGCGGTGGCGCGGCAGGCCGGCGCCCCTTCGAGCAGGCGCAGGCGCTCCTCAAACATGGAGACCGTGGGGTTGCCGTAGCGCGAGTAGATGTAGCGTGGGTTCTCGTCCCTGAACGCGGCCTCGGCCTCCTCGGCGCTGCGATAGACGTAGCCCGAGGTCATGTAGAGGGCTTCGCAGGTCTCGTCGTGGTGGCTGCGCATCAGGCCGCCGCGCACCAGCGCGGTCTGGGGCCGCCAGGCAGGATCCAGAATGTCGTTCGGATGGGTCATGGCGCTCGGCGCCTCCGGTTTCGCGCATGAAAAAGCCCCGACCGGATAAGGGAATCGGGGCTCGACCAACGCGAAACCACGACCTCTTTAGCGACTTATTTAGCGTGGCACGCAAGCCGGTCGGCACAAATCACCACGTAACGAAGATGGATTATGCCTCCACCGCGCTCGAGTCAAGCCGGGGCACAGGCGCTATGATGGCGCAGGAACCCACACGCCAAGGGAGAACGTCATGCCCGAACCGATCACCGGAGGCTGCCTGTGCGGCGCCGTGCGCTTTGCCTACAACGGTGAGGTCGGTGCGGCGAGCTATTGCCATTGCACCGACTGCCGTCGCGCCACCGGCGGGCCGTTCGCCGTGAGCGTGCGGCTGGAAGCGGAGAAGCTGCGCGTGGAGGGCAGGACCGAGAGCTTCACGAAGACCAGCGATGCGGGCAGGCCGATCACGCGGCACTTCTGCCCAACCTGCGGCTCGCCGCTGTTCACCCACAATGCCGGGGCACCGCCGGCCTTCGTCAAGGCCGGCGCCTTCGACGATCCGGCGCTGGTGCGCCCGGCGGTGGAAATCTGGACGGATTCGCAGGTGCCCTGGGCCCATGTGCCCGAGGGGCTGGAACGTCACCCGCGCGACAAGAGCTAGGAGCCTCAGCCGCCCCCGGCGGCCTCGCGGGCGATTTCCTCGTGGTGCTGGATGACTTCCCTGATGACGAAGGCGAGGAATTTCTCGGCGAAAGCCGGGTCGAGGCCGGCCTCGTCGGCCAGGCGGTGCAGGCGTTCGACCTGGCGCTTCTCGCGGCCGGGATCGCTGGGCGGCAGGGCGTGCTCGGCCTTCAGCAGGCCGACGCGGCGCGTCAGCTTGAAGCGTTCGGCCAGCATGTGGATGATCGCGGCGTCCAGGTTGTCGATGCTGGAACGCAGGGCCAGCAGTTCCGCCGGCGCGTCACCCGCCCCATCCGATCGCTCCGTCATCGCCGCTCCTTCTGTCCTGCCTTGGCCGGGGCAAGGCTACCCCAAGCAGGCCAGACCGCGAAACGCCTAGAGCGGATAGAACAAATCAAAAGAGCGCCGGGCGGCGGTGCCCGGCGCTCCCCTGAACAGCCGTTTGCGTGTCGCTTAAGCGGCCTGCTTGTCGGCCTCGATCTGCCGGGGCTCGCCCGAGCGGATCGCGATGGTGCGCGGCTTCATCTCCTCGGGGATCTCGCGCACGAGATCGATGTGGAGGAGGCCGTTCTCCAGGTTCGCACCCTTGACCTTCACGTGGTCTGCGAGCTGGAAGCTGCGGCGGAAGCTGCGGCCGGCGATGCCGCGGTAGAGGAAGCTGCGCTCCTCATCGGAGGACTGGGCAACCTTGCCGGAGACCAGAAGCGTGTTCGCCCTGGCCTCGATCTCCAGGTCGTCCTCGCCGAAGCCGGCCACCGCCATGGTGATGCGGTAGGCGTCGTCGGCAACCTTCTCGATGTTGTAGGGCGGATAACCTTCCTCACCGACGTTCGCGGTCGATTCGAGCAGATTCATCATCCGATCGAAGCCGACGGTGGAACGGAACAGGGGGGAAAAGTCGAGTCGATTCATGAGCACATTCTCCATTGAGCAACATGCGGGAATGAGGCCCCCCGCATTGGGCGGGGCCTCGTGGCGGTCAGCGCCTCCGTCATCGGCAGGCGCCCGTCACGCTAACGGATATAGGGGCGAAAAATGCCGGTTCAAGACCCTTGAAAACGCGTTAAAGGCAGGAAAAGAAGAGGCAATTTGAGGCTAAAGCTCAATCCTGGCGCCACGGCAGGCCAGCATGTTTCCAGCCGCCAACGCCGCCGCGGTGGCTGTCGCTATCCTTGTCGCCCTCGAAGCCTTGGGCGACGTTGTAGCAGGGGCCATAACCCATGGCGGTCAGCGCCATCGCCGCGGCCCTGGATCGCGCGCCCGAGCGGCACAGGAAATAGATCGGCTGGTCCTTTTCCAGCAAACCCGCGACCTCGCTTGCGAAACCCGCGTTGGGGCGACCGTCGGGGTAGTGCTGCCACTCCACCAGACGGACCTGCTTGCCGATGCCCGAGAGATCGGGGATGCCGACGAAACGCCATTCGGCATCGGTGCGGACATCGACCAGCACCGCGTCGGGCGTCTCCTGAAGCTGCTTCCAGGCATCGGCCGGCATGACATCGCCGGCATAACTCGTATCGTTCATGGTTCCTGCTCCGTTGACTCGGTGGCGCGGTCAGAATGGCCCAGAGCGCGTCCGGGCGCCACGACATCGCGCACCCGCTGCTTGAGTTCGCGCAGTTCGGGGAACCGCCCCTCCTGCCCGCGCGACCAGACCAGCGCCTGCCCGACGTGAATCTCGAAGACGCCGCCCGAGCCCGGCCGCAGGGCGACCTCGGCCAGTTCCTCCTCGAAGGTGGTGAGCAGTTCCTGGGCCATCCAGGCCGCGCGCAGCATCCAGCGGCAGCCGGTGCAATAGGTGATGGCGACGCGGTGGCCGCTCATTCGTCCGGCCCGTCCCAGAGCAGCAGGGTCTGGCCGACGCCCTCGCGCCGGGCGCGCTCGTGGATCCAGTGGCCCAGAACAATGTCGGAGATGGCAAAGCCGCGGTGCCAGAAGACGATGCGTTCGGCGGCATTCTCGCGGCCGGGCTTCAGACCGGCGCAGATCTCGCCGATCTCGGCGTGGACATTGGCGCGCGTCACCTCCCCGGACGTGATCAGGCTGTGGAAGGTGCCGCCCTTGGTGCATTGCTCCCAGTCATCCACCACGAATTTCTGCGCCGCCGTCGGGAAGGCCGGATCGACCGCCATGACCCAGCCGTAGGGCACCAGCAGCGCGCCCGGCTTCAGCGCCGATTCCGGCAGCAGCACCTCCGGCTTCTCCAGGCGGGTCGCCTCGACCACGATATCGGCGCCCTCTGCGGCTTCCAGGGCGGTGGCGACGGGGCGGGCGCGGATGCCGAGTTCCTTCTCGATACGCGCGGCGAGAGCCTCGCGCGTCTCCTTGCGCGCGCTGGCGATACGCACCTCCTCGATCGCCCTGCTGCAGGCGATAGCCGCGATGTTGGCAAAGGCCGTACCGCGCGCGCCGATGTGGCCGACGACCCTGGCATCGGCAGAGGCGAGGTGGCGCGCGCCGACGCCCGTCACCGCGCCGGTCCGCAGCCAGGTGGATGCCGTCGCGTCCATCAGGCAGAGCGGCACGCCGGTGCCGGGGTTGTACACCGTCAGCAGGGCGACCTCGCTGGGCAGGCCGTGTTTCCAGTTGTCGACATAGTCGCCGACCACCTTCACGCCTGCCCGGTCGATATGACCGGCGTAACCCGGCAGCACGTTGAAGTGGCCGTTGTAGCGGTCGTCGAGATGGATGTGCGACTTGGGCGGCAGCACGACATCGCGCCGGCCGTGGGCGGCAAGGCCCTGTTCGACGACGTCCACGATGGTCGCCATGTCGGGCACCAGGGCCTCGACCTCGTGCCGGTTGAGAAACAGGAATTCGACCTTCGCCATGGCTCTCTCTTCTGCCGGAATGATCCATCGGGCGGCGTGCGATTGCCGCCCCGGCGCAACATGGCGGCCCGCGCTGCGTTTTTCCATGCGGGAGTACGCAAATGGCAGAAGAACACGCACTGGGCGATGTCCTTGACGCGCTGGTCGAGAAGACCGAGGGCGACGTGACGCTGGAAGACGTGGTCAAGGCCGTGGGCAGCCGCGGCTTCGGCCCGCTGATCGCGGTCGTGGGCTTTATCGCGGTGGCGCCCACGGGGGCGATCCCCCGGCGTGCCCAGCCTGTGCGGTGTGCTGATCCTGCTGATTTCGGTCCAGCTTTTCCTGCCGCGCAAGTATCCCTGGATGCCCGGCCCGATGCGCCGCATCAGCTTTTCCCACGACAAGCTCGAGAAGGCCGTCGACAAGGCGGAGCCCGTCATCGAACGGGTCGACTCCTGGTTCGGCCGCCGGCTGACCGCCCTCTCGGGCACGGCGATGGAGCCGCTGGTCGCCAGCGTCTGCGTCCTCATGGCGCTGACCATGCCGCCCCTGGAACTGGTGCCCTTCGCCGCCGCCGCACCGGGCGCGGCAGTCGTCGTGCTGGGCGTTGCGCTGGCCGCGCGCGACGGCGTCATGACCCTGGTCGGCCTCGTGCTCTGTGGCTTCGCCCTGGGTCTGGTCGGCTGGTTCCTTTTCTAGCCGCTTCTGCCCGTCCCAAGGATGGCTTAGGTTCGGATACCCATCCAGCCGGAGTCCCGCATGGCCGAGCCGATCCGAATCTTCTGTCTTGTCGATGATCCAGACCGCGTGCCCGACATGATCCGCGCGCGTCATCCCCAGGCGGAGATCACCGTCTGCACCGACTACGACAAGACAGCCGCTGCCGTGAAACAATCCGATCCCGAGATTGCCTACACCATGGTGTTCGCCCGCACCGAATATCCCCGCGCGCCGATCCTGGCCGCCCCCAACCTGCGCTGGATTCATGTCTCGGGCGCCGGCGTCAACCATCTGGCGCCCTGGGACCCGGAGAAGGTTTCGGTGAGCAATGTCGGCGGCATCCAGGACGAGGGCATGGCCCAGTTCGCCCATGCCCGCCTGATCGCCATGGCGACCAACTTCTTCACCTATCACGACCAGCAGAAGCAACACCGCTGGGAACACCATGACTGCGCCCGCAGCCATGGCGGGGTGCTGACCGTGGTCGGGCTGGGCCAGATCGGCCGGGCCTGCGCCCGCCTGGGCAAGGCCATGGGCATGACCGTCAACGGCGTGCGCGCCCGACCCGCCCCCTGCGAGGGCGTCGACCGCGTCGTGGGGCCGGCCGACATGCACGAGGTGCTGGCGACAAGCGACTGGGTCATCATCGTCACACCGCTGACGCGGGAGACCGAAAACCTGTTCGACGGTGCGGCCTTTGCCGCGCTCAAGCCCGGCGCCTTCCTGGTCAACATGGCGCGCGGCAAGGTGATGGACGAGAACGCCATGGTGGAGGCCCTGCGCTCGGGCCGCCTGGCCGGCGCCTCGATCGACGTCTTCGCGGAGGAACCCCTGCCCGCCGACAGTCCGCTTTGGGACGAACCCGGCCTGCACATCACGCCCCATTCGGCGGGTTTCATCACCTTCGAGGACTACGACACCCGCGGCACCGAACTGTTCCTCGACAACATGGACCGCTACCTGAAGGGCGAAGCGCTGATCAACGTCACCGACCCGGTGCGGGGTTACTGACCCCAAGATCGCCATGGACAGGACGGCGCGCTTGCTCTTGACTCTGGACACCACGCCGCGCCGGGAGAACATGCATGGCCGTCCAGTCGCCCTATCTTGAACTGTCCCAGGACAGTGCCGACCGCTTCTGCGCCTTCGTGCTCGACGGCGGTTATGGCGACATCCCCGAGCCGGTGCGCCACCGCGCCCGCCTGCAGCTTCTGGACCTGATCGGGGTCGCGGCAAGCTCCATCCAGACGCCGCTGTCGCGCATCATCCGCGACCATGCCGTCGCCATGTTCGGCGCGGGCAACCGGCCGGCGCGCATCATGTTCGACGGGCGCGGCGCCAGTCCCGCGGGCGCGGCCATGGCCGGCGGCATGTCGATCGACGCGGTCGACGCCCACGACGGCTACGCCCCGACCAAGGGCCATATCGGCGTCACCATCCTTCCCGCCCTGCTCGCCTATCACGACGTGGGGCTGAAGAGCGACGGCGCGGAGTTCCTCTACAACTTCGTGCTGGGCTACGAGGTTTCCGGGCGAGCCGGCATCGCGCTGCACGCCACGGTGCCCGACTACCACACCTCGGGCGCCTGGAACTGCCTGGGCGCGGCCTCCATGGGCGCGCGCCTGATGGGGCTGGATCGCGAAAAGCTGCGCCACGCCGTCGGCATCGCCGAATACCACGGCCCGCGCAGCCAGATGATGCGCTGCATCGACCATCCCACCATGCTCAAGGACGGCTCGGGCTGGGGCGCGATGGCGGGCGTCAGCGCGGCCTATCTCGCCGCCGACGGTTTCACCGGCGCGCCGGCCGTCACCGTGGAGCAGCCCGAGGTCGCCCATCTCTGGGCCGATCTGGCGCAGGACTGGCAGATCGAGAAGCAGTACGTGAAACCCTATCCCGTGTGTCGCTGGGCCCAGCCCTCGGTCGAGGCGACCCTCTCGGTGGTGCGCGCCCATGGCGTCGATTCGGCCGAGATCGAGGAGATCGCCGTCTCGACCTTCTACGAGGCGACACGTCTTGCCACCCGCCACCCCATCGATACCGAGCAGGCCCAGTACAGCCTGCCCTATCCGGTGGCCGCTGCGCTGGTGAAGGGCACGCTGACCGTCACCGAGATCACGGGCGATGCGCTCTCGGATCCCGAAATCGCGCGCATCGCCGATTGCGTGCGCCTGATCGACCACAAGCCCTATGACGAGCGTTTCCCGCGCGAGCGCTGGGCCCATGTCACCGTGCGCCTGAAGGACGGGCGGGAGCTGACCTCGGCCCCGACGCGGCCGCGCGGCGAACCCGACGATCCCTTCGACACCCAGACCATGATCGACAAGTTCCACGCCTATGCCGGCCCCGTGGTGGGCGAGGCACGCGCACGCCGCATCGAGGAATTGACCATGAACCTGGGCGAAGGCGCCGACGTGGATGCGTTGGCGGAACTGGTGCTGACCGGCACCTGAGAGGCGTCATACACCTTCGATTATCGCATTAAATTTCTTTTCTATCTTAATGATAAAAAAGGAATTTCAGAGCCCTCTTAATACTACGATCGATCCTTGCGGGCGACCTCCCAGGCAGCCTTGAGGCCGGCGGCAATCGCCTTGCGGGCGCCGGCCTCATCGGCCGCGCGGAAGCCCGCGGCGGTGGTCCCGCCATAGTCCAGGGTCATCTTCACCATCTGGGCGGGATTGTAGGGCGCACGGTCGATCTCGTGGGCGGCAGCGATGCAGTGGTGGCGCACGGCCCGCTCGGCCAGCCCCGGCTCGATGCCATGGGCCACCGCAGCCTGGATCATGGCATCGGCGACATAACCCAGCAATCCCGGCACCGGCCCGGTCAGGCCGGTGAAGTAGTCGATGTGGTCCTCGCTCTTGAGTTCCTCGGTCGGGCCGCAGGAATCGAAAAGGGCCGAGACATGGCCCTTTTCCTTCAGGCTCACCTCGCGCGTGGCGAACCACGGCGTGAAACCCTCGCCGAACTCGACCGAGGGGTTGGGCATGGTGCGCACGATGCGTTTGGCCCCGGTCAGCTCGGCGATACGGCTGATCGGCACACTGGCCATGACCGAGACCACGAGCTTTTCGGAACAGTCGACCTTGAGGGCCGCGAAGTCGCCCGGGCGGACCGCCAGCATGACGATGTCGCTGGCGGCGACCAGGTCGGCGTTATCGGTCGTCACCGTGATGCCGCGCCAGGGCGCGAAGGCGCCCATGGCGCCCGAACGGTTCGAGAGCCACATGCGCTGGGGCGGCAGGAACCGTTTGGTCAGCAGGCGGGTGGCAATCGCCCCGCCCAGCCAGCCGGTGCCGCCGATGATGCCCAAGGTCCACTCGCCCGTGCCCGCCATGATGCCTCCCCTAGAGAATGTCGCGGCCGAACCAGCGGTAAACGCCGGTCTCCACGGGCCCTAGCGGGTCGCCGTCGAGATCGGTGCGCTGGAAGGCCTCCAGTGACTCGTAATCGGCGAAACTCCAGACCGCAAGGCAGCCGGGATCGGGGCCCAGGCGGCCGATCCGACGCAGGACGAAGCTGAGACTTGCACCCTTCCCCTCGGCCTCGCGATGTCGGAAGCGCTCGGCCACAGCGGCATCCGCCATGGCCGCGGGTGCGCCGAAGTACTCGATGCAGATCAGGCTGTCGGGCGCCGCCGCCGGCCCCTCGACGAGAAGGTCGTAGCAGCCGCCCCGCACCAGGTGGATGGCCCGGATGGTGGCCAGTTCGGAATGGTGCCGCAGATAGGCCTCGCTGCGGAAATAGTCCTCCCACTCGTCCATGCGGGCGATGCCCCTGGTCTTCCACAAGGCGAGATAGGCCGGATAGGGGCCAAGGCGCATGGTGCGCCCGAACATGCCGACAAGGCCGTCCTCGGGATCGACCCAGGAGGACTGGTCGGCAAAGTAGCGAAAGACCTCCATCGGCGTGTGCCGGTCGCGGTCGATGAACTCGATGTAGATCATGGCCCCTCGCCCCCTGTCGCCGGCGCGGCTAACCTGTGCCCGGCAAGGGGAGACAAGCATGACGGCAAGAGAACTGGAAGGGCGCGTTGCCCTGGTCACCGGAGGCGCCAGCGGCCAGGGCCGCGCCATTGCGCTGGCGCTGGCCGCGGCTGGCGCCGACGTGGCGATCGGTTCCTACCTCAGCGACCATCGCGCCAAGGCGGTCAACGAGGACGTCACCTTCCCCACGAAACAGGCGCTGGAGGATACGGCGGAGGCCATCAGGGCCCTGGGCGTGCAGGCGCTGGCGCGCGATCACGACCTGCGCAGCCCGCAGAGCTGCCGCGACCTGGTCGATGGGACCGAAGCGGCCCTCGGCAAGATCGACATCCTGGTCAACGCAGCGGGTACCAGCCTGGAACAGCCGATCCTGGGCCATACCGAGGAGCAGTGGGCGCTGGTGCTCGACACCAACCTCAACGGCGCCTTCCGCATGATCGCGGCCTGCCTGCCGGCCATGATGGCGCGCGGCTGGGGCCGCATCGTCAACATCGCCTCGACCGCCGCCAACGTCGGGGCGGCGAGCAACCCGGCCTATTGCGCCTCCAAGGCCGGGCTGTTGGGCCTCACCCGCTCCGTGGCGCTGGAGGGTGCTGCCCATGGCGTCACCTGCAACGCCATCAACCCGGGCTACGTGCGCACCGGCATGATGATGAGCAACGTCGCCCAGCAGGCCCGCGCCCGGAACATCAGCGCCGAGGACGTGCTGGCCGAGATCGTGGAGAGCTATCCCCAGAAACGGGTGATCGAGCCCGAGGAGATCGCGGCACTGGCGTGTTTCCTGTGCAGCGACGCGGCACGCGGCATCACCGGCGAGGACGTCACCGTGGCCGCCGGCAGCCTGTGGTGAGGCTTCAGGGTACGGGCAGGGCCATGTGGAGGGCGTAGCCGACCAGCAGGGCGGGCAGCGCGGTCACGATGGAAGCCGCCAGGGCGGCGCGCGGCGCCAGCGCCAGCGCGGGAAACAGGGCATCGCCGTCGTTGCTGATGGCGTTGGCGGCCAGCGCCGAGACCGGCAGGACCCCTGACAGGTAGAAGGTCGCCACCACGATCTGGGGACCGCAGCCGGGCAGGAAGCCGACCAGCACGCCCAGCAGCGGCAGCGCCATCCAGGCCGCATCAAAGAGGGCCGGAACGTCGACGCCGAAGCCCTGGGAGACCAGGCCGAAGAGCAGGAAGGCCGCAATCACCCAGACCGTCACCATGGCGGTATCGCTGGCCGGACTGCCCGCCGCCGGACGGTTCGCGACCGCGGGATCGCCCGCGACCCAGAGCGCGACGGCCAGCAGGGCGCCGGCGACACCCAGGCCAAGGGCCAGAGGCGCAAGGCCGGGCACCGTGGCGAGATCGACCTGCAGCGCGCCCAGCACCGCGAGGACTGCGCCCGGTACGAGCAGGATGTGCCATATCCGGGTGAGGACACCGGGCTCCCCCTTCCCCGAGCCGGCCGCGGCCGTGACGGACACATGCTCCGGCAGGGCGCTGGGCGCCTTCCAGTCCGGCAGGAACCGCTCGGTCGCCGCGCCGGTCAGGATGCCGGTGCCCAGGCCGAGCAGCATCATGGCGAGGCCCGTGACCGGCTCGCGCGCCAGCAGCAGGAAAGCGGCATCGCCCATGGTGGAGGTCAGCACGGCGACAAAAGCGCCGAAGGTGGTGCGGCCGGCGACATAACGCGTCACCACCACCACCGCGCCGCCGCAACCCGGCAGGGCGCCCAGCAGGGCCGCCGCACCCAGGCGCCAGGGCGATTCCGGGGCGAGCCAGGCCGCGACATCCACGCCGCTCGCCCGCTCGCTCCAGGCAATCAGCAGCAGGGTACCCGCGACGAAGACCGCAACCTGCAGGTAGGCCTCGGAAAGGCTAGTCAGGACGACCGGCAGCAGATCGGGCCGCAGGAGCAGCACAAAACCGAGGGCGAGCGCAGCGAACGCCACGATCCGCGCGCGCCGGTTGGAGCGCGGCAGGATGGCGCCCCCGGGGAGGAGCGCAAGACTGCGGATGTTGGCGACGAAGCTCTGCATGATCTCTGCAATTGCATCTTAAACGCATTCTAATATAGAGATCGGCATGCGCCATGTCCAGAGGCCGTCCGGCACGCCCGGCGCCTCAGGACGCCATGTACCAGCCGCCGTTGACGTGGATCGTCTCGCCGGTGACGAAGCTGGCGAGATCGCTGGCGAGGAAACAGATGACGCCGCCCACCTCCTCGGCCGTGCCCATGCGCGCCATGGGCGTGGTCGCCAGGATGATGTCGCCCTTCCGCGCCATCAGGCCGTCGGTCATGGTGGTGGCGATGATGCCGGGCGAGACGGCGTTGACCCGGATGCCCATGGGCGCGAGTTCAGAGGCCAGAGAACGGCTGAGCGCCAGCACCCCGCCCTTGGCCGTGGCGTAGTGGGCATGCATGGGCGAGCCACGATGACCCGCCACCGAGGCGATGTGGACCATGGAGGCGCCGGCTTCCATGTGCGGGATCGCCGCGCGCGAGGCGTAGAGCACGCCGTCGAGGTTGACCGCCAGGACATGGCGCCAGGCCGCGTCATCCATCTCCAGGATCGGGCGCGGCGGAAAGACCCCCGCCGCCGTCACCAGGACATCGATGCGCCCGTGGCGCGCGACCACCTCGGCGACGACACGCTCGGTATCGGCCGAGCTGGTGGTGTCGTGGGCGATGCCCCAGGCCGTGGCGCCGGAGGGATCGCAGGCCGCGGCGGCAGCGGCGGCCCCTTCCCCGTCAAGATCGGCAAAGACGACGGTTGCGCCGGCGCCGTGGAACATGGCGCACGTCGCCCGACCGATGCCGCCGGCCGCCCCGGTCACCAGGACGCACTTGCCCTTGAAGTCGATCATGAACCCGCACCCAGCCAGTCGCGCGCGATCGCCTCGAAGGTGTCGGCGGCGCGGTCGAGGCTGGCGAGGTCGCAGTATTCGTCGGTCTGGCCGCTCATGCCCATTTCACCCGGGCCGATGATGACCATGGGCAGGTCGAAGGCAGGCGCCAGGATCGTGGCATCGCTGTAGTAGGAGGCCCCGCGCGGCTTGCTACCCGGACCCATGGCCTTCAGGCAGGCGGCGGCGAAGGGGTGGTCGGGCGCGGTCTCGACCGGCGGCTTGAAGTCGATGCGCTCGACGGCGATATCCTTGCCGACATGGGCGGCGATGGCGGCCTCGACGTCCTCGGGCGCCATGCCGGGCAGGATGCGCAGGTCGATCTCGGCCTCGCAGCGGTCGGGCGTCAGGTTGACGACGCTGCCGCCGTGGATGGTGCCGACCGACAACGACGGCTTGCCGAGCAGCGGATGCTCGCCTTCGGCAAAGCGGAAGCTGCGCAGGGCGACCAGCGCGTCGGTCATGCGGTCGACCGCATTGGCGCCGCCGCCCGTCATCCCCTCGTTGCCGGAGGTGTGGCCTGCCTTGCCGTGGGCGATGAGGCGCAGCCAGAGGGCGCCCTTCTCGGCCAGCAGCACGTTCATCGAGGAAGGCTCCGACACCAGCAATGCCCCCATGCCCGCCAGCGCGCCGGTCTCCACGAAACGCCGAGCGCCCAGGCAGTTGGAGCTTTCGCCCGCGCTGAAAGCCAGCACCAGATCGCCGCTCAGGGCATCGCCCGAGGCCGCGATACGCTCGGCGGCCACGATCATGGCGGCCATGCCGCTTTTCATGTCGGCAGCGCCCCGGCCGTAGAGCCGTCCGTCCGCGATCTCGGCGGCGAAGGGGCCATGTTTCCAAGGCTGTGCGCCCGGCGGCATGGTGTCGAAATGGGCCGAGAAGATCAGGGCCGGCCGGTTGCCCTGCCCCTTGATGCGGGCCAGCACATTGGCGCGGCCCGGCTGGAATTCGTCGAGCGTGGCGGCGATACCCGCCGACTCCAGACGACCGTGCACGAAGCGGGCGATCTCGATTTCGTCGCCCGGCGGCACGCAGGAGTCGATCCGCACCAGGGCGGCAAGCAATTCGGCAGTGTCGGTCATGGTGGTCTCCCCCAGTGCGCTGCGTCACGTTAGCCGCCGCCGACAGTTCCGGGAACCGCCGAGCGGCGCTATTGTGTCGCCGGGCATGCAGCAGAGGGCACCATGGCACGCGATCCGCGCTACGACATCCTGTTCGAACCAGTGAAGATCGGGCCCGTCACCGCGCCCAACCGTTTCTACCAGGTGCCCCATTGCAGCGGAATGGGCTTTGCCATGCCCGCCACGGTCAACGCCATGCGCGAGACCAAGGCCGCGGGCGGCTGGGGCGTGGTCTGCACCGAGTACTGCTCCATCGATCCCGGCGCCGACGACCAGCCCGGCCCCTACTGCACGCTCTGGGACGATGAGGACATCCGCAACCACGCCGCCATGGTCGAGGCCTGCCACCGGCACGGCGCGCTGGCGGGCGTGGAGCTGTGGTACGGCGGTTATTCCAGCGGCAACGATCTCTCCCGCGTCGTGCCCGGCGCGCCGATGTCGATGCCCACCTGGCATGGCACGACCCAGACCCGCGCCATGGACAGGGCCGACATCCGCGAATTCCGCGCCAACCACCGCGCCTCGGCCCTGCGCGCCAGGGAGGCCGGGTTCGACATCGTCTATGTCTATGCCGCCCACGGCTATCTGCCCGCGCAGTTCCTCTCCCCCGTCCACAACCAGCGCACGGATGAATACGGCGGCAGCTTCGAGAACCGCGCCCGCCTTATCAAGGAGTTGCTGGAGGACACCAAGGACGCGGTGGGCGATACCTGCGGCGTCGCCATTCGCTTTGCCGTCGACAACCTCGACGTCGATGCCGGCATCAAACACGACGGCGAAGGCCGCGCCCTGGTCGAGTACCTGGCGGAGGTCCCAGACCTGTGGGACGTCAACATCGCCAATTTCCCCGCCGATGCGCGCACCGCCCGCTTTGCCGAGGAAGGCGCGCAGGAGGAATACATCGCCTTCGTCAAGCAGGTGACGACCAAACCCGTTCTCACGGTGGGGCGCTACACCAGCGCCGACCGCATGGTCTCCATCGTCAACAAGGGCTTGGTCGACATGATCGGCGCGGCGCGCCCTTCGATCGCCGATCCGTTCCTGCCCAACAAGATCAAGGAAGGCCGCATCGAGGACATCCGCGAGTGCATCGGCTGCAACGTCTGCATCATGACCAACGGCCACGGCTCGCCCCTGCGCTGCACCCAGAACCCGACCATGGGCGAGGAGTGGCGGCGCGGCTGGCACCCCGAGACGATCGCGCCCAAGGGCGGCAACGGCAAGGTGCTGATCGTGGGCGCCGGCCCCGCCGGTCTGGAGGCCGCCCGTGCGGCGGGCCAGCGCGGCTACGAGGTGGCGCTGGCCGAGGCGGGCGCGGAACTCGGCGGACGCGCGACGCGCGAGGCCACCCTGCCCGGCCTTTCGACCTGGGCCCGCGTCAAGGACTGGCGCATCGGACAGATCCACAAGTACCCCAATGTCGCGATCTACCGCGACAGCGCACTGACGCCAGAACAGGTGCTGGAGTTCGGCTTCGAGCACGTCTGCATCGCCACCGGCGCCTCCTGGCGGCGCAACGGCGTCGGCCGCTCCAGCTACACCGGCATCGAGGGCTGGGAGCACGAACGGGTCTACACGCCCGACGACATCATGGCCGGCACGCCGGTCGAGGGCCGTGTCGTGGTCTATGACGACGACCACTTCTACATGGGCGGGGTCATCGCCGAAGCGCTGGCGGCGCGCGGCAACGAGGTGGTGCTGGTCACGACCGCCGACAATGTCTCGCCCCTGTGCCGCGGCACGCTCGACCAGGGCCGCATCCAGGCCCGCCTGATCGATCTGGACGTCGAGCTGGTGACCGCCCATGCCGTCACGGCCTTCGATGAGGACAACGCCACGCTGGTCTGCGGCTATAGCGGCCGTCAGCGCTATATCTCCTGCGACAGCATCGTCGCCGTGACCTCGCGCGAACCGCACGAAGGCCTGTACGCCGCCCTTGCCGCCGATCCCGAAGCCCTGAAGGGCGCGGGCATCGCGAGCCTGCGGCGCATCGGCGATTGCGAGGCGCCCCACATCATCGCTTCGGCGGTCCACGCCGGACACCTCTATGCCCGCACACTCGACGGCGTTGATGCCGTCAAGCGCGACCGGGTCATCCTGTAAATCGCCGCCTGGACGGCAACCGAGGAACAAGCATGAACAACGTCGCCGACTACATCGCGCAGAATCTGGTCGATCACGGGGTGACCCACGTCTTCGGCTATCCCGGCGCATCGATCCTGCCGCTGCTGCAGGCGGTGGTGAACCATCCTGGCCTCGAATGGGTGCTGATGCGCAACGAGGCCGCCGCCTCGCTGGCCGCTTCCGCCCAGGCCAAGCTGACCGGCAAGCTGGCGGCCTGCCTTGCGACCTCCGGCCCCGGTGCGACCAACCTGATCACAGGCCTGATCGATGCCCAGGTCGACGGCGCCCCCGTGCTGGCCCTGACCGGCATGCTGCCGACCTGGCGCCAGGGCCGCCTGGAGTTCCAGGACGTCGACACCGCCGGCATGCTCGCGCCCCATGTCGGCCGCAGCGCCCATTGTTCCCACCCCAACGAATTGCCGCCCATGTTGCGCGAGGCGATGGCCGTTGCCGTGGAGCAGCGCTGCGTCACCCATCTGGCGATCCCGACCGACATCCAGGCCCTGCCGCTCGACGACGAGCGTGCGCCCATGTTCAAGCCGGTCGCCCCACTGCCGCCCACGCCCCTGTTCCCGACCGACGCTGCCTTCGAGAGTGCGGTGGCCGCCATCGTGGAAGCGCGCCATGTCACCATTGCCGTAGGCTCGGGCGCGCGCGGCTGCGGCGACGCGATCCTGCGCCTGGCCGAGCGGCTGAAGGCGCCGGTCGTCACCTCGCTGGGCGGCAAGGGCATCGTCGATGAGCGCCATCCCAATGTTGCCGGGGTGCTGGGCATCTTCGGGGCGCCCGGCGAGCAGGTTGCACGCGACGTGCTGGGCCATGCCGAACTGATCCTCTCCTTCGGCGTTGCCCATCTGGGCCCGTTTGTGGCTGGGCGATCCGGGCGGCAGGCGCGCGAACTGGTACGCTGTGCCCCCTCGCCGCGCCATGTGCCCGGCGGCTTCCGCGCCAGGGCAACGCTGATCGGTGCATTGAGCCAGATCGCCGACGGCATCGCGCAGCGCCTGACCGGTACGCCCGACGAGGAATGCCTGAACCTCAGTAACGCATCGATGAAGGCGTTCCTGGCCGAATGGGTCGAGGACCGGCTGCCTGCGGACGGCGACCATGCCCATCCGGTCAAGGTGATGCGCGCCCTGTCATCACACCTGCCCCGTGATGCGGTGGTCGCCCTGGACATCGGCGACAATGCCGTCTGGGCCGCACAGTTCCTGCACCTTTCGGGCGATCATGCCGCCCTGGTCAGCGAGAACCTGGGCGTGATGGGCTATTGCCTGCCCGCACTGATGGCCGCATCGGCAACCTACCCCGATGCCGTGGTGGTCGGCATCGCCGGCGACGGCGGTGTGCAGATGACCATCGGGGAACTGGGCGCTGCCGCCCAGGCCGGTCTGTCGCTGGTGCTGGTGGTCCTCAACAACGGCATCCTGGGACGCATCCGGGCGCAGGAAAGCGAGCCTTACTCGGTAGCCCTCGAGAACCCCGATTTCGTCGCACTGGCCCGCGCCTACGGCTGTGACGGCATGCATGTCGACGGCAACACCGACCTCAATGCCGCCGTGGCACGGGCCTATGCCCACCGCGGCAGTCCCTTCGTGCTTGACGTGCACTGCGCGCCCGAGGCGCTGGCTCCCATGAGCGGATGGGACGATGGCTTCGCCCCGCTGCACTTTTCCTGAAAGCCGGCGACGACAAGGAGAGCACGATGAAGAAACTCGCCGGACACATCCGCGACTACATCCAGGGCCGATGCAGCCACGACGAGGTCTTTCAGGTCGAAACCATCGGCCGCCTGATCGACGGGAATTTTTCGGGCTCCATGTCCTATGGCGAGATCATGAAACACGGCGATTTCGGCCTGGGCACCTTTGTCGACCTGGATGGCGAGATGGCCGCCGCAGACGGCAAGTTCTGGCACTTCGGCCCCGGCGGCCACGGCACGCCGGTCTCGCCTGAGACCCAGACTCCCTTTGCCGTTGTGAAGTTCTTCAACGCGGACATCACCTTCCGCCTCGAAGGCCCCTGCACGATGGAAGAGCTTGAGGCCGCCGTGGACAACCACCTGCCGGTCAAGGACCAGCTTTGCGCCGTGCGCGCCAGGGGCCGCTTCCGCAGCGCCCATTTCCGCGTCGTGCTGCGCCAGGACGAACCGTCGACCCTGGCCCAGGCGGCCAAGCAGCAGTCCGAGCAGGACATGGAGGAACTGGACGGCCAGCTTGTCGGCTTCCGTTTCCCCGGCGATTCAGCGCCCATTGAGGTGCCCGGATACCATCTGCACCTGATTGCCGACGGCGGGCGCATCGGCGGCCATTTCCACGGCGGCACGATGGAGAACCTGACCGTGGAGATCGACCTTTCCGAGCACCTTCACCTTGCCGCTCACGACGGCATGGAACGCCTGGCCACTGGCGCCAGCCAGAAAATGCGCGACGAGATCGAGGCTTCCGAACGCGGCCGCAAGAGCTAGAGCGGCGAGCCGGCGTTTCCTTCAAACTGCATCGCGCCGTGCTTCGATCAGCGACCGCGGAACAGCTTCCTGTCCTTGTGTTTGTACCACTGCACCACCAGCGGCAGCATCCAGGCGCTACCGGTGTAGAAGGGCTTGGTCGGGAACGGGCGGCCGTCGAAGGCGGAGGCGGCTTCGGGGTCGCCCATGACGCGCAGGGCTGTCTTGTGGCCAAGGTAGGTGCCCATCGGCACGCCGGCGCCGCACCAGCCCAGGGCGTATTCGACGCCGTCGTGGCTGCCGGTATGGGGCAGCATGTCGAAGGTGAAGGCGGTCTTGCCGGTCCAGCAGTGGGTGAGCTTCACGTCTTTCAGGTCCGGCGCGATCTCGCCCATCACCCGATGGAGGTGGAGGGCCTTGTCGGGCAGGTGGCGGGGCGGCTCGGCACTGGTGCCGCCGAACAGGATGCGTGTGCCATCCTCGTTGGTGCGCATCCAGCAGGGCGTGTAGCGGTTTTCGATCATCGGCCGCCCGCCTGGCAGGACGTGGGCGATGAGGTCGGGCGCCAGAGGCTCGGTCGCGACCATGTAGGAATCCACGGGAACGATGCGGCGGCGCAGCCAGCCCGCGGCCTTGGGCGTGTAGCCGTTGGTCGCGACGATGACATGGCCAGCCTGGATGGTGCCGCGAGGCGTGACGATGCGGAACCCCGCACCGTCGCGCTCGATGCTCTCGGCGGGACAGTTGCCGAAGATGCGCGCGCCCTGGCTCAACGCCCGGTCGAGCAGGCCCTTGTGGTAGAGGCCGGCATGGATGACGCCGTTGCCGCGCAGGATCTGGCCGCCGAAGTAACGTCCCGGTGCATAAGCCGCGGGCTGCTGCTCGGGCGGGATCATCTCTGCATCGACCGGAATGCGGTCCTTCCTCATCAGGTCGAGATCCTTCGACATCTTGTCGAACATCTTCTGCGAGGGGGCAGCGATGAAGCGCCCGCTGTCGCGATAGAAGCAGGCGATCTGCTCCTTCTGGATCAGCGCGGCGGCGAAGTCGTGGGCGGCGATGGATTCGCGCGACACGATGCCGGCCTGCTCGCGGCCGATCTTCTCCACCATGTCGCCGTACTTGTACCAGACGTTGCGGCCCAGATAGCCGGCGTTGCGCGTGCTGGCACCGTGGCCGGCGGCCTCGGCATCGAGAATCACCACCTCGCGCCCGGCACGCGTCAGGGTCAGCGCCGAGGAGAGCCCGACATTGCCCGAACCTACGATCACCACCTCGGCCCTGCCCGGAGGGGCCGCGTCGGTCACCTCCGGTCGGGGCGCCAGATCCCACCAGTAGGGCGTCGTCTTGAAACCTTCAGCCAGCACACCGTTCGCCATGGTCGCCTCCCGCCGCAAGGCGACAATGTTAATCCCAGGAACAGGTGCAGCGCGATGGCCAAGAAGCATGGACCGGCCGCCCAGCCTTGCTAGTATCGCGCCGGGCAAGATCGAGGGACGGGGAACATGCTGGCCGGACGGATGATGGATACGCCGCTGCTGATCTCAGGCATCCTGAGACACGCCGCGCTCTGCTTCCCCGATCAGGAGATCGTCAGCCGCACGGTGGAAGGACCGATCCACCGCTACACCTATGCCGACGCCTGGGCGCGCACCAACCGCCTGGCTCATGCCCTGGCCGCGCTGGGGGTGAAGGAGGGCGACCGCATCGCGACCTTTGCCTGGAACGGCTACCGCCACTTCGAGCTCTACTACGGCATCTCCGGCATGGGTGCGGTCTGCCACACCATGAATCCGCGCCTGTTCGAGGATCAGATCATCTACATCCTGGGCCACGCCGCGGACCGCTTTGTCTTCGTCGACGCCAACATCGTGCCCCTGCTGGAAAAGCTCGCCGACCGCCTGACCGCGGTCGAGGGCTACATCGTGATGACCGACCGGGAGCACATGCCCCAAACCAGCCTGAAGAACGCCATGTGCTACGAGGAGTTGCTGGAGGCCGCGCCCGCCACACCGTTCGATTGGCCGATGCTGGACGAAAACGCGGCGGCGGCCATGTGCTACACCTCCGGCACCACGGGCAACCCGAAGGGCACGCTCTACAGCCACCGCTCCACGGTGCTGCACGCCATGGGCCTGCTGGCGGCGGGTTGCATGGAGATCGGCGCGCGTTCCACCGTGCTGCCCGTCGTGCCCATGTTCCACGTCCAGGCCTGGGGCCAGCCCTATGCGACGCCGATCTGCGGCGCCAAGCTGGTGCTGCCCGGCGCCAAGCTCGACGGCGAGAGCCTGCACGAGCTGTTCGAGAACGAGAAGGTGACCGTCACCCTGGGTGTGCCGACCATCTGGCTGGGCCTGCTCACCTACCTGCGCCAGTCGGGCAAGCGGCTCGATCATCTCAGGCACCTGGTCTCGGGCGGTTCGGCCGCGCCAGTCGCCATGATCAAGGCCTTCGAGAAGGAATACGGCGTCAACGTGCTGCAGGGCTGGGGCATGACCGAGACCAGCCCGGTCTGTTCCGGCGGCATCTTCGGCAAGGGGGTCGACGACCTCAGCGAGGACGCGCTCTACGAACGCAAGCTGCGCCAGCGCAAGTTCTTCGGCGTCGACTTCCGCCTGGTCGACGACGACGGCAAGGAAATGCCCTGGGATGGCGAAAGCCAGGGCGAACTCCAGGTCCGCGGTCCCTGGGTCTGCGACGGCTACTACGAGGACGATACGGCCTCGGCTGCCGCCATCACCGCCGACGGCTGGTTCCGCACGGGCGATGTCGCCACGGTGGACCGCGAGGGCCTGATGCAGATCACCGACCGTACCAAGGACCTCATCAAGTCGGGCGGCGAGTGGATCAGCTCGATCGATCTGGAAAGTGCCGCCATGGGCCACCCGGACGTTCTGGAGGCCGCCGCCATCGCCATGCCGCACGAGAAATGGCTGGAGCGCCCAATGCTGGTGATCCTGCCCCAGGCGGGCAAGACGCCGAGCGCGGACGAGATTCGCGGTTATCTCGAAGACAAGATCGCCAAGTGGTGGATGCCAGATGATATCGTGGTCGTCGACGAGATGCCCCACACCGCCACCGGCAAGGTCTCCAAGCTGACCCTTCGCCAGACGTTCAAGGACCACAAGCTGCCGACCAACTGAACCAAACAACCCCAACCGCATGTCACCCCATGGCTTGACCATGGGGTCCATGCTGTAACCTCAAGGCTGCGCGCGACGCATGGTCACAGCATGGATCGTCCGGTCAAGCCGGACGATGACAGGCAGAGCAGGAAACAAGGAACCGGACCCATGGACTTCGATTATCCCGACAAGGTGAAGGAACTCTCCGCTCGCCTGACCGGCTTCATGGAGCAGAACGTCTATCCCAACGAGCACCTCTACGAGGAGCAGGTGAAGCAGTACGGCTGGACCCAGGCGCCGCCGGTGATCGAGGAGTTGAAGGAAAAGGCGAAGTCAGAGGGCCTGTGGAACATGTTCCTGCCCGCCAGCGACCGCGGCTTCGGCCTCTCGAATCTCGAATATGCGCCGCTCTGCGAGATCATGGGGCGGAGCTTCATCGGCGCCGAGAGCTTCAACTGTTCCGCACCCGACACCGGCAACATGGAGGTGCTGGAGCGGTACGGCACCGAGGAGCACAAGAAGCAGTGGCTGGAGCCCCTGCTCGACGGCAAGATCCGTTCGGCCTTCGCCATGACCGAGCCCGATGTCGCCTCCTCGGACGCGACCAACATCAAGACCAGCATCGAGCGCGACGGCAACGGCTACCGGATCAACGGGCGCAAGTTCTACATCTCCGGTGCCGGCGACCCGCGCTGCAAGATCCTTATCGTGATGGGCAAGACCGACCCGGAGGCCGAGCGCCACAAGCAGCAGTCGCAGATCCTGGTGCCGATCGACACCCCGGGCGTGAAGGTGATCCGACCCATGCATGTCTTCGGCAACGACCATGCGCCCGAGGGCCACATGGAGATCGTCTTCGACGACGTGAAGGTGCCCGCCGACAACCTGCTGCTGGGCGAAGGTCGCGGCTTCGAGATCGCCCAGGGCCGCCTCGGCCCGGGCCGCATCCATCACTGCATGCGCCTGATCGGCCTGGCCGAGCGCGCGCTGGAAGCCATGTGCAAACGGGTCGAAAACCGCGTCGCCTTCGGGCGCAAGCTCAGCACGCGCGACACCATCCGGGCCGACATCGCCAACAGCCGCATCGAGATCGAGCAGGCCCGCCTGCTGGTGCTCAAAGCCGCCGACATGATGGACAAGGTCGGCAACAAGGCCGCCCGCGCCGAGATCTCCATGATCAAGGTGGTCGCGCCCAACATGGCCCAGAACGTCATCGATCGGGCGATCCAGGCCCATGGCGCCATGGGCATCAGCCAGGACACGTTCCTGGCCCAGGCCTGGATGTACGCCCGCACCATCCGCTTCGCCGACGGCCCCGACGAGGTCCACCGCGGTCTGATCTCCAAGGAAGAACTGAAGAAACACGCGCAAGCCTGAGGTCATCCCGCGCGTGTGAACCATCACCACCGACGGACGGGAACCAGCAAAAGCGATCCATAATGAGACGTTTTTACTGGCCTCCTCGGCCATTTGGCGTGATGATCTCTTTACGAGGGTACCGGGAGGCAGGTTCCCGTCCGGTTTGAGCGACCGGGCGGGCACGCAGTTCTGCACGCGGCCACCCGTATGACAACCTGGTCCACCGACCCAGAGATTGCTTGGGGCTTGCCATCATGCCGACGCCACCCGCGCCGCTGTTTTCCGAAAACAACGACGTCATCTTCTTTGATGACGTGATCGCCGGCTCTTACGTGGCCCCTGCCGATCCGCACCAGATGGATGCCATGGGCGGCGACGATACCGTCGTCATGCCGGACGATGAAACCGGGCGCGCGGCAGCCGGCCTCGACGCCGACTTCACCATGCTGGGCGGCGATGGCGACGACACCCTGCTGGGCGGCGGCCTGGACGACACCCTGATGGGCGATGCCGGTGCCGACACGGTCTATGGCGGCAGCGGCCAGGACGTGCTGGACGGCGGCGACGGCAACGACCTGATGGTCGGCGGCGAAGGCAACGACCACATGGAAGGCGGCACCGGCAACGACTGGCTCGGCGGTGCCGAGGACGACGACAGCCTCTCGGGCGACGCCGGCGACGACGGCCTCAACGGCGGCGCGGGCAACGATGTTGCAGACGGCGGCGAAGGCAACGACCTGGTCGTCGGTGGCCTGGGCAACGACATTCTTTCGGGCGGCGACGGCGACGACGGCGTCAACGGTGGCGACGGCGACGACACGCTGTTCGGCAACGACGGCACCGACCTGCTGGTCGGCGCGGCGGGCAACGACAACCTCGACGGCGGCGAAGGCGACGACGGCCTCAACGGCGGCGACGGCGACGATACCCTCCACGGCGGCGTTGGCGCAGACCTGCTGATCGGCGATGCCGGCAACGACACGCTGTTCGGCGACCAAGGCGACGACGGACTCAACGGCGGCGACGGCGACGACACGATCCACGGTGGCGACGGCATCGACCTGCTGATCGGCGCCGGGGGCGACGATCACCTGATGGGCGATGCCGGCAACGACGGCCTCAATGGCGGCGATGGGAACGACACCCTGGAAGGCGGCAGCGGCCAGGACCTGCTGATCGGCGAAGAGGGCGACGACACCCTGCTGGGCGGAGACGACGACGACGGCCTCAACGGCGGTGACGGCGACGACACCCTTGCGGGCGGCGAAGGCGCCGACCTGCTGATGGGCGGCAACGGCAACGATGCGATCTCGGGCGATGCGGGTGCGGACGCCATGAACGGCGGCGCGGGCGACGACATCATGGACGGCGGCGAAGGCAGCGATCTGCTGCTGGGCGAAACCGGCGACGATACGATTTCGGGCGGCGCAGGCGACGACGGCCTCAACGGCGGCGAAGGCAACGACATTCTCAACGGCGACGACGGCAACGACCTGTTGCTGGGCGGCATCGGCAACGATGTGCTCTCGGGCGGCACGGGCGAGGATGGCCTCAACGGTGGCGAGGGCGACGACATTCTGGACGGCGGCGCGGGCACCGATCTGCTGCGCGGGGGCCTGGGCAACGATATCCTGAGCGGCGGTGCGGGCAACGATGTGCTCATCGGCGAAGGCGGCGCGGATCGCTTCGTCTTCGCCAACGGCGACGGCCACGACAGCGTCCTCGACATGGCGGCGAGCGGTCCCGAGGCCGACCTCATCGACCTGACCGGCATGTCCGGCCTTGCCTCCGCGGCCGATGTACTGGCGCTGGGCCGGAATTTTTCCACGGGCGTCGAGTTCACCTTCGAGAGCGGCGACTCCCTGGTGCTGATCGGGGTCCATCTCGAAGAACTGAGCGAGACCAGCTTCCTGGTCTAGCCTTCCTCGTCGGTACCGGAATCAACAACCGGTATGGCAACCTGGTCATGGCTGCCGTGGCGACGATGGCGCGTTCGTGCGCTGCACACGTCCCACTGCTGCCTCAACAGCAGCGGATAGGATCGTAGCGAGGACGGGACAGGTTCATTGTCCGCTGAACACCTGGCGCAGCCCGTCCACGGTTTCCGCCATGCGGACGGCGCCGGGTTGATGGAGATTGCAACCCCGCCCTGCCCTGACTAGCGTTGCGCAGCACAAGAAAAACCGTCGCCGACGCGAAGCCAAGGAGAGCCGATGTCTCTGGTCGAATATGCCAAACACGGGACCGTCGCGGTCCTGACCGTCAACAACCCGCCGGTCAACGCGATGAGCCCGGGCGTGCCCAAGGGCATCTGCCAGGGTGTGGCCAAGGCCAATGCCGATAGCGACATCAAGGCCATTGTCCTCATCGGCGCGGGCCGCGGCTTTATCGCAGGAGCCGACATCCGTTACTTCTCCCTGCCCTGGCCCGACGGCGAGGAACGCTTCGCCGATATCATCGCGGCCTTCGAGGCGAGCCCCAAGCCGGTGATCGCGGCCATCCACGGCCATGCCCTGGGCGGCGGCCTGGAAACGGCCATGGCCTGCCATTACCGGGTCATCGTGCCCGGCGCCCAGGTCGGACAGCCCGAGGTCAAGCTCGGCTTTCCGCCGGGTGCGGGCGGCACCCAGCGCCTGCCCCGCCTGGCTGGCGTCAAGGCCGCGCTCGACATGATCGTCTCGGGCAATGCGGTGAAGGCGCAGAAGGCGCTGGAACTGGGCATCGTCGACAAGGTGATCGAGGGCGACCTGCTGGAGGGTGCACTCGCCTTTGCCACGGAAAAGGGCGCGCAAGGCGGCAAACACCGGCGCACGCGCGATATCGAGATCAAGCTCGACGACCGTTCCGTGTTCGAGGACAAGAAAAAGGAGATCGCGCGCAGCGCCCGTGGGATGCGCGCACCCTATGCCTGCATCGAATGTGTGGAGGCCGCAGTCGACCTGCCCTTTGACGAGGGCGTAAAGCGCGAGCGCGAGATCTTCGAGGTCTGCGTGAAATCAGAGGAATCGAAGGC
The DNA here is from genome assembly GCA_937880925.1 of uncultured Rhodospirillaceae bacterium. GTDB lineage: Bacteria > Pseudomonadota > Alphaproteobacteria > SP197 > SP197 > CALGGB01. Next base: position 15,535 of record CALGGB010000103.1, on the reverse strand, counting down.
GCTGCGCCATGTCTTCTTCGCCGAGCGCGCCGCCGGCAAGGTGCCGGGCATCGGCAAGGACACCCCGCTCAAGGAACTCAAGAAGGCCGGCGTGCTGGGCGCGGGCACCATGGGCGGCGGCATCGCCATGAACTTCATCGCCGCGGGCATTCCCGTCACCATCGTCGAGCAGAACCAGGAGGCGCTCGACCGCGGCGTCGGCATCATTGCGAAGAACTATGCCGCGACCGTCTCCAAGGGCCGTTTGACCCAGGAGCAGATGGACAAGGCCATGGCGATGATCACGCCCTCGGTCAGCTACGACGATCTGGGCGATGCCGACATCATCATCGAGGCGGTGTTCGAGGAGATGGCGGTGAAGAAGGAAGTCTTCGCCAAGCTCGACAAGGTGGCCAAGAAGGACGCCATCCTCACCTCCAACACCAGCTACCTCGATGTCGATGCCATTGCCGACACAGTGCCGGGACGCAGCGGTAATGTGCTGGGCACACATTTCTTCAGCCCGGCCAACGTCATGCGCCTGCTGGAAGTGGTGCGGACCAAGAACGTCTCCGACAGCAACCTGATGACCGTGCTGGATCTGGGCAGGAAGATGCGGAAGCTGCCGATCGTCGCGGGTGTCTGCCACGGCTTCATCGGCAACCGCATGCTGGAGGGTTACTTCGGCGAGGCCAGCATGATGATCGAGGAAAGCGCCGAGCCGCGCCAGGTCGACAAGGTGATGCTCGACTATGGCATGGCCATGGGCCCCCTCGCGGTGATGGATCTCGCCGGCAACGACATCGGCTGGCGCAAGCGCAAGGATGCCGGCGGCGGCGTGCCCATCGAGATCCGCGGCGGTTTCATCGCCAACCGTATCTGCGAAATGGGGCGCTTTGGACAGAAGACCCAGCGCGGCTACTACATCTACGAAGACGGCAGCCGCAAGCCGGTCCACGACCCGGAGATCATGCGGTTTGCCGCCGATGCGCGCGCCCATTTCGGCCTGCAGCAGCGCGACATTTCCGAGCAGGAGATGCTGGAGCGCTGTCTCTATCCGCTGATCAATATCGGCGCGAAGATCCTGGAAGAGGGTTTTGCCCTGCGCGCCAGCGACATCGATCTCGTCTACATCAACGGCTACGGCTTCCCGGCCTGGCGCGGAGGCCCGATGCACTGGGCCGGTACCGTGGGCCTCGACAAGGTCCACGAGGCGATCCTGCGTTATGGCGAGCACCTGGAATCGGACCACTGGAAACCCTCGGCCCTGCTCACGCGACTGGCCAGGGAAGGCAAGACCTTCGAGGACTACGACAAGGAACGCCAGGACCAGTAACAACCGCGCCCTCACCCTCCCGTCCCTTCGGGCCGGGCCCCTCCCCCTCCCGCAAGCGGGAGAGGGGTTGGGATGCGCCACCCTTGCCCCTCTCCCGTGAAACGGGAGAGGGAGGGACCCGCCGCGAAGCGGTGGGAGGGTGAGGGCCAATAGACCCGAACAGAGGATCACCATCATGCGCGAAGCCGTCATCGTTTCCACCGCCCGCACGCCCATCGGCAAGGCCTTTCGCGGCGCCTTCAACAAGACCCATGGCGTGACCATGACCGGCCATGCCATCGAACACGCGGTAAAGCGCGCGGGCATCGAGGGCGCTGAGGTCGAAGACGTCATCGTCGGCGTCGGCTTCCCCGAGGGTGCGACCGGCTTCAACCACGCACGGGGCGCAGCGCTGCGCGCCGGCCTGCCCGTCACCACCTCGGGCACCACGATCAACCGTTTCTGCAGTTCGGGCCTGCAGGCGATCTCCAGCGCCGCCCACCGCGTCATTGCAGACGGCGTGCCGGTGGCCATCGGTGCCGGCGTCGAGCAGATCAGCGTCGTCGGGCCAACCTATAACCTGGGGATGCGCGAGGAGGACTGGCTGACCGCGCACCACCCCGATCTCCACATGCCGATGATCGACACCGCAGAGACCGTCGCCAAGCGCTACGGCATCGGACGGGAGGCCCAGGACGCCTATGCCCTGCAGAGCCAGCAACGCACCGCGGCTGCCCAGGAGGCCGGAAAGTTCGACAACGAAATCGTGCCGCTGAAAACCATGATGGCGGTCAAGGACAAGGCGACGGGCGAGGTCTCCGACGTCGAGGTCTGCCTGGAGAAGGACGAGGGCAACCGCCCCTCCACCACGCTGGAGGGTCTTGCCAAGCTGGAGCCGGTGCGCGGCGAGGGTTTCACCATCACCGCGGGCAACGCCAGCCAGCTTTCCGACGGCGCCTCGGCCTGCGTCGTGATGGACGCCAAGCTTGCCGAGAAGAAGGGTCTGCAGCCGCTGGGCATCTACCGCGGCATGGCGGTGGCGGGCCTGGAGCCCGACGAAATGGGCATCGGCCCGGTCTATGCCATCCCGCGCCTTCTGGAGCGCACGGGGCTCAAGATGGACGACATCGATCTGTGGGAACTCAACGAGGCCTTTGCCGTGCAGGTGCTCTACTGCCGCGACAAGCTGGGTATTCCGGGCGAGATTCTCAACGTCAACGGCGGCTCCATCTCCATCGGCCACCCCTATGGCATGTCGGGCGCACGCATGACCGGCCACGCCCTGATCGAGGGCAAGCGGCGCGGCGCAAAGCATGTTGTGGTCACCATGTGCATCGGCGGCGGCATGGGCATGGCAGGACTCTTCGAGGTCTGCTGAGGCAACGGCATTCTGCCGGCGGCGTCAGGCCGAAGGGCGCCGCCGGATGATCTTGTAGGTCGCGGTCGCCGTGGCGACCAGGGTGTCACCCTGGTGCAGTTCGGCCTCCAGAAAGCCGATCGAGCCTCCGATGCGCACCGGACGCGCGACGCAGATCAGGGTGCCGGGATGGCCCGGCGCGATGAAGCTCACCTTGATCTCCAGCGAGGGGATGTGCTCGATCGTGTCGTCGGCACAAAGCCCGACATAGGCCATGGTGGCGTCCAGCATCGAGGTTGAGAAACCACCCTGGAGGACATCGACGGAATGGCAGAAGCGTTCATCGACCGTGAACGAAAGGGTCAGTTCCTGGCGCTCGCCATCCCAGGCCAGGGCATGGGCGCCCAGGATCGCCGAGCACGGCTCCCAGTTGGCGTTGAGCCGCTCCAGAATAGCCTGCGATGACATCGTCCCTGCTCCGAACCCATGCTTGTGCGGCCCGCACGATTGGGGGAAAAGTCATGGGATGCAAGGGGATGGCACGAGCCGATGAGCAGACATGATCCCGAGACCATGGCGGTGCGTCCCGATGAGACGCTGGACCTGACGCGCCTGGAGCCCTGGCTGCGCGAGCATCTCGACGATGCCAGGGGGCCGCTCACCGTGCGCCAGTTCGGCGGCGGCGATGCCAACCTGACCTACCTGCTGGACTTCGCCGGCACCGAGTACGTCCTGCGCCGCCCGCCGCTCGGCCCCGTCGCGCCCTCGGCCCATGACATGACCCGCGAACATCGTGTGCTCTCGCGCCTGTGGCGGAAGTTCCCGCTCGCCCCGCGCAGCTATATGCTGTGCGAAGACAAGGCGATCCTGGGCGTCGATTTCCATGTCCTGGAGCGCAAGGAAGGTTTTGTCGTGCGCACGGCCAACGCCGATGCGGTGCTCGACGGCAAACCCGAACTCTGCGCGCGGATCGGCGACATGATCGTCGACGTGCTGGCCGATCTCCACAGCGTGGATCCCGCAGCAGTCGACCTCGATGGCCTGGGCCGACCCGAAGGTTTCGTCGCCCGCCAGGTCGATGGCTGGCTGAAGCGCTGGCATGCGGCCGTCGATGACAGCGCGCCGGAAGTGGCCGACGTCATCGCCTGGATCGAGCGCGACGTCCCGGACTCACCCCAGGTGTCGCTGATCCACAACGACTTCAAGCTCGACAACCTGATGGTCGCCGACGACGACCCGGCCCGCGCCGTGGCCGTGCTCGACTGGGACATGTGCACCCGCGGCGACCCGCTGATGGATCTGGGCACCCTGCTCAACTACTGGACCGACCCGGAAGACCCCGAAAGCTGGCGCAACGCCACCTTCATGCCGACCGACAAGCCGGGTTTCCCGAACCGCATGGAAGTCGCGGCCCGCTACGCCGCGCGCACCGGCTTCGAAATGGGGCGGCTCACCTGGTACCGCGTCTTCGGCGCCTTCAAGATCGCCGTGATCCTGCAGCAGATCTACATCCGCTACCTGCGCGGCCAGACCCAGGACGAACGCTTCGCCGCCATGGGGCCCAGGGTGCACGCGCTGATCGACAAGTCCCGCCAGATGATGCGGGACGGCTGAGGGCGGCCGGCCCGGCTTCCGTAACGCTCCTCATGCCAGCGCAGGCTGGCATCCAGACGCACAAGCGTGGTGGAAGAGCATGGCCCTAGCGGTCATGCCCATCGATGCGTCAGCGCGTCTGGATCCCTGCCTTCGCAGGGATGAGGAGAGAGAGAAAAAGGGCGCGTAGGACTTACGGCAGATTCCCCCCCCCTCACCTTGTGGGAGAGGGGAAGGTCTCAGAGGGGATCGCGCGCCCCTCAGGCCACCTGGAAGCCGAAGCGGCTGCGGCGCTTCTGCATGAAGCGCTGGTGGTAGTCCTCGGCGCGCCAGAAGGTCGGCGCGGCGGTGATCTCGGTGACGATCTTGCGGCTGTCGTGGCGGGCCTGCTGCTGGGCGTCGCGCGAAGACTCGGCGGCGGCGCGCTGCTGCTCGTCGTGGGCGAAGATCGCCGAGCGGTACTGGCTTCCGACATCGGGACCCTGGCGGTTGGCCGTGGTGGGATCATGGATTTCCCAGAACACCTTCAGCAGGTCCTCGTAGGTGACCTTGGCGGGATCAAAGGTCACCTCCACCGCCTCCGCATGGCCGGTGCGTCCGGTGCAGACCTCCTCGTAGGTCGGGTTGTCCTTCGTGCTGCCGGCATAGCCCACCGCCGTGTCGGTCACGCCATCGATCCGGGCGAAGACCTCCTCGGGGCTCCAGAAACAACCTGCCGCGAATGTCGCCTTGGCCATGATGTGTGCTCCGATGCTGGGGTGATGCCAGATGTGGGCCCGCACGGCGCGTTGCACAAGCACGCGGGCCTTCGCAAATGCGTGAACCCGTGTTGGCCGTGCCTACTGGGCAGCCTGGGCGGCGTGCCGGCAGACGTAGAGCTGATCCTTCTCGGGCGCGCGCCAGAAACGGCCCACCGGGGCGATTTCCGTGGCAACGGCCTGTGGCCGCGCGGCACGGGACGTCTCGGCCTCGGCCTGCTGGCCGGGATCATGGAAGAAGATCGCCGAGCGCACGATGGGCTTGACCTGTACGGTAGCGTCGTGCCCGGCCCAGAAGTGTTCGAGCAGGGCCGTGAAGGAGACCCGGGCGGGATCAAAGTCCACCACCACCACTTCGGCATGGCCGGCTTCGCCCGAGAAGACCTGCGCCTGGGTGACGCCGGCATCCTGGCCGTTGCTGAAGCCGACTTCCGTGGCTGTCACGCCGGGCACGGTACGAAAGACCTCTTCTGCCGCCCAGAAACAGCCCATCCCGAAGGTGGCCCTTGCCATGTCACCGCGCTCCCGCATGAAAAACCATGAGGCCGGCAGGGTGATCCCTGCCGGCCCCGGCGTCAAATGACCTGGGGATCAGACGTTGGCGACGATGGTCGCGCCGCCATCGACAACGATGGTCTGCCCGGTGATGTAACGCCCGGCGTCGGCGGCCAGGAAGATCGCTACACCCGCGATATCGTCGGGATCGCCGATACGGCGCAGCGGATAGGACGCCTCCACCGCGGCGCGGCGCTCCGGATTCTCCCACAGGGCCTTGGCGAAGTCGGTCCTGATCAGGCCCGGGGCGATCGTGTTGATCCGGATGTTGTGCTCGCCCCAGCGCACCGCCAGGTTCCGCGCCAGCGCCATGTCGGCGGCCTTGGAAACGCCGTACATGCCGATGTCGTCGGTACCCTTGATGCCGGCGATGGAGGAGATGACGATGATCGTGCCGTCCTTCCGTTCCGCCATCTGCGGCAGCACCATGCGGGCAAGCCACAGGTTTGCGCGGATGTTGCAGTCGACGATCTTCTGGAACGCGCCCTCGTCGATCTCGGTCATCGGCCCGTAATGGGGATTGACCGCGGCATTGCCGACCAGGCAGTCGATCCGGCCATAGGTCTTCATCGCCGTGTCGACCAGATTCTGGAGCTGCTCGATGTGGCTGACGTTGCAGGCCACGGCCACCGCATCGCCGCCCTTGGCCTTGATGCCGTCGACAACCTCCTGGCAGGCGTCCACCTTGCGGCTGGAGACCACCACCTTTGCGCCGGCCTCGGCCATGCGCTCGCAGATCGCCCGCCCGATGCCCTTGGAGCCGCCGGTGACGACGGCAACCTTGCCCTGAAGGTCGAAGAAACCCATGTGACTATCCCCTTGATGGTACCGATTGATGCCATGCCCGCATTGCGCAGGCGTTGAAGGCCATACTAGCATCCACCTCCCATCGCACGGCCAGCATCCGGGGGCCCAGATAATGAAGATCACCTACACTGCGGAAGAGGAATCGTTCCGCCAGTCGGTTCGCGCCTTCATCGAAGCCGAACTCGACCCCGGCACCCGCAAGAAGGTGCTGAACGGCCTCAACATGAGCAAACAGGACTATGTCGGCTGGCACGGCAAGCTGGCCACGCGCGGCTGGTCCTGCCCGCACTGGCCGGAGGAGCACGGCGGCGCGGGCTGGAGCCCCATGCAGCACTTCATTTTCGATGAGGAGACGAGCAACGCCGGCGCCCCGGGCATGATGCCCTTCGGCCCAGACATGGTGGCGCCGGTGATCTGGACCTTCGGCAACGAGGAACAGAAGAAGCAGCACCTGCCGGGCATCCTTTCGGGCGAGGTCTGGTGGTGCCAGGGCTACAGCGAGCCCAACTCCGGCTCCGATCTTGCCAGCCTGCGCACCAAGGCGGAGCGCCATGGCGACCACTACATCGTCAACGGCGGCAAGACCTGGACGACGCTTGCCCAGTGGGCCGACTGGATGTTCTGCCTGACCCGCACCGACAGTTCCGGCAAGAAGCAGGAAGGCATCACCTTCCTGCTGATCGACATGAAGAGCCCCGGCATCTCCGTCCACCCGATCATCACCATGGAAGGCGGCCACGAGGTCAACCAGGTGATCTTCGACAACGTCAAGGTGCCGGTCGCCAACCGCATCGGCGAGGAGAACAAGGGCTGGACCTATGCCAAGTTCCTGCTGGGCTACGAGCGTTCAGGCATGGCCGGCATCCCCCAGGCCAAGCGGGCGCTCGCCCGCCTGCGCATGATCGCTGCTGACCAGGAGGATGCCGATGGCACCCTGGCCGAGAATCCGCGCTTCCGACGCAAGATGTCGGACGTGGAGATCCAGATCGTGACCCTGGAAGCCACCATGCTCAAGCTGCTGGCCCAGCAGGTGCAGGGCAAGACGCCCGGCCCGGAGGCGAGTTTCATCAAGATCCGCGGCACCGAGATCGACCAGCTGCTGACCGAACTCACCATGGAAGCCGTCGGGCCTTATGTGGCGCCGTTCGCGCCCGAATCGCTCGACACCGGCTGGAACGAGGAGCCGATCGGACCGGACTACGCCGCCCCCGTGGCGCCGGGTTACTTCAACACCCGCAAGGTGACGATCTACGGCGGCTCCAACGAGATCCAGAAGAACATCATCGCCAAGCACGTACTCGGCCTCTGAGGGGAATGAACGCACCATGTTGAGTTTCGACCTCACCGACGAACAACAGCTCCTCAAGGACAGCGTCGAGCGGTTCATCGAACGCAGCTATCCCTTCGACAAGCGCCGTGCTTCCTCCAAGACCGACGAGGGCTTCTCACGCGCGCACTGGAAGCAGTTCGCCGAACTGGGCTGGCTGGCCGTTGGCCTGCCCGAGGATCAGGGCGGTTTCGGCGGCGCCCGCGAAGTGGCAGTGCTGATGGAAGCCTTCGGGCGCGGTCTGGTGACCGAACCGTGGCTCGCCTCCGTGCTGCTGGCCGGCGGCACCATCGCGCGGGCCGGCAGCGAGACGCAGAAGGAAGAACTGCTGGGCGCGCTGATCGCAGGTGAGAGTGTCATGGCCTTCGCCCACGGTGAGCCGAAATCGCGCTACGACATCGCCCGCGTCGAGACGAGTGCGAAGAAGTCCGGCGACGGCTGGGTGCTCGATGGCCACAAGGCCGTGGTGCTGAACGGCGATGCCGCCGATACGCTGATCGTCTCGGCGCGCACGTCGGGCAAGGCCCGCGACCGGGAGGGCATCTCGCTTTTCGTCGTCGATCCCCGCGCCGATGGTGTCGAGGTGCGCGGCTATCCCACCAATGACGGCGGCCGGGCCGCCGAGATCAAGCTCTCGGGTGCTGCCGGTACGCTGCTGGGGACCGAAGGCAAGGCGTATTCCGTGATCGAAGAGACCATCGACCGCGCCGCTGCCGCAGTCTGCGCGGAATCCCTGGGCCTGATGTCGGTGCTCAACGCCATGACGCTCGACTACTCGAAGACGCGCGAGCAGTTCGGCCAGAAGATCGGCGCCTTCCAGGCGCTGCAGCACCGCATGGCCGACATGTTCGTGGCGCTTGAGGAGTCCCGCTCGCTGGCCGACGTCTATATGGCCGATGTCGATTCCGACGATCTCGCCGAACGCCAGCGCGCCGTCTCGGCGCTGAAGGTCCAGTGCGACAAGGCCGGGCGCAGGGTGGGTCAGGAGGCCGTCCAGCTTCACGGCGGCATCGCCATGACCGATGACTACCAGGCCAGTCACTACTTCAAGCGGCTTTCCATCATCGCCCGGCAGTTCGGCGACATCGACTGGCATCTCGACCGCTACGCCACCCTGACGCAGTAGCCCCGCCCTTCCCGCCGACACGGCTTGCCCCCGCTCGTGGGCGGGCCGAGACTGGTTTCATGGAAACACTCGAGAGCATGGACGAGCGGGCCGGCCAGGCCGTGCGCGCCTGCAGCGACCTGCTGGGTGCGCAGGCGATTGGTTGGGAGAACCCGGGCGGGCAGAATCGCAAGTCCACACGCCTGTTCCTTGACGGCCGGCAGGTCATCGCGACCCTGCGGAGTTCCGCCGAACGCGCGGACCTGGAAGCCGCGGTGCTGCGCCGGCTGCATGCCCAGGGCGCTTGCGTGCCCGCTGTGCTGGCCTACGACGGCCGCTGGCTGCTGCAGGAGGACCTGCCCGGCGAACGCCTTTCGCGCGCGCTGCGGCGTGTCGGCAAGGAGGAGGCTTTTGCCCTGCAGGACACGGCGCTGGCCAGCCTGCAGGCGATCCACAAGGCCGCCGAACGCGCGGGCCTCGCCCCGCTGTGTTTCCGTATCGGCAGCCAGCCGGACTGGATCACCGATCTCTCGGCAACCCCCGAACGCCTCGGCGCTTTCCTGGGCCTGCCCGCCCCCGCATGCGACAGCGCCGCCGTGGCGCGCATCCTCACCCGAACGCCCACCAGCTTCGTGAAGTGGGACGCCCGGCCGCCCAATGCCGTCGTGAGCCCGCAAGGCGAGATCGGCTGGTTCGACTGGGAACATTGCGGCACGCGCAACCGACTCGACGATCTGGTGTGGTTCCTGGGCGATGATTCCATCATCGACCGCCCGGGCGACGAACTGCGCCTGCTCAACCGCTGGGTCCCGCGCTACGACGAGGGCGGCTATCCCGCGGGCCCCGCCGACTACATGATGACCATGGGCGCGCTGCACTGTGTTGTGCGCCTGGCCAACCAGGTCAGCAGCGCGTCGCGTGCCCAGAACCCCGGGGACTGGCGCACGGCACTTGCCGGACGAGGACCCGACACACTTTCGGGCAGCGGCATGCGCATGGCCCGCCGCGGCCTCCGCTGGGCAGAGAAGAGCAGCGCCCTTCAGCCCCTGGCGCCATGGCTCCGCGCGATACGGGAGCGCTTCAGCGCGGCGTGAAGATGGGGTGCCCGGCCCGGGCCAGCGTCAGACGCACAAAGGTTGTTCCCGCACAGATGAAGAGCGTGCGCAGATCGTCGCCGCCAAAGCAGAAGTTGGCCGGAAACTGCGGCGTCAGCACAACGCCCAGCAGCACGCCTTCGGGATCGAAGACATGGATGCCGCCCGGCCCTGCGCACCAGACGTTACCGGCCGCATCGACCTTCATGCCGTCCGGGCTGCCCCTGCCCAGCGATCCATCGGGATCGAGCGTCTCCGCAAAGACAGCACCCCCGCTCGCCCCACCGTTGCCGTCGACTTCGAAGACGCGGATGTGCTTGCGCTTGCTGTCGTTGACGTAGAGCCGGGTCCTGTCGGGCGAGAAACACAGACCGTTGGGTGCATCGAAATCATCGGCGATCAGTCCCAACGCACCGTCGGGCGCGATGCGCCAGAGGGCGCGAAACGGCAGGCCGGGTTCGCGTGTGACGCCGGTCTCGGCCTCGCGGCCGTAGAGCGGATCGGTGAACCAGATCGCCCCGGAGTCGTCGACCACGATGTCGTTGGGACTGTTGAGCTCGCTGCCCTGCCAGCGGTCTGCCAGCACGGCGATGGTGCCGTCGGCCTCCAGGCGCGAGACGCGGCTGGCGGCGTGCTCGCACATCAGCAGGCGGCCTTCGCGGTCATAGGTCATGCCGTTGGTCATGTTCGAGGGATCGCGCAGCACCACCGTTTCGCCCGTCGCGGCAACCCAGCGGTGGATGCGGCTGTTCGGGATATCGGTGAAGGTGACGTGGCGTCCGGCCGGATGCCAGGTCGCCCCTTCGGTGAAGGCAAAATCCTCGGCCAGCGTTTCGAAGCCGGCCGCCTCGTCGATCAGGGCGCCAAAACGTGGGTCGGCGATGCGGTAGAGCGCCATGTTCCATTCCTTTTCCGTGATGTAGCCTCGCACGCCACGCCGTTCATGACCTTTCGTGCAGGGCATCGAGGCGCCGCTTGAGCGCCTCCTTGGCCTCCCCCGCGGCATGGTAGATGAGGTCGGCCTTGTGAAAATCGAACATGCGCACGCCCTGGATCTCCGGGCGCACGAGAATGTCGGGCGGATCGTACGCCATCTTGGCCGCGAGAATGGAGGGTTCCATCAACTGCACCGTATTGAAGACCGATTCGAGAAATCCCGGCATGCGTTCGCGGTCGCTGACCCGCTGGCCAAGCACGTCGACCGCAATGCGGACATCGGTCTCCTCGTTCCAGAGATCATAGGGCACGGGGTTGACGGCACCGCCATCGACCAGCAGACGCCCGCCGTGCAGTACCGGCTGGAAGAGACCGGGCACCGCCATGCTGGCCTGCAGCGCCAGCGGCAGGTCGCCGCGCTCGAGCACCACCTGTCGCCACTCCCAGTAGTCTGCCGCCGCCACCCTCAGCGGAATGGCGAGGCCGGAGAAGTCGGCCGCGACCCCTTCCTGGACGAGAAAGCGGCGCAGGTTGTCGCCCTTCATGAGACCGCCCCGCCCCAGGTTGACCTCGGCAATGTCGAACCAGCGGCGCAGCTCGCGCCGCCCCAACGTCCGCCACAGCGAGTCCTCGGGCGCGAGCAGCATGCGCGCGAAGCGCTCCCGTATGTCGCGCGCGCTCTGTCCCGAGGCATAAAACGCCGCCACGATGGCGCCCATCGAGGTTCCGGCCAGGCGATGGGGGCGCAGACCCAGTTCGTCGAAGACTTCCAGGATCGCGATGTGGGCAAGCCCGCGGGCGCCGCCCCCGCCCAATGCCAGTCCGATACGCAGCATGACCCCCGCGCTCCCTTCAGAGGATCGGCGAAAGCAGATTGGCGATGCGCACGGCAACCCGGAACCAGGCCGGGCGATCCTCGTAGTCGCTCGCGGTCTGCAAACAGCAGTCGGCGAAATCGCGTTCCAGCATCGCTTCCACCTCATGGGCGAATCCGGCATCGCCTACCAGAGCCGTCACCTCGAAGTTCAGGCGGAAGGACCGGTTGTCGAGGTTCGCGGTGCCGACCGCGGCAAGGCGGTCGTCCACCAGCAGAACCTTGTGGTGCATGAAACCGGCCTGGTAACGGTAGAATCTTATCCCAACCTGTTCGGCCTGGGGAATGAAGGCGAAGGCGGCCAGATGGACCAGGAAGAAGTCGGGCCGGGCGGGCAGCACGATACGGACATCGACACCGCGCATGGCGGCAAGCTGGAGAGCGCTGACGATCCTGGCGTCCGGCACGAAATAGGGTGAGGCGATCCACAGGCGATGGCGCGCGCTGTTGATCGCCTGGGTGAAGAAGAGACCGCAGCTCTCCACCTCGTCCGAGGGACCATGCGGCAGGATGAGCACGGCCCTGTCGGCCTGTGCAGCAGGCGGCGCCGTCCAGTCCAGAACCGGCACCGTTCCGGTGGCCCAGTACCAGTCCTCGGCGAAGACGACCTGTGCCTCGATGGCGGCCGGCCCGGCAATGCGCACATGGGTATCGCGCCAACGGCCACGCCGCGGATTGCGGCCCATGTAGTCGTCGCTGACGTTGTGGCCGCCGATGAAGCAGACCTCGCCGTCGACAACCAGAATCTTGCGGTGATTGCGGAAGTTGATCTGGAAGCGGTTCGTGGGCCATCGGGTGGTCTCGAAGGACGCAACCGAAACCCCGGCGCCGCGCAGGGTGTCGAGATAGCCGCGCGATAGTTCGATCGAGCCGATCTCGTCGTAGAGCAGGAAGACGCGCACGCCTGCCTGCGCGCGTTCGATGAGGCGCCGCTGCAGTTCCATGCCCAGCCGATCGTCGACCACGGTATAGAACTGCACCAGGATGTAGGAGCGCGCCGCCGCGATGGCTTCGAACATCGCCTCGAAGGTCGCCGGTCCGTCGATCAGCAGGGTGACATCGTTGCCGCGCGTGAAGGGCATGGCCGCCAGCCGCTCGTAGACCGTATCCTCGGGCCCGAAGCCGACCTCCATGGTACAGGAACCCGCCGTCCCTCTGCGCAGGGAATCGGCGAGTCCGGCAAGGTCGGGCACCTTGCCGCGGCGGGCCTGGACGTAACCCTCGAAGCGGTTGCGCCCGAACACCCAATAGAGCGGCAGCGCAAGGATCGGCACGCTGGCCAGCGCGATTGACCATGCGATGGCGCCCTGGGCGGTGCGCGCACTCATGACCGCGTGCACGGCCGTGGCAAAGCCCAACACCTGAACGACCAGGGCGGCGGCACCCAGCAGCCAGATGAGCGATTCCTGCTCCATCACGGTTTCAGCGGGATGACGGCCCCGGACCATGGCAAGAGCAGGGACATTAACCGCGACCGGCTTCCTCGCCGACCTGCACGATCAGCTTGCCGAAGTTGCTGCCCTCGAACAGGCGCCCGAAGGCCGAAGGTGCGTTCTCCAGCCCCTCGACGACGGTCTGGCGCCAGGCGATGCGGCCATCGGCCAGCCAGCCGGCGAGCTCCTTGCGCGCGGCATCGGCCTGATCGTCGAAGTCGGTCACGAGGAACCCCTCCACCTTCAGGCGGCGCGTGATGAAGCGCCACATCGGGTCCTCGATCGTATCGGGCGTGACGGCGTTGTAGTTCGAGATCGTGCCGCAAACGGCCATGCGGCCGTGCTCGTTGAGCATCCAGAAGGCGTTCCAGCCGATCTCGCCGCCGACGTTCTCGAAATAGACATCGATGCCGTCCGGGCAGGCCTGCCCCATCGCCTTGGCGACGTCGCCGCAGGTGCGGTAGTTGAAGCAGGCATCGAAGCCGCAGTCCTCAAGGCAATAGGCGACCTTCTCGTCCGAGCCGGCACAGCCGACGACGCGCGCGCCGGCAATCTTGGCAATCTGGCCCGCGGTCGCGCCAACCGCGCCGGAAGCCGCCGATACGAAGAAGGTCTCGCCCGCCCTGGGCCGGCCGACCTGCAGCGTGCCGAAATAGGCGGTGAGCCCCGGCATGCCCAGTACGCCGATGGCGGTCGAAATCGGCGCCAGGGCGGGATCGACCTTGCGCATGGTCCTTGCGGGGGCAACGACATGGCTCTGCCAGCCGCCATAGACCTCCACGATGTCGCCGGCCTTGAGCGAGGGATCGCGGCTTTCCATCACCTCACCGACCGTACCGCCGACCATGACATCGCCGATCGGGACCGCCTCGGCATAGGAATCGCCCTCGCCCATCATGCCGCGCATGTAGGGGTCGAGCGTCAGGTAGATCACGCGCACCAGCGCTTCGCCTTCGCCAGGGGCGGCGACCGGCGCTTCCTCCAGTCGGAAGTCCTGTGGGCTCACCATGCCCTGGGGGCGGCGCGCCAGAACGATGCGACGGTTGGTCGTGGTCATGTTTGTTTTCCTTCTTGGCTTGTCGGCATCAGTTGGCGTTTGAGCACCTTGCCCGTGGGGCCCAGAGGCAGGTGCTCGCGCACCTCGATCAGGCGCGGATACTTGTAGGCGGCCATTTCCTCCTTAGCCCACGCACGAAGGCCATCGGGGTCGATCGCCATGCCGTGGCGCGGCGAAACGACCGCCATGATCTCCTCGCCATGGGTTTCATGCGGCACCCCCACAACGGCGGCCATGCCGACCGCGGGATGGGTCATCAGCACGGCCTCGACCTCGGCGGGATAGACGTTGAAGCCGCCACGTATGATGAGTTCCTTCAGGCGCCCGACGATGAAGACATAACCATCCGTGTCGATGCGCGCGAGATCGCCGGTGTGATACCAGCCGTCGCGCAGCACCCGGGCGGTATCCTCGGGCCGCTTGTAGTAGCCCTTCATGACACCGTGGCCCTTGACGCAGAGCTCGCCTACCGCATCGGCGGGCAGCACCCTGCCATCGGCGTCGATGACGCGCAGTTGCACCCCGAACGCCGCCTGGCCGCAGGAGCCGGGGCGATAGGCTGTCCCCTCGTGCAGGAAGCAGGCGACCGGCGAGGTCTCCGTGCAGCCGTAGCCGTCGATCATGGGGACGCCAAAGCGTTCGGCGAACCGCTTCTGCAGTTCCGGGGCAAGGCTGGAGCCACCCGAACTGGCCGCCCTCACCGCCTTGCGGACAGCCGCGACATCCTCCTCGGTCAGGCTGGGATCATCGAGCATGGCGCGAAACATGGTCGGCACACCCGAAAAGCTGGTGATGCCCTCGGCCACGATAAGATCGATCGCCTCGCGCGCGGAAAAGCGCTGCATCAGGACCAGTGCGGCACCCTGATACAGGCCCATGTGCATCAGGCAGGTCTGGGCAAAGACGTGGAACAGCGGCAGGGCAATCAGCGTGGCCGGCCGGTCGGCAGCCGGCGTGCGCTCGCGCGCAATGGCCACCACGTTCATCATGATGTTGTGGTGGGTGAGTTCCGCGCCCTTGGGACTGCCGGTGGTGCCCGAGGTATAGAGGATGACCGCGGTATCGTTGCCGTCGCGATCAACGCCCACCACCGGACCCTCGCCGGCCAGCAGGGCCGTGAAATCCTGCTCGCCGCTCCGGCCTTCGATCATCCAGACCAGGCTACAGGTGGGCGTTGCCGCAACGGCCTTGCGCACCTCCACGCCCAGGCCGCCGACATCGCCGCCATAGGCGATCAGCGCCACCGCATCGCTGTCGGCAAGCTGGTAGGCGATCTCGCGCGCCTTGAGCAGGGCGCTGACTGTCACCACGGTCGCGCCGGTCTTGAGGATGCCGTAGTAGGCGA
>CALGGB010000102.1 GCA_937880925.1 uncultured Rhodospirillaceae bacterium | reverse complement strand
GGGCGGCCTGGTCGAGTTCCTGGCCGCGCAGCAGCAGCAGACGGTGGGCGCCATAGGCCCGGCGCAGCGCATCGGCAGTTTCTGGATCGAACGGCCGTACGAGGTCGACGCCAACGACCTCGACACCCAGTGCCGGCGAGAGCGGTCGCAATTCCATCGTGTTCTCCTGCCGCACAGCGGAACCCGCAGGCGGCGCTTCTTGTATGCCCTGGCCCGGGCGGGCCTATGCTAGCGGCTTGTCAGCCTTCCTGTCAGCCGAACAACGAGGATGCCCACAATGGATTTCACCTTCAGCCCGGAGCAGATGGCGCTTCAGGCCCGCGCCCGCGAGTTCACCAAAAAGCACCTGTTCCCGATCGAGCAGGAGGTGCAGGACAACGACGCGCTTTCGCCCGAGAGCCGAAAGTTCATCCGCGACGGGGTGCTGCAGTACGGCTTCAACGCCGTGAACCACGACAAAGCCGACGGAGGCGGGGGCTACACCCTGGTCGAGCAATGCCTGGTCTTTGAGGAGTTCGGCAAGGCGACCAACATGCTGGGGCTCTCGCCCTGGATGCCCGCCTACTGCCTGCGCTTCGGGACGGAGGAACAGAAGGAGCAGTACCTGCGTCCGGCGATCCGCGGCGAGATCCGCGAGGCCTTCCTCGTCACCGAGCCGCAGTCGGGATCGGATGCGGGCGGCATCCTCACCAGTGCGGTGAAGGACGGCGATCACTACGTCATCAACGGCCTGAAGTGCTTTTCCAGCGGCAGCGAGAGCGCCGACTACATGCTGCTGCACTGCAACGTAGACGGCGATCCCGCCAAGGCGACGCTGTTCATCCTGGACAAGGGCATGGCGGGCTTCGAGATCGTGAAGCGGCCCAAGGCCATGTACAACGGCCCCAGCCAGCACCCCTGGGTTCAGCTCACCGACCTGCGGGTGCATGAGTCGAAGGTTCTGGGCGGCATCGGCCAGGGTTTCGAGCTGACCAAGGACTGGTTCGTCGAGCAGCGCGCCAACATCGCCGCGCGCTGCGTCGGCGTCGCCGTGCGCTGCGCCGAACTCGCAGCCGCCTACGCCGAGGAACGCATGGCATTCGGGCGAAAGATCGCCGAGTTCCAGGGCATCGAATGGAAGCTCTCCGAGATGGCGGTCGACATCATGGCGGCCAAGGCCCTGCTCTACCGCTGCGCCTCCGAATACGACGCCGGGCTCGACCGCAAGGCAGCGCACGCCCGCATGAGCGCGCTGAAGCTGTTCTGCACGGAGATGGCATGGCGGACTGCCGATCAGGCAATCCAGATCCAGGGCGGCCACGGCTACATGATGGATAACCCCGCAGCGCGCCACTACACCAGCGTGCGCGCCGAGCGCATTGTGGAGGGCACCAGCGAGGTGCAGAAGGTGATCATCGGCGGCCAGATCAGGAAGCGCGGCATGCAGGTCTATACCGGCCTGATGCAGACGCCGGAGCGGGCGTGAGCGAAGCCGCGCGCAGGGAGAACCTGCGCCGCCTGCTGCGCCCGCGCCATATCGCCATGGTCGGCGGGCGGGCGATCGAAAACGCCATCGGCCATGCCCGTGCCATCGGCTTTGCCGGGGATATCTGGCCGGTGCACCCGACGCGCGAGAGCGTGGCAGGCCTGCGGTGTTACCCCGATGTCGCCAGCCTGCCGCAGGCCCCCGACGCGGCCTTCCTCGCCACCCCGGCGGCGGTGACCGTGGAGGTGGTCGATGCGCTTTCGCAGAAAGGCGCGGGCGGGGCGGTGTGTTTTGCCTCCGGCTTTGCCGAGACCGGCGCGGACGGCGCGGCGCTGGAACGCAAGCTCGCGGAGGCAGCCGGCGACATGGCGATGCTGGGACCCAACTGCACCGGCTTTTCCAACTACCTCGACCGGGTGGCGGTGAGCCTGGGCAGCCTGGAGCCCCTGCCCGGTCTGGACCGCGGCCCGGCCTTTGTCGCCCAGAGCGGCAGCATCGGGCTCAACGCCAGCCGGGCGCGCCGCTCGCTCGACTTCGCCTATGTCATGAGCATCGGCAATCAGGCCGTGACCGACATGGCCGACCTGATCGCCGTGCTGGCCGAGGACAAACGGGTCACCGCCATCGCGCTATACATCGAAAGCCTGAAGCGGCCCGGCGCCTTCCTGGAGGCGGTCAACGCCGCGCGTGCCGCGGGCAAGCCGGTGTTCGTGCTGAAAGCCGGACGCCACGCCCTGTCGGCGCGCATGGCGCAATCCCATACCGCCGCCATGCTTGCCGACGACAACCTCTACGACGCGCTTTTCGCGCGGGCAGGCGCGGTGCGGGTGCCGACACTGTCGGTGCTGATCGAAACCCTGAAGCTGATTTCCATCGGCGGCGCACCGCGCGGCAGGAGGCTGGCGGTTCTGACCTGCTCCGGCGCGGAATCGACCCTTGCCGCCGATGCCGCGCTGGACGCCGGCTTCGAGCTGCCGACGCCGGGTGCAAAGGCGAGTGCCGCCATCACCGAACTGCTCCCCGCTTTCGGCACGCCCAACAACCCGCTCGACTACCACACCCAGATGTGGGGCGATGTAACGGCCCAGGTAAAGGTTTTCGAGGCCCTGCTGGCCGATGGTTACGACAGCGCCACGCTGGTGATGAACTTCCCCGTGGTTGCCAACCCGGATGCGACACCGGCCTACAACGACTGGCGCGCCGCGGTGGAGGCGGCCCTGCAGGCCAACACCGGCGGCACGCCCTTCAGCGTCACCTTCAGCCTGCCTGAAGGGGTGCCCGACGAGGAGCGCGAGCGCCTCGCCAAGGCAGGCATCACCCCGCTGCAGGGGTTCGACGATGCCTTCCTGGCGCTGGGGGCGGCGCGTGACGGACTGGCCAGCCTTGGCCGCCCTGCCGCCACAGCCCTGGCGGTCTCGTCCAACCCCCAGGGCGGGCGGCGCACCTGCGACGAGTGGGAGAGCAAGCAGTGGCTGAGCAGCCTGGGCGTTGCGCTGCCGCCGGGTCGTTGCGTTGCGCCGGAGAAAGCGGGCCGCGCGGCGGGAGAAATCGGCTTTCCGGTGGCGCTCAAGGCCGTCAGCGCCGCGCTGCCGCACAAGAGCGAGGCGGGTGCGGTGGTGCTGGGACTGGAGAGTGCCGCTGCGGTTGAACATGCCACCGCCGCGATGATCGCCCGGCTGCGTGCCGCAGCGGTTCCCGTCACGGCCGAACGCATGCTTGTGGAGGCGATGGCGGCCAGGCCCGTCGCCGAACTGATCGTGGGTATCACGCGCGACCCCCATTTCGGCCCGGTGCTTGCCATCGGCGCGGGCGGCGTGCTCGCCGAACTGCTGGGCGACGTTGCAACGCTGCTGCTGCCGGCAAGCCGCCAGGAGATCGCCGGGGCGCTCGACAGCCTGAAGGTGATGGCGCTGCTGCGAGGCTTCCGAGGCGGCCCGGCAGGCGATATCGAGGCCGTCGTCGATACGGTTTCGGCCATCGCCGATGCTGCGTCAGCAACGCCCGAACTGCTCGAACTGGACGTCAATCCGCTCTTCGTGTTGCCTGCCGGTCAGGGCGCGGTTGCGGTCGATGCGCTGATGGTCCTGGCGCAAGAATACCCTCATCCCGGCGGGAGTTCCCGATGACAGAGTTCGTTGCCAGTGAAATCCGCGAGGGCGTGCTGGAGCTGCGCCTGAAGCGCCCTGAGAAAAAGAATGCGCTCAACCCGGACATGTACGCCGCGCTGGCGTCGGCGCTGCGCGCGGCCGACGAGGACCCCAGGGTGCGCGTCGTCTGGCTGACCGGCAGCGGCGATTCCTTCACCAGCGGCAACGACGTGACGAGCTTCGTCGATGGCTCCCGCAAGGCCGGTGGACGCCTGCCCGCGCACGACTTCCTCCATGCGCTGGCAACACTGGCGACACCCCTGGTTGCCGCCGTCAACGGCATGGCCGTGGGCGTTGGCGCGACCCTGCTGCTGCACTGCGACATGGTGTTTGCCGCACGTTCGGCTTTCTTCCGTTTTCCCTTTGTCGATCTCGGTGTCTTTCCCGAGGCCGCTTCGACCGTGCTGCTGCCGCGTATCGCCGGCCACGCCAGGGCGATGGAGATGTTCCTGTTGGGAGACCGCTTCGATGCCGATGCCGCGCGCGAGGCAGGCATGGTCAACCGCGTTTGCGACGACGGTGCACTCGAAGAGGAAAGCCTGGCAGTTGCCCGCCGCCTGGCGCAGAAGCCTGCCAGCGCCCTGCGCGCGACCAAGGCGCGGGTGCGCGCGGCCGGTCCGGATCTGGCCGCGATCATCGACGAGGAGATCGGCCCCTTCGGCGAGATGGTGCGCTCGCCCGAGGCACAGGAAGCCTTCAGCGCCTTCCTGGAGAAGCGCAAGCCGGACTTCTCGCGCTTCGACTGAACGGGAGAGGCAGAACAGGGTTTCGCGTTGCGGAATTACGTTCCGTGAACGTGGACGGTGTCGGCACGCCCTGTTCCAATGCAGGCGGGAGGACGCCACCGTGACCATCACCCTCTACGAAGGCCCGCTGGAAGACTTCGAGACCACCGCGCGCAACGACCGGCAGTTCGTCGTCGCCCTGGCGCGTGGCCTGGAAATCCTGCGGGTGTTCCTGCCCGGCGAGACGGTGCTGTCCAACAGCCAGATCGCCGCACGCACCGGTCTGCCCAAGGCTACTGTTTCACGCCTGACCCACACGCTGACCACGCTCGGCTACCTCAGCCACGATGCCCACGCCCGGGCATACCGCCTGGGTGACGGCGTGGTCGGGCTTGGCCATGGCGTGCTCTCGGGTCTGGACATCTGCCGCCGGGCGCGACCGGCCATGGACGCGCTCGCCCAGGAAACGGGCATGGAAATCTCGCTCTCGCGCCGCGACCGGCTTTCGATGGTGGTGATCGAGCGCGTCGCCCTGCCCGGCAGCCGGACCTATTGCGTCGCAGTGGGCTCGCGCATCCCGGTCGCGGCCACGGCCACCGGCCGGGCCTATCTCAGCGCAATCGCGCCCGCCGACCGCGCCTATCTTCTGGACCTTCTGGGCGAACGCGCACCCGAACACCTGGACGCCATGCGGCCGGGGCTGGAGCAGGCCCAGAACGACTTCGCAAGAAACGGCTTCTGCGTTTCCGTAGGCGAGTGGGACAGCACCGTGGCGGCCGTGGCGGTGCCTATCTACTCACCCACACGGGAGATCGAGGCGGTGATGGCAGGCGGCATCCCGAGCCGTTTCATGAACGAGAAGCGCCTGCGCCAGATGGCCGGGCCCGCCTTTGTCCACGCTGCCGCGCGCCTCTCGGAAACCATGGGGCTTGCCGCCGCAGCGCCTCGAGGCATCGCCTGATCACATCTTATCGTTGTATTTTTGTTCTTCACGCCTAGCATGACGATCATCTGCTTGGGGAAATACAGCCATGAAACAGGCCATAAGCGCCTTCGCTCTTGCTTTGCTGGTCGCTGCCTGCGCCCAGCCGGCGCGCACCAGCCAGATGATCTACCATTCGAACGCGGCCCAGGTTGCCAGCGTGCCCGATGCGGTGCGCGACGGCGTCGTGCTGTCCGCGGTCAACGGCGGCAAGGAAACGGATCCGCTATGGACATCGGAGGTCGGCAATGCGGAATTCCGCGATGCTCTGCTGGTCTCCCTTCAGGCGGCCCAGCTTCATGCCTTCGACGACAACGGTCCGTTCACGCTGACCGCCAACCTGCTGGAGCTCGAACAGCCGCTGGTCGGCTTCGACATGACCGTAACCTGCAGGACGAACTATCTGGTGACCCGCAAGGCCGACGGAACCGAGATTTTCAACGAAACCATCGTGACACCCTATACGGCCGATTTCTCCGATGCCTTCATCGCCATTGAGCGGTTGCGCCTGGCCAACGAAGGTGCCGCGCGCGCCAACATCGAGGCCTTCATCAACCAGTTCCTGGTGGTGGCGCAGGATCTGTAGAGACGCTCACCCCGCCGGCTTGTCCGCGCGTATATGGAGATGCAGCAGGCCGCGGCGCTCCAGGGCGAGCGCGCGCATCTCTGAGGTCTTGATGCGGGTCTTGAAGTAGTCCTCGCCCAGCCGCGCCTTGATAGGGCCGTGGTCGGGACCGGTCACCAGGTCGTATTCGCGGCGCGCGACCACGGCCGAATTGCCCGTGTGATCGAACACCCGGGGCGCGGCAAAGCCGGCCGCGGCCAGGGCGCGCTCATAGACATCCCAGCGTTCGTAGTGGAACGACAGGCCGTAGGTCTTCAGCACATCGACCCAGGCATCGAACAGCGCGATGCCATCGGGGTCTGCCGCATCGGGTTTGTTCTCGACGAAGTCGGCACAGATCAGGCGCCCGCCCGGGCGCAGCAGGCGCGCCATCTCGGCAAAGGCCGCGGCCTTGTCGTCGATATGGCAGACGACATCCTTGGTGAAAACGACATCGGCGCAGCCGTCGGGCAACGGCACAGGGCCGGGCGCTATCTGAAGCGTCTCGATCCGGCCGCCAACGCCGGCTGCATCGGCCGCGGCGCGCGTGCGCTCCAGGGAGTCCGGCTCGACGTCGACCGCAACGACCCGCCCGGCCTTGTACTTGCCCGCCAGCATCAGGGCGCCGCCGCCGATGCCGCAACCAAGATCGATAACCGTCTTCCCGGCAATGTCCTCGCCCTCGAGCATCTCGTCGACTTCCGCCGCGCCGCCGGGTGAAAGGAACCCTTCACCAAAGAGCATCTGCATGCCTTCGATGACGCGCTCACTGTACTGGCTGTTGGCCATGAGATCCCGTGCCTTCCTGTCCCGACGTTGTCGGACAACTCTAGCCCGTCTCCGTTCGCCAGGACCAGAAGGAACGCCGGGATCAGCCGTCTAGGCGGTACTCGGTGTAGGCGATCTCGCCATCGTAGGGCGCGCGCGCGATCCACATGACGCGGTCGGTGGTGTCCATGATCACCGTGGCGACCGTGGAGTGCAGTTCATCGCCGCTGGAATCGTCCGAGCCCGGCGCGGCGAGCACGCCCGATGGCCAGCCCCACTTGTCGGCAAAGGCATCCTTCAGGTCGGACACGGCGAGGCTGCCGGCGCCCTGACGCAGACGCCGCTCGACACGGCTGTCGCGATAGATGGAGCTTGGCGAGCTGGAAAGCCCGGTATCGACCACCCTCGCCCGCGCCGCGACGGTGCGGAAGTGGTTGGCGTGAACCAGCAAACCCTGTTCGGGTTTTTCCCAGAAGATCTCCTGAGGCGTGGTCTCCAGGTCGACCGCTTCGCCATCCGCATGGGAGATCATCAGGTTGTTGGCGAAGGAGCGGCGCGCTTTGTAAACGACGCCCACGGCCTGGGCGAAGGTTTCCGATTCCAGCATCTTGCGCCGCATCAGCGGCAGCGGCACGGCGTTTTCGGCCGGAAGCTGGTCGCAGGAGAGGAAGTTGCCGGTGACCGCGATGCCCTGGCTGTTCATGCCCGCGCGCGCCACGATGCCCGCCTCGACGAAGATCAGCAGCCGCTCGCCGTTCTCGCGCTCCAGGCGCATGACGATCGCCGAGTCCTTGCAGGCATCGAGCCAGTCCCAGTTCTGGCCATGGATCATGTGGCCGTTGGCCGTGGCATCGGGCGTGAGGATGGCGCCGGTGCAGCCGTCGGGGGCGGGATCGCTGCGCAGGGACTTGTCGTAGAGCAGTTCGGTGCGGGCATTGAGCGCGACGATATCCTCCACCGCGCGTTCGGCCCCCTCGGCGATGCCGCGAATCTCGGCAGCGATGCCGGCGTCGTAGGCCTCCAAGCGGGTGAGATAACGCCCGGCGATCGTACGGACCTTCTCCCAGTCGAGACCGCGCCGCTGCAGCAGGCGATCGTAGATCGCGATGCTGGTGGCGAGCCGGTCGCCGATCTGTCGGCCAATCTGCCGGCCGCGCTCGCGCGGCGGACCGGCCGCCTCGATCAGGGGAAAGCTGCCGGTCATGGGTGGGCCTGGTGCAGGTGAGCGAGATTCATCAGAGGCTTGTACAGAATCGGGGCGAACGTGGCGATCGACGCATTCTAACACGCCCCGGCAAGCTGCCACCCCGATTGTGCGGTGCGCGTATCGCCGCGTTTGAGTCTAGAGTTGCACCTCGACGACGGGAGAGCGCCGATGATGCTGACACCCACGGAGATGGAACGGCTGGTGATCTTCACCGCCGCGGAGATGGCGCGAAAGCGCCGGGCGCGCGGGCTGAAGCTCAACCACCCGGAAGCCATGGCCCTGCTCTGCGACGAACTGCTGGAAGCCGCGCGCGACGGGCGGACCCTGGCCGAGGTGATCGCCATGGGTTCGGCCATCCTCACGACCGACGACGTGCTGCCGGGCGTCGCCCGCCTGCTTTCCATGCTGTCGGTCGAGGGCATGTTCGAGGACGGCTCCAAGATGATCACGGTGTGGGAGCCGATCCGGCCGGGCAAGGAGGCCGTCACCGAAAGCCGACCTGGCGAGATACTAACCGGCGAAGGGCTCATTGAGCTCAACGCTGCGGGCGAGAAGAGCACACTGCGCGTCATCAACACCGGCGACCGGCCGGTGCATGTCGCGAGCCACCTGCACTTCTTCGAGGCCAATGCGGAGCTGGAGTTCGACCGCGGGGCGGCCTTCGGCAAACGCCTCGACCTGCCCGCGGGTGCGACGGCGCGCTTCGATCCCGGTGAAGCCAGGGAGGTGCCGCTGACCGCCATCGCGGGCACGGGCGAGGTGCGCGGTCTCAACCGTCTGACCGAAGGTTCGATCCACGATCCGGCAGTGAAAGCGGCCGCACTCGAGCGGGCGCGCGCCCGCGGCTTCCGGGGGGCCTGAGCCATGGCGACCATGACGCGGGCGGCCTATGCCGCCATGTTCGGCCCGACCACGGGCGACCGCATCCGCCTGGGCGATACCGACCTGCTGGTCAAGATCGAGCACGACCATGCGACCTATGGCGAGGAGTGCGTCACAGGCGTCGGCAAGACCCTGCGCGACGGCGCGGGCATCGACGGCGCGGCGACGCTCGCGGGCGGCGCGCTGGAGATGGCGATCTGCAATGTCGTGATCCTGGACCCGGTGCTGGGCGTGATGAAGGCCGACATCGGCATCAACGGCGGGCGCATCAGCGCCATCGGCAAGGCGGGCAATCCCGCGATCATGGCCGGCGTGACGCCGGGCATGACCATCGGCCCCGGCACCAAGCACATGAACGCCCAGGGGTTGATAGCCACACCGGGCGGCACGGATGTGCATGCCCACTACGCCCAGCCAGCCGAGGTCTGGCACGCGCTGTCATCGGGGCTGACGACGATGATCGGCGGCGGTTATCCCGGCTGCTGGTCAATCGATTCCGGGGGCGACTGGGCCAACGCCAAGATGCTGAAGGCGCTGGAGGAATTCCCGATGAACTTCGGGCTGTTCAGCCGCGGCGGCGCGCACGACCCCGCGACCATCCGCGAGCAGATCGGCTCGGGCGTCATCGGCGTGAAGATCCACGAGGACCTGGGCGCCATGCCCGCCTCCATCGACACCTGCCTGAGCGTGGCCGACGAGATGGACTTCCAGGTCCAGCTCCACACCGACACGATGAACGAGTCCGGCTTCTACGAAAGCACCATGGCCGCCATCGCCGGACGCACCATCCACATGTACCACACGGAAGGTGCGGGCGGCGGCCATGCCCCCGACATCATCCGCTGCAACGGCGAGGCGCACTGCCTGCCCAGTTCGACGAACCCGACCAACCCATTCACGGCCAACGCGTTCGACGAGCACATGGACATGATGATGATGTGCCACACGCTGAGCGCCGACGTGCCCGAGGATGTCGCCTTCGCCGAAAGCCGCCTGCGGCCCCAGACCATGGCGGCCGAGGACGTGCTGCATGATCTCGGCGCAATCTCCATGTTCGGCGCCGACGCCGAGGGCATGGGCCGGGTGATGGATGTCGTCACCTCGACCTGGCGCCTGGCGCACAAGATGAAGGGCGAGCGCGGCGCGCTGGCCGGGGAACCCTACGCCGACGCAGACAACGCGCGTGTCCTGCGCTACCTCGCCAAGTACACGCTCAACCCGGCGATCACCTTCGGCATCGCCGACCACATCGGCAGCCTGGAACCAGGCAAGATGGCCGACATCGTGCTGTGGAACCCGGCCTTCTTCGGGGTGAAGCCGACCCAGGTCATCAAGGGCGGGGTCGAGGTGTGGGGACCGATCGGCGATGCCGCCGGTTCGCTCTCCAACGTCGAGCCGCGCATCTATCGCAAGCAGTGGCCGGCCTGCGGCAGCGCACCCGACACCCTGTCGGCGATCTTCGTCCATCCCCTCGCCATCGAGAACGACATGGCCGGGCGGTGGAACGTCTCCAAGCCGCTGGTGGCGCTCTCCGGCACCCGCAAGCTCTCCAAACACGACATGGTGCGCAACGACGCCCTGCCCGAGATCCGCGTCGATCCCCAGACCTTCGAGGTCTTCGTCGATGGCGATCTGGCGACCAGCGAGGCGGTGCGCGAGGTGCGCCTGGCGCGCCGCTACTTCCTGCGCTGAGGCAGCGCGCCGGTCAGCCGACGTAGACCGCCTGTGACCCTGCGGCGGTGCGCCGGCCGGATGCGACGTCGTCGGCAACGGCCAGGAGGTCGGCGAGCAGGGCATCGACGATCCCGGCGTGGCGCGGCGTGATGAGGAGCAGCAGACCGGGCGGGCGTTGCAATCGCCCCGTCAGCCAGCCGCGTTCGTCCAGGCCTTCGGCAACGGCGACCATGTCGAGCCGCTCCGAGACGATGCAGATGTTGGCGCCTTCCGGCCTGCCGAGCACAGTGAGGCGGCCGTCGGCGGCCAGCCCTTCGGCGATGGCGCGTTTGGTCGCCACAATCGAGGCGACACGCTCGCGATAGCCCGTGCGACCGAGATAGCGCATCACCGCCCAGGACGAGGCTATCGCGCCGCCGTTGCGCGAGCCGCCGAAGTTCAGCGTGCTGTATGTGCCAGAGGGCCAGGCATCGGAACTGAAGCGCTGGTGAATTTCGTTTGCCCCCTCGCGCAGCAGCAGAAGCGATGCGCCCCGGCCGCTGTAGCCGAACTTGTGGAGGTCCGCAGAGATCGAGTCGACACCGGCGACACGGAAATCGAAGGGCGCCAGCGGCTCGCCCAGATCCTGCAGGAAGGGCAACAGGAAACCGCCGATGCAGCCGTCGACATGCATCCACAGCCCGTGGCTGCGGGCGAGTGCGGCAATCTCAATGATCGGATCGACGATGCCATAGGGGTAAGGCGGCGCAGAGCCGACCAGCATCACGGTGTTCTCACTGATCGCGGCTTCCATCGCCGCAGGATCGGCGCGCCAGCCGGGGCTTTGCTTCATCCGCACCACCGTCATCCCGACGACCTGTGCAGCCTTTTCGAAGGCGGGATGGGCCGTCTCGGGCAGGATGATCTCAGGCTGCGTGGCTCCGGGCCGATGTACCCGGGCCCAGTCGCGCGCCGTGCGCACGGCCATCAGAATGCTCTCGGTGCCGCCCGTGGTGATGCCGCCGGCGGCCCCCTCGGGCGCCTCGAGCATGTCGAGGGCCATGGCGACCACCTCGGCCTCGTAGCGCACGAGGCTGGGAAAGAGCGAAGCGCCGTAGATCGCGTTGTCGTCGATGTGGCGGGCATAGGCCCGATGCATGACCGCGACGACATCGTCGCCGGCCCAGTAGGAGGCCTTCAGATTCTTCGGGTCGTCCCAGCGCTGGTCGCCTGCCGCTATCGCATCCATCTCGGAAAACAGGTCTTCGGCAGCCGTGCCCTGCTCGGGGAATACCCGATTGGTTCCTTCGTGCGCCATGAACGCCGCCTCCCCCGCGGCAGTCACCTTTTGCGGCCCCCGGCCGATCTGCTGACCAGCATCGTGCGATGACGCCTTCTGCGCAACGCGCTAGCCTGCCGCCGCCGGCAGGGGACCGGCGCAACGGGGAGGACAACATGGCAGGTGAGTTCGAAGGCAAGGTGGCTCTGGTGACCGGCTCGGGTCGCGGCATGGGGCTGATGGATGCCCTGCTGATGGCCAAGGGCGGCGCATCCATCATCATTCACGATCTGTCCCAGGCGCTGGTCGATGCCGGGACCGAAGCGGTCAAGGCCACCGGCGCGCCCGTGATCGGCATGGCCGCCGACATTTCCGATATCGCAACCATGCAGAGCAAGATCGCAGAGGCCGAAGCCCACTTCGGGCGCATCGACGTTCTGGTGAACAACGCAGGGATCGATCCCGGCGGCGCACTGGAGGACACCACGGAGGCCGCCTACGACCGCATGTTCGACGTTCACGTCAAGGGAGCGTTTTTTGCCACCCAGGCCGTGGTGCCGGGCATGAAGGCCCGGCGCAGCGGGGCGATCGTCAACATATCGTCGATCTGGGGCATGTCCGGGCATACGAGCCATTCGGACTATTGCGGCGCCAAGGCCGCCCTGCTCGGGCTGACCAAGGCCTGGGCCAAGGAGTTCGGTCCCTACAACATTCGCGTCAACGCGGTGGCGCCGGGCTGCGTGCTGACCGAGATGACGATTCACAAGCCGCAGGAGTACCGCGACAAGCGTGCGGAACTGATTCCGCTGGGCCGCTGGGCGGAGCCATCGGAAATGTCCGAGGCGGTGGTCTTCCTGGCTTCCGAACGGGCGAGCTTTATCACTGGCCAGTGCATCAGCCCCAACGGCGGCGACACCATCGTCGGCATCTGAGGCCTGTGCGTCAGTGCGGCGCGGCCAGCCCCAGGGTGTCCATCACGGCC
>CALGGB010000101.1 GCA_937880925.1 uncultured Rhodospirillaceae bacterium | reverse complement strand
TGGAGCGGGCGAGGCGATTCGAACGCCCGACCCCAACCTTGGCAAGGTTGTGCTCTACCCCTGAGCTACGCCCGCGCATCACAGGTTCATCGCCGCACGGCTTGGTGCGGGCGCGTTTGGTACAACAGGGGCGGGGGCTTGGCAAGCGGCTCCGACAGGGGGAAGCTGCTGATATGGCGATTCATCACCCCAGCAGGCCGTCATGAGCGGCGAACCGCGCCCGGCGGGCCATCCCGACGGCCTTTCGCCCGAGGAAGCCGCGCGCTGGGAGAGGCTCGCCCGGCGCCTGCTGATCGGCTCCGGCCTGGTCATGGGCGCCATGATCGCGCTCACCTTCCTGGCGCTCGCCATGGCTCCCCAGGACGACTCGACGCTGGGCACCATGAAGGCGCTGGTCTTCCGCTGCCATTGAAGGCGATTCGCCGCGTCGCGGGCGGGTGACAGGGCGTCGGCCAGCGGCTAGAAATCCGCCCATGGCACTTTCCCCCGACGACCTGCTGGCCCGGCTCGACACGCTGGGCATCGCGCACACCACCCACCGCCACCCCGCCGTCTTCACGGTGGAGGAGGCGCGCGCCCATTGCGGCCACCTGCCCGGCTGCCACTGCAAGAACCTGTTCCTGAAGGACAAGAAGGGCGAGCTGTGGCTGGTCGTGGCGCGCGACGATGCCGCGATCGACATGAAGTCGCTCGACAAGCGCATCGGTTCGGCCCGCCTCTCCTTCGGAAAGCCGGAGCTGCTGGCCGAGGTGCTGGGCGTGGTGCCGGGTTCGGTGACGCCCTTTGCTCTCGCCAACGACACGGAAGGCCGCGTCCATGTCGTGCTCGACGCGGTGATGATGCAGGCCGATCTGGTGAACTATCACCCGCTGACCAACGAGGCGACGACGGCGCTGACCCCGGCCGAACTGCTGGCCTTCATCCGCTCCACCGGGCACGAGCCGGCGATCATGGCGATCGACGGCGAGGCTGCCTAGGCGCGCGCCGCACACGGGCGAAATCGGCCCGGACCCTTGCCTCCGGGCCGCCGACGGTCCACATAGCAGGCGACAGAGAACAGACACGGCACCAGCCGTCGAGGAGAGACTCCCATGGCGCTCATCATCGGAGAAGGCGACGCGGCGGCCCCGGCCAAGGGCGCGCCCGTCAAGGACGTCACCACCGCAGGCTTCCAGGCCGACGTGCTGCAGGAATCCATGCAGCAGCCCGTGATCGTCGACCTGTGGGCGCCCTGGTGCGGCCCCTGCAAGCAGCTTGGCCCCATCCTGGAAAAGGCCGTCGCGGCGACCAAGGGCAAGGTCAAGATGGTCAAGATCAACATCGACGAGGAGCCTCAGATCGCCCAGGCGCTGCGCGTCCAGTCGATTCCCGCGGTCTTCGCCTTCGATCAGGGCCAGCCCGTCGACGGCTTCGTCGGCGCCCAGCCCGAAAGCCAGATCAAGGCCTTCATCGAGCGCCTGACCGGGCCCATGGGCCCTTCCCCGGTCGACCAGGCGCTGGAGCAGGCCGCTGCCGCCATGGAGGCCAAGCAGTTCGAGCAGGCCGCCGCGATCTACCAGCAGGTGATGCAGCACGAGCCCGACAATGCCGATGCCGTCGCGGGCCTCTGCCGCGCCCTGATTGCGCTGGGCCAGGCCGAGGACGCGCGCCAGCTTCTCGAGGCGCTCGACGACGAGCTCTCGGCCGATCCCAGGATCGTCAGCGTGAAGACCCAGCTCGAGCTGCTGGCCGAGGGCGGCGGGGACATGGCAGCACTTGAGGCCAAGGTGGCCGAGAACGGCAAGGACCACGAGGCGCGCATCGAGCTTGCCAAGGCCTATGCCGCGGCCGACCGGCGCGACGACGCCATCGACCAGCTGATCGCGAGCATCACCATCCAGCGCGACTGGAACGACGAGGCGGCCAAGAAGCAGCTCCTGAAGTTCTTCGAGGCCTTCGGCCCGACCGATCCGGCCACGGCCGCCGGCCGGCGCAAGCTTTCCGCGGCGTGGTTCAGCTGAGCATGGTCTTGCGCAGGCAGGCATCCAAGCAGCGCCCTTCGGCGTAACAAGCGCCATGGCCGGAAAACCCTATTTTGAGAGCATCGCGGCGCTGCCGCGCACCCTGCCGATCTTTCCGTTGCCGGGCGCACTGCTGCTGCCCGGCGGCACCCTGCCGCTCAACATCTTCGAGCCGCGCTACCTCGCCATGGTTGACGATGCCCTGGCGGGCAGCCGCATGATCGGCATGATCCAGCCCGAGGACGAGACGGGCGACGTCGGCGCGGCAAGCACCTACACGGTCGGCTGCACCGGGCGCATCACCCAGTTCAGCGAGACCGAGGACGGGCGTTACCTGATTTCGCTGACCGGCATCGCGCGTTTCCGCATCGCCCGCGAGCTGCCCAGGATGGACGGCGGCTACCGCCTGATCGAGCCGGACTACGGCGGCTTCGGGCCCGATCTTCATGCCGACGACGAAGTGCTGGAGATCGACCGCGATCGGCTCTTTACCCATCTGCGCGCCTTCTTCGCCAGCCGCCAGATCGATGCCAACTGGGACGCCATGGAAGAGGCCGACGACGCCAGCCTGGTGACCGCGCTCGCCATGGTCTGCCCCTTCGGCACCGCCGAAAAGCAGGCCCTGCTGGAGGCGGCCAACGGCAGCCGGCGCGCCGAGACCCTGATCGCGCTGCTCCAGATGGGCGGCACGCAGGACGACGAGGACGCACCGCGCCAGTGATCGTGGGCCAGTGATCGCGCGCGCATGATGCTGCTATGATCGCGCACCTGCTGTGGAGTGAGCCATGACCGAGGCCGCCGTCGATCCCAAGCTGCTGGAAATTCTCGTCTGCCCCCTGACCAAGGGGCCGCTGACCTACGACCGCGAGCACCAGGAACTGGTCAGCGAGCAGGCCGGGCTTGCCTATCCCATCCGCGATGGCATCCCGATCATGCTGGTCGACGAGGCCCGCAAGCTCGACGAAGAAAGCTGACGCTCCATGAAGACCGAAGCCCAGGCCACCGCACACTGGCCCACCGAAGTCCGCCTGCGGCGGGCCGAAAAGGAGCTGGTGATCAGCTTCGATGACGGTGCCAGCTTTGCCCTGCCGGCCGAACTGCTGCGCGTCGAGAGCCCCTCGGCGGAGGTCCAGGGCCATGGGCCCGACCAGAAGAAGACCATCGCCGGGCGCCGCCACATCGGAATCATGGAGGTCGAGCCGGTCGGCAACTACGCCATCCGCATCAAGTTCGACGACATGCACGACACCGGCATCTTCTCGTGGAACTACCTGCACGAGCTGGGCAGCCGCCGGGACGAGATCTGGCAGGCCTACCTCGACCGCCTGGAAGCCGAAGGCAAAAGCCGCGACCCCTGAGGGGGCGCGCGAGAACCCCGGCGTCGGTCCACCCGCTCGATTTCTCATTCTCGTCGTCCCCGCCAAGGCGGGGACCCATACGCACAGGTGGTTCCGAAAGGCGCGGAGCGGAATGGTGCAGCCCTTCACCGCCGCGTCCGGAGCGCAACGCCCGTGCGTATGGATGCCCGCCTTGGCGGGCATGAGGAGAAACAGGATGGAGCCGGGCAGGTTACGAATACCGCTCGGGCCGGGCGTCTCAGTCGCGGCGCAGCAGGCGGCCGAGGAAGCCGCGGCGGCGGCTGTCGCGGTCGTCGTCCTCGGGCATCTCGGGCGGGCGCTTGGCGGCGGCGCGGATCTCGGCGGCGACCGCCTCGGCGCGGGGATCGTGGTGCATGCCCTGGCGTGGCCGGACGGCCTGGGGTTCGACCGGGCCGGGGGCCACCTCGGCACGTGGCGGTGTTTCATGCACGGCAAAGGTCGAGGGTGCGGGCTGCGCGGCCGGCGTTGCGGCCGCTGGCGCCGCGATGGTGTCCGCGGGGGCGGGCCGGGGCGCCGCGGGCTGTTCCATGGGCTGCGCCTGCGGGGCCGCTGGTTGCGGCGCTGCCTGGGGCTCTACCTGTGCAGGCTCCGGCTCGGGCTGCACCACCGGCTGACCCGCGGCATCGACCTTGCCGGCGAGCAGGGTCAGCGCCTCTGCGATCGCGGCCATCTGGTCCTGGCGGCGGTTTTCCTGTCCGGCAAGGCGCGCGACCTGTTCGGCAAGGCGCGCCTGCTCTGCGGCCATGGCGGACTCGCGCGGGTCCTCCTCGTGCTCCACCGTGGTCATGGCGCGGCGCTCCACGGTCTGCATCACGCCGTACATCGCCGCGGCGATCTGCTCCATGCGACCGGTCAGCACCGCCTCGGTACGCTCGACCCGGCGGGCGACCTCGGCCATGCCGGCGCCGCGGTCGTTCTCCAGATGCTGCACCAGGGCGCCCAGCGCCCCGGCAAGCGCCTTGTCGGGCGCGGCCTGCACGGCGGGCAGCCCGGCCTCGGGCGCAGGCGCCTCGTCGGTTTCGCCGAGATCGCGGGCGGCGGCCTTCAGGATGGTTTCGGTCACCCACTCGCCGATGGTCATGCGCCGGCGATGGGCCGCGCGCGCGGCGCGCGCCCGCGCCTCGCCCGTGACGCCGCGCACCGACCACGGCTGGCGATCCTTGTCGGTCAACGCTGTACCTCGAACTGGCCCATCGCCCCATCCTGAGGGAGCGGGCGCGGTACGGCAACACAAGCGCGATGCCTCAAGGCGGCCATGCTCGTGGTTTCCGCTGTCACTGACGCAACATCACCGCTTGATCTGACGCAAAAGATAAGAACAATACAAGAACACCAACAAGGGGGAATTGCCATGACACGCGACACCACCCTTCGCAGACGGTCCGTCGCCCCACGACCCGATCCGGAGAAGTCGGATTTCACTTGGCGTGATCTCGCATCATGACGATGCATGCGGCAAGACCGCGTCCGGAGCAGCGATGATGCCGGACTTCGAGCCGAGGCTGCCGGAATGGAATCACCGCCACGGTCTCGTGCTCGACCGTTCCACGTTGCGGGCGATCCTGGGAATGGTCTGGGGCTTTCTCTGGCGCTACGTCTGCGCGGTCGTCCTGGTCATGGGGTGGGCGATCATCGAGGATTACCTGGGATTGCTGAACGACATCGGCGGCATGCAAGGGCTGCACGTGCCTGTCAGCCGGTCGTTCTTCCCTGTGTTTCTTGCTCTGACCAGCGCGGTTGAGGTGCTGGCCGTTGTTGTGGCTCTTTCGATCCTCAGGCCCCTGTTCCGCGCCGCGTTTGCCGCCTTGCCCCGAAGACGTTCCCAGGTGTGAAACCGCTCTAGTACCCCAGGGCGATGCCGTCCTTGCGGGGTTCGGTGCCGCCGGCGAGCGTGCCCTTTTCCCAGTCGATCCAGATCGCCTGGCCGCCGCCGTGGAACTCCGGCGAGATGGCGACCTTGTGGCCACGGCAGGCCAGGTCGTGGAGGACGTGGGCGGGTACGGAGGCCTCCATGGAGGCCACGCCGTTTTCGAACATGTAGCGCGGCAGATCGAGCGCCTCCTGGGGCGCCATGCCGTGGAGCAGCATGTTCTGCAGCACATGGGTGTGGCCCCAGGGCTGGTAGTCGCCGCCCATGACGCCGAAGGGCATGATCACCTTGTCGCCCTTGGTCAGCATCGCCGGGATGATCGTGTGCATCGGCCGCTTGCCCGGGGCGATGCAGTTGCGGTGGCCGGGCTGGATGACAAAACCCGCGCCGCGGTTCTGCAGCACGACGCCCGACTTCGGCGCAACGCGTCCGCTGCCGAAGCCCCAGTAGGTGGAGTTGATGAAGCTCGCGGCATTGCGGTCCTTGTCGATGACGCAGAGATAGACCGTGTTGGGCGTGGTCGGCAGCTTCGGCCCCGGCACTTCCTTCATGGCGCGCTTGGGGTCGATGGCGTCGCGCTGCATCCGGGCATAGGCCTCCGAGAGCAGCGTCTCGACCGGCACCTCGGCCATGGCGGGGTCGGCGACGTATTCGGCGCGGTCGCGGAAGGCCAGGCGCCCGGCCTCCAGGGTCAGGTGGATGCGGTCGGCGCCCAGGGGATCCATGTCGGCGATGTCGTAGCCGTTCAGGATGTTCATCATCATCAGCGCGACGATGCCCTGGCCGTTGGGCGGGCATTCGTGGACGCGGTAGCCCGCCATCTCCGTGGAGATCGGATCGACGTATTCGCCCGCCGCGGCGGCGAAGTCGTCCAGGCTGTGCAGGCCGCCCAGGCTGTTGAGGTAGGTGACGATGTCCTCGGCGACCCAGCCCGTGTAGAAGCCGTCGCGCCCCTTGGCCGCGACCTCCTTCATCGCCTTGGCGAGCAGCGGCTGGGTGTGGACGCTGCCCAGCGCCGGGGCCTTGCCGTCGACCAGCAGGATGCGCTTGGCGTTTTCGTCGCCGCTGAGGCGCGCGACGCTGTCGGCCCAGGACTGATGCACCACCTCGTGGATCGTGTAGCCGTTCTCGGCATAGGCGATGGCCGGCGCCAGCACCCGGTCGATGCCCATGGTGCCGTGGTCGGCAAGCAGGCGGCACCAGGCGTCGATCGTGCCGGGCACGGTGACGCTGTGCGGGCTTTCGGTACCGATCTTCTCGATGCCGTTGTCGAGGAACCACTGGGCATCGGCCTTGCCCGGTGCGCGGCCCGAACCGTTGTAGGAGAGAACGTCGCTGGTGCCGCCCCTGGCGTAGAGGCAGAAGACATCGCCGCCGATGCCGGTCGACATCGGCTCGACCACCGCCAGAACGGCAGCGGCGGCGACCGCTGCATCCATGGCGTTGCCGCCGGCGCGCAGCATGTCGAGCGCGGCGAGCGAGGCCTGGGGGTGCGAGGTGCAGGCCATGCCGTTTTCGGCGTAGGCGGTGGAACGGGGCGGGCTGTAGCTGCTGCGCATGGGGCGGGACCGGGCCATGGGTTGTCTCTCTGAAGCGGGCGGGCACGATAGGCGCTGGCGTATCGCCCTGTCATCCCCGCAGGGTCAGGTTTGCAGGAAAGGATGAGGACCATGGAGGGTTCGCAGCGTATCGCGCTTGTCACGGGCGACATCACCACGCTGGAGGCCGACGCCATCGTCAACGCCGCCAACGAGGGGCTGCGCGGCGGTGGCGGGGTCGATGGCGCGATCCACCGCGCCGCGGGGCCGCGCCTGATGGAAGCCTGCCGCGCCATCGGGCGCTGCCCCACGGGGCAGGCGGTGCTGACGCCGGGGTTCGACCTGAAGGCGCGCCATGTCATCCATACCGTCGGGCCGGTGTGGCACGGCGGCGGCGCGGGCGAGGCGGCGCTTCTGGAATCCTGTTATGCCGAGAGCCTCGCCATCGCCGCGCGGGAGGGTCTGGCGAGCATCGTCTTTCCCGCGATCTCCACGGGCATCTACGGCTATCCCCTCGAAGCCGCGACGGCGATTGCGGTGGACGCGACCGCTGCCTTCCTCGAAACACAGGCGCTGCCGCAGCGTGTTGTCTTCTGCTGTTTCTCGCAGGGCGATGCGGCGGTCTATCGTGCGGCGCTGGCGAACAAGGGAATCGCAACGTGAACGAAAAGAAGTACGAGATCGTCGCCAGGGAACCGCTCTACGAAGGCTACTTCCGCGCCGACCGCTGGCAGGTGCGCCACACCACATTCCGCGGCGGCTGGTCGGACGTCCACGGCCTGGAGATCTTCGACCGTGGCCATGCCGCCTGCGTGCTGCCCTGGGACCCCGTGAGCGACGAGGTCGTGCTGGTCGAGCAGTTCCGCGCCGCCGCCATCCCCACAGCGAAAAGCCCCTGGCTGCTCGAAGCCATCGCCGGCGCCATGAAACCCGGCGAGAAGCCCGAGGAGGTCGCCCGACGCGAGGCGATGGAGGAGGCGGGCCTCGCACTCAACGAACTGCGCCATGTCACCAGTTTTCTGCCGAGCTGCGGCGCGGTGACCGAGGAGCTCCATGTCTTCGTCGCCCCGGTCGATGCTGCCAGCGCCGGCGGTGTCCACGGCCTGCAGGACGAACACGAGGACATGAAGGTCCACGTCCTGCCCTTTACAGAGGTGCTCGCCATGACCGAGGACGGCCGCATCGTCGCCGGCAACACCATCGTCGCGGTCTATTGGCTCGCACTCCATCGTGAAGAAGTGCGCGAGGCATGGAGTCGCGGACGATGACGCCGCGCCGCCACCGCATCGAGGCGCGCGAGGCGATCTGGCGCGGCCACTTCCGCGCCGACCGTATCACCCTGCGCCACGAGACCTTCGCCGGGCACGAGAGCGCCCCCCTGGTGCTGGAGGTCTTCGACCTCGGCGAGGCCGCCTGCGTCCTGCCCTGGGATCCCGCAAGCGACCGGGTGCTGCTGATCGAACAGTTCCGCGGCGCCGTCGCCGGAATCACCGAGACGCCCTGGCTGCTGGAAACCATCGCCGGCGACCTCGGCCCCGGCGAGACTCCCGAGGGGGTCGCCCGCCGCGAGGCCGTGGAGGAGGCCGGACTCACCATCGACCGGATGATCCCCGCAGGCGCTATCCTGCCCTGTCCCGGCGCGGTCGCGACCCGCGTCCATGCGTTCATCGCGCCGTGCGATCTGAGCGGCGCGGCCGGTATCCACGGCCTGACCGAGGAGGGCGAGGACATCCTGGTCCACGTCCTGTCCCTGGAGGAGGCCCTGACCATGGTCGACGACGGCCGCATCCAGGCCTCCCACGCCACGATCCCGCTGCTCTGGCTTGCCCGCCACAGGGAGAGGCTGCTGCGCGAGGCCGGCGGGGTCGCCATCTAGCTCTGCCCTCGAGCGGTCACCATGCCGCCCTGTGCTTTCGCCAGTTGCGGACTTCCGGTACGTGGCGCGCCGCCACTGAGCCGAACGGGGACTCAGGCCACGCCGGCCTCGCGCAGCATGTCGTGGAACAGGGCGACACCCTCCTCGTGGCGCGGCGAGAGCGGGCCGCCGGGAAAGACGCCGCTGGCCAGGTTCTCGTGCACGGCGACCGAGATCGCCATGTCCTCGGCGACGAGATCGCGGATCGCGCGCGAGGTGTCCTTGATTTCGGCCTGCGAAAGACCCGCCTCGGGGTCGATGAAGACATCGAAGATGGCGCGGGTCTTCTGCGGTCCCAGGGGAACGATGCGCGAGACGTCGTAGCCGCCGGGGAAGGTGACCAGGGTGAAGGCCGGCCAGGTCCAGGTCCACAGACCCTCGTAGAGGCCGCCCGCCTTGGCGCCAGCGCGCATGGCGATGCAGCGGTTGTAGGCAGTGGTCGTGAAGGTGCCCGATTCCAGCTCGGCATCAAACTGGGGATGCACGGAGGGTACGTGGTAACCCTCGACGTAGTTCTCGGTATAGACCTTCCAGTTGGCGTCGAAGTCGAGATGCCAGCTGTCGGCCAGCGTGCAGCGCTCCAGCGGGCGCTTGGCGATCAGGCCCGGCATGTCGCCCAGTGCGGCCTCCAGCGGCTCGGGCGTCTCGGCCAGGTTGACGAAGAGATGGCCGCGCCATTCCCCGACATGGACCGGCATCAGGCCGAAGTCCTCCTTGCAGAAGCCCTGGACCTCGCCGAACTCCGGCGTGGTGCGCAGTCCGCCGTCCAGGCCGTAGGCCCAGCGGTGGTAGGGGCAGGTGAGCACCGCCGAGCGCCCGTAGCCGTCCTCGTGGACGACCGCGGCGGCGCGGTGGCGGCACATGTTGTGGAAGCCTTTCAGGCCGCCGTCGGACTGGCGGACCACGACGACGCGGAAACCCGCGAAGGTCGCGGCGACGCGGTCGCCGGTCTTCTTCAGCGATCGGGCATCGCCGACGTACTGCCAGGTCGCCGCGAAGATTCCGCGCCGCTCGGCTTCGTAGGTTTCGGCGCTGACATAGACCTTGGGGTCCGGGCTCATCTGCGGCTTGCGCGCCAGCTTGGCGGCGTAACCTTCGGGCATGTTCATCGGCGGCATTCCTGGAAGCATGTGCGCATGCAGCATTAGCGCCGCGCGCCCATGGGCGCAACGGCGCTCATGGCTGTATCGGGATCAGCGACCGCCGTTTCCGGCGCGAGGGTCGGGCACCACGATGTGGTCGCTGAAGTGGCCGGGCAGGTCGTGCAGGGAAATGGCGCTGAGATCCTTGGGGAACTCCGCGGCGACCTTGCCGGAGGCCGCCTTGTCGAGATCGCGGCGCAACTCGCCCAGCATCTGGGCCGGGCAGGCGATCAGCAGGCGGTCGAAACGGTTGGTCTTGCCGGCGTGGTTCAGCGCCTCGGCCAGTTCCTTGGTGAACACGGTCTTTTCGTGGCGCTGCGGATCGGTGGAGGGTTCCATGGCGTGGCGTCCCTGGCCGCCGCTGTCGAAGGAGCGGCCCTTGCCGTCGCTGGCGATTTCCCGGGAAGGCTGGCGCGAGGCCTCGTGATGGCGCTCCTCGATCACCTTGAGCGGCTCGTTGCGGGCGGCCTGCTCGATGATGCGGGCACGGGCGGCATCGGCGACGACGATCCAGGTCTTCACGGGTTTGCTGTGCGGCATGGGAAACTCCTGTGCTGTGACGGATGGATGACGCTCCATCTGCACGTGGGAGCCGCTGCCGATTCGATCAAGCCAGAAGGCGCCAAAGTTCGGCGATCAGTACGCCGCTGCTCGCCAGCGCCGCCAGCCAGGGCCACCAGACCGGCACGCGGAAGCCGCCGGTGCCTTGCGCGTCGCGCCGCTTCAGTGCGATCAGCGCGACGTTGACCAGGGTGAAGCTGGTCAGCGTCAGCATGGAACTGGCCTGCGCGAGCAGGGCGATGGGCAGGGTCAGCGCGCCGGCCAGCACCGCCGCCCCGACCAGCAGGGTCGCAAGCGCCGGGGTGCCGGTGCGCCCCCAGACATGA
Organism: uncultured Rhodospirillaceae bacterium; assembly: GCA_937880925.1. GTDB lineage: Bacteria > Pseudomonadota > Alphaproteobacteria > SP197 > SP197 > CALGGB01. The sequence goes on along the minus strand of CALGGB010000101.1, from coordinate 29,006 downwards.
CCGAGGGCCGCCGGCAGGCTGCCCTGGCGAGCCAGGCCATAGAGCACGCGCGAGGCCATGATGACGAGCACCAGCACACCGTTGACCGTGGCGATGCCCGCGACCACGGCAAAGGGGGCTGCCGACAGCCCGGTGGCGCGCTCGAAGACCAGGGCGAGCGGCGCGGTGCTGTCGGCAAGTTCGGCCGGACCCGCCACGCCCAGTGCGGCGCAGACCAGGGAGACGTAAAGCACGGTGGTGGCAATCAGGGTAAGGCCGATGGCCAGCGGCATGGTGTGCTGGGGCGCGCGCACTTCCTCGACGACGTTGACCATGTCCTCGAAGCCGATGAAGGCGAAGAACGCGACGACCACCGCGGCGGTGAAGCTGCCCGCCGCCAGAGGCAGGTCGCCGGAAGCGGGCCAGGTGGCGCCGGAAAGCGTCGCCGGGGCGGCCACCGCCAGGATCACCAGCAGGCCGCCGATCTCGACCAGGGTCACCAGGCCGATCGCGGCAACCGACTCGGCGATGCCCCAGACAGCCAGGGCGCAGAGCACGACGATCAGGGCAAGCGCGATGATCCAGGGCGCCAGCGGCGCCAGGGTGGCAAGGTAGCCCGCCGCGCCGATCAGCACCGCCGCGGCGGCCACCATGCCGGTCAGCGCCACCGCCAGCCCGGTCACCAGGGCCAGCGCCGGGCTGCCCAGGCCCTGGCGGACATAGACCGCCTCGCCGGCGCTGTGGGGCAGGCGCACCGAAAGTTCGGCAAAGGACATGGCGGTCAGTCCCGCGACGAAAGCCGCGAGCAGAAAGGCAAAGGGCGCGGCGGCACCGGCAAGACCGGCGACCTGCCCGATCAGCACATAGATGCCCGCGCCGATGGTGACGCCCAGGCCGTAGAGCGTCAGTCCGATCAGGCCCAGACGGCGTTGCAGCGTGGGGCGGGGCGGTGTCTCGACCATGGCGCAAGAATGCCACGGCCTGCCCGGCGCCGTCTTGATCCAGCGCAAGAAGGCAGGACCTCGCCTGGGGTCAGCTCGGGGTGCCGCCGCGCAGGCGCCGCCACAGGATCAGCACCAGCAGCAGCGGCACGATACCCTCCAGCGCAACGATGCGCGCGGCGGCCGAGCCGCCGTGCAGGTCGCCCATCCAGCCGATGTTGGCAAAACCCAGCAGGCCCGAACCGATGCACAGCACCAGCAGGCCGAAGAGGCGCCCGCGCATCGCCGGCGGCGCGCAGGCGTAGACCAGCGTGCTCTGCATCGAGCCGAAACAGGCGCTGGCCAGGCCGATGGCAAAGACCGTCAGCGCCACCGGCCAGACGGTGCCAAGGCCGCTGACCAGCAGCATCAGCAGCAGGTAGACGCCCGTGCCGCCGACGTAGATCGCGCGGAAGAAGCGCGGCCGCGCGGTCATCGCCACGACCACGGCGCCAAGGAAGGCGCCAGCCCCCTCCAGGGCCGCCAGCACGCCGATCCAGGCGGGATCGAGCGCCAGGGTCTCGGCACCGATGACGGGGATCATGGCGACGAAGGGAAAACACCACAGGTTGAAGATCACGGTCACCGCCAGGATCGCCAGCATGTCGCGGTTGGAGACGGCAAAGACCACGGCCTCGCGCATCTGGCGCGCCAGGCGTTCGGCCCGGTGTCCGGCGGCGCTGGCCAGCGGCATGTCGGGCAGGCCCAGCACCAGCACGACGCTGGCGCCGTAAAGCAGGCTGGAAAGGGCAAAGGCGCCCGGCGCCCCCAGCGCCTCGTAGAGCAGCCCGCCCAGCAGCGGGCCCAGCATGCGCGTGGCGTTGCCCGTGGCGCTGTCGGTGCCCATGGCGGCGGCGAGCCGGTCGGAGCCTGCGATGTCGCCCAGCATGCGCCGGCGCAGCGGCATGTCGGTGGTCCAGACCGTGCCCGTGACGACGGCGGCGGTGGCGACCAGCCAGTAGGCCTCGACACCGGCAAGGAAGATGCAGAGCACGACGGTCGAGACGGCGGTCGCCACGGCAAAACCCACGGCCAGGAAGGGGCGCGGCGGCAGCCGGTCGGCAAAGGCGCCCACGATCGGCCCCAGCAGCACGAAGGGCGCCATGCGCAACAACAGAAGCAGCGCCACCAGGAAGGGCGAGCCCGTCGTCTCCACCGCCCAGATGCCCAGCACCAGCATCTCCAGCCAGCGTCCGACGCCGCCCAGCAGGCCGACCGACCAGATGCGCCGGAAGCTGGCGTCACGCATCAGCGCCGCCATGCCGGCCGTCGCGGGGCGGGGTGCGTTCACGTCATACCGGCGGGTCGAGCAGCAGGCGCAGGCGGCGCGCGGCGAGGTGGGCAAAGTGCAGGGTCTGGGCCTTGCGCCGGGCGCCGTTCATGGCGGCTTCCTCGGATGCGCGCAGGACGGTGGCGTCCCAGGCGTCGGCGACGATCAGGCCGTGGTTCTCCGGCAGCACCTCCTGGGGAAAGTTGGCGGGCACGGCGAAGTAGTAGCGGTCGCAGAACTCCAGGTACTCGGGCCACTTGGCATCGGCGCGGAAGTCGGCGAGCGAGGTCTTGATCTCCACGATGGTGAAGCGGCCCTTGCCGTCCATGGTCAGGACATCGGCGCGCCGGCCGTTCTTGACCGTCACCTCGGTCAGGCAGGCATGGCCCATGGCGTCGAACAGCCGGCAGACGCCGCGCGCCAGCAGGATCGCCTCGCGCGTCTGCGCCGTTTCCTGCGCGTCCTCCACCACCGCGTTCAGGCGTCCTTGCCCGCCACACCCGCCTCGGCAAAGGTCGCCATGCCGGCGTGGGTGGCGACGGCCGCCTTGACGATCAGCGCGGCGACTGCAGCACCCGAGCATTCGCCAAGGCGCATGGAGAGATCGAGCAGGGGCTCCAGGTTGCGGTCGAAGTCGAGTTCGCCCAGCAGGCGGCCCGCCGCCGGTTCGGCGCTGCGGTGCCCGGCCTGGCAGTGGTCGAGCGCGCGTTCGTCGAGTTTCTTCAGCACACCGGCGGCCGCGCAGTTGACGTAGCCGTCCAGGATCACCGGCACGCGCTGCATGCGGCAGGCCAGGATCGCGCCGGCCATGGCGGCGATCTCGCGCCCGCCCAGGCACGCCAGCGCCTGCAGCGGATCGCCAAGGCGCTCGCGGTGCAGCGCCAGGCCGCGGTCGATGACCTCGGCCTTGCGGTTCACACCCTCGGGGTCGAGGCCCGTGCCCGGCCCGGCCCAGGTCGCGCCGTCACCGCCGAAGAGCGCGGCGGCGAGCGCCGCGGCGACCGTGGTGTTGCCGATGCCCATTTCGCCGATGCAGCAGAGATCGCCCTTGCTGACGGCTTCAAAGCCGGTCTGGAAGGCCGCGCAGGTCTCGGCCTCGCTCATCGCCGGGCCGGCGCAGAAGTCGCCGGTGGGCTTCTCCAGCTCCAGCGGGATGACGGTCAGTTCGGCGCCCGCGAGCCTGGCGAGCTGGTTGATCGCGGCGCCGCCGTGCTGGAAGTTCGCCACCATCTGCACCGTGACCTCCGCCGGAAAGGCGGAGATCCCCTGGGCGGTGACGCCGTGGTTGCCGGCAAAGACCAGGAACTGGATGTCCTGCGCACGCGGCGGGTTGCGCCCCTGCCAGGCGGCCAGCCACAGCGCCAGATGCTCCAGCTTGCCCAGCGAGCCCGGCGGTTTGGTGAGCTGGCCGTCGCGGGCCTGTGCGGCCTCGATGGCGGCGCTGTCGGCATGGGGCATGGTCGCCATCAGGGCGCGGATGTCGTCGAAGCTCGAAATCGTCATGGGTCCGCCTTCGGGTGAGGCGGGCAAGCTAGAGGCAGGTGGCTTCGCCGCCAAGGGCGAGCCGCCCCTTGCGGCATCTTCTCCGGCAGGCTAAAGACCCCACCGTCTTTGGGGAGTAGCCGCCTCCGTTTCCCAGGAGGGTTTGCGTCAACATACTTGGCGACGGGTCTTCGGCCTGCCGTCATGGCGCAAACGGCCTGCAGCAGCGGGCATTGGCGAGACCATGGACCGGACGCGCCGGGAAGGGCCGGGCGTTGCGTCCGGTCGTGGTCCATTCCCGGCCCTGGGAACGTGTTCATGGAAGCCCTCCTCGTCTCGACCGGCGTCGTTGCCCTGGCAGAAATCGGCGACAAGACCCAGTTGCTGGCTCTGCTGCTGGCCGCCCGGTTCCGCCGTCCGGTGCCGATCATTCTCGGCATCCTCGTCGCCACGCTCGCCAACCATGCCTGCGCCGCCCTGCTGGGGGCGACGGTCGCCGGGCTGCTGCAGGGCGAGCTCTTCCGCTGGCTGCTGGGCGGCTCCTTCATCGCCATGGGCCTGTGGACCCTGGTGCCCGACAAGCTGGACGACGACGAGACAAAAGCCGGCCCGGTCGAGCGCTGGGGGCCGTTCCTTGCCACCACCGTCGCCTTCTTCCTGGTCGAGATCGGCGACAAGACGCAGATCGCCACCATCGCGCTGGCAGCGCAGTTCCACAGTGTGCTCCTGGTCACGGCGGGCACGACGCTGGGAATGATGGCGGCCAACGTGCCGGCGGTGCTGATCGGCGGCTTTGCCGCGGCGCGCCTGCCGCTGGCCACCATCCGGGCGGTCGCGGCCGGTCTGTTCATCGTCATCGGCCTGCTGATCCTGCTGGAGGCTTCGGGCGCCATGGCGTTCGGTTGAATCGCCCGCCACCTGCTATGATGGCGCCCGCACCCTGGGGGACATTGCCATGAGCCATACCCACGACGAGGACGCGCCCGATCCCCGCCACCGCCACGGATCGGCGCCCGACTGGATCGATTGCCTGCGCACGGCGACGGCTTTCCTGACGCGCCTGCCGGTTTCGGCCCGCCATGGCCACGATCTGGCGCGCGCGACCAACGCCTTCCCGTTGGTCGGGGCCATGGTCGGCCTCATCGCGGGCCTGGCCTATCTCCTTGCCTGGTGGCTGAGCCTGGGTCCCTGGCTCGCCGCGCTTGCCGCGGTGCTGGCGGCGATCGTCGTCACCGGCGCCCTGCACGAGGACGGTCTCGCCGACGTCGCCGACGGTCTCGGCGCCCGCGGCGAGCGCGAAGGGCGTCTGGCCGCCATGCGCGACAGCCGCATCGGTGCCTTCGGCGTCATCGCCCTGGTGCTGGCGCTCGGCGCCCGTGTCGGCGGGCTGGCCGAACTGCATAACCCCGCCACGGTGATCCTCACCCTGATCGCGGCCGGGGCGGTCTCGCGCGCCGCCGTGGTCGTCGCCATGCGCTACATGCCGCCCGCGCGCAGCGACGGCCTGGGCGCGGGTGCGGGCACGCCCGGCGTGGAGGAGATGCTCGTGGCGCTGGCTGTGGCCGCAGTGCTGGCGGTCGCCATGATGCTGCCCTGGGGCTGGCTGCCCGCCATCCTGTTCGGCGGCGGTTTTGCCTGGATCATCGCCTGGCGCGCCAGGGTTGCCTTCGGCGGCCAGACGGGCGATGTCCTGGGCGCAATCCAGCAGGCCGCCGAAATCGGCGTGATCTGCGCAGCAGCGGCGGTGACATGACGCAGACGAACTGGTGGTGGGTGCGCCATGCGCCCGTGACGGAAACCAGGGGCCGCATCTACGGCTCCACCGACCCCAACTGCGACACCAACGATCCCGAGTCCTACGCCGGCCTGCACCGCCTGCTGCCCCAGGACGCCTTCTGGGTAACCAGCCACCTCAAGCGCACCAAGCAGACGGCCGCCGCCATCGCCGCGGCGGGCGGGCGCACCATCGATCCCGCCGAGGAACCCGATCTGGGCGAACAGGATTTCGGCGACTGGCACGGCATGACCCACAACGAGGTCTATGCCCTGCCCACGGCCCACCGCTTCTGGCTGGCGCCAGCCACCCACTGCCCGCCGGGCGGCGAAAGCTTCGCCGACCTCTGCGTGCGCGTCTCCCGCGTCATCCACCGCCTCACCGCCGACCACGCCGGTCGCGACATCATCGCCGTCGCCCACGGCGGCACGATCCGCGCCGCCATCGCCGGGGCGCTCAACCTCGATCCCGAGGCGGCGCTGGGCTTTGCCACCGAAAACATCTCGCTCACCCGCCTCGACCACTTCACCGGCGACGACGGCCACCCGGAAACCTGGCGTGTGGCCTGGATCAACCGGCTGCCGAAGTAGGCGGCAGGCCCCCATGGAAACCCCGCCTCCGCTCTGCTAGGTTCCACCCCGGAACGAGACGAGGGAAGCCGGTGCCGCCCGTGTGGGCACAGGCCGGCGCTGCCCCCGCAACTGTAACGGTGAGACGACGGACATCATCCCACTGGCCCTGTGGCCGGGAAGGGGTCCGTCGCCGGTGAGCCGGAGCCAGGAAACCTCCCCGTTCCAAGCTGGACCACATGCACCTCGGAGGGAGGTCGGATGTCCGATACCAAGGGATCCGTTACCGCGTCTGCGGCCAAGTCTGCCCGTGCTGCCGGTTCGCCATCGGTCTGCCTCGTGCTGGGCGGCGCCCGCTCGGGCAAGAGCGCCGTCGCCGAGGGCCAGGTGCTGGCGAGCGGCCTGGAGCCGGTCTACCTCGCCACGGCGGAAGCGCGCGACGGCGAAATGGCCGAGCGCATCGCCCGCCACCGCACCCGCCGCGGCCAGGTCTGGAAGACCATCGAGGAGCCGCTGGAGCTGATCGACGTGCTGATCGCGCAAGCCGGCCCCGAGCGCATCATCCTGGTCGATTGCCTGACCCTGTGGCTTGCCAACCTGATGGGGGCGGAGCGCGACCCCGTGGCCGAGGGCGATCGCCTGGCCGTCGCGCTGGCCGATGCCGCGGGCCCGATCGTGCTGGTCTCCAACGAGGTCGGCCAGGGCATCGTGCCCGACAATGCGCTGGCCCGCCGCTTCCGCGACGAGGCCGGCCTCATCCATCTCAAGGTCGCGGCGGTTTCCGGCCGCGTCCTTTTCGTCACCGCGGGCATTGCCCAGACCCTGAAGGACGTTCGATGAACCTCGCCCCGAAGATTCCCGCCACCGTGATCACCGGCTTCCTCGGCGCCGGCAAGACGACCCTGATCCGCCACCTGATCCAGAACGCGGGCGGGCGGCGCTTCGCCTTTGTCATCAACGAGTTCGGCGACCTGGGTGTCGACCGCGAGGTGATCGCGGGCTGCGGCTACGAGGACTGCAAGGACGAGGACATCGTGGAGCTGGCCAACGGCTGCATCTGCTGCACCGTGGCCGATGATTTCCTGCCCACGATCCAGGCCCTGCTCGACCGCGCCGATCCGCCCGACCACATCATCATCGAGACCTCCGGTCTGGCGCTGCCCAAGCCGCTGATCAAGGCGTTTGCCTGGCCCGAGGTGAAGACCCGCGTCACGGTCGACGGCGTCGTCGCCGTGATCGACGGGCGGGCGCTGGCCGACGGCCGCTTTGCCGACGATCCCGAGGCGCTCGCTGCCCAGCGCGCTGCCGATCCGGGCCTCGACCACGAAAACCCCCTGGAGGAGGTCTTCGAGGAGCAGGTGCTGGCCGCCGACATGATCGTGCTCAACAAGACCGACCTGATGGACGAAGGCCAGCGCGTGCGCGCCCGCCAGATGGTCGATGACGCCCGCCGCGCCCCGACCAAGGTGGTGACCGCGACCTCGGGCGTGGTCGATGTCATGGTCCTGCTCGGCCTTCATGCCGCCGCCGAGGACGATCTCGACGCCCGCCCCAGCCACCACGACGGCGTCGACGGCGAACACGACCACGACGATTTCGATACCTTCACGGTGCATTTCGATCCCGTTTCCGATCCCGACGCGCTGGAAACCCGCCTCAAGCAGGCTGTGGCCGACCACGACATCCTGCGCGTGAAGGGCTTCCTGGAGGTGCCGGGCAAGGCCATGCGCCATGTGGTCCAGGGTGTGGGCGGCCGTTTCGACCGCTACTTCGACCGCCCATGGAAGACCGATGAGCCGCGGCGCAGCGAGCTGGTCGTCATCGGCCTCAAGGGCCTCGACCGCGACGCCATCACCACGGCGCTGGGCGGGCGGGCCTGAGCATGATGGTCGGCGGGCATGGATTGCACGCGGAGCCGCGGAGTGCGCGGAGGGGGACCGGTGTGCCCTTACTCTCCCGTCATCCCGGACAAGGCGCGCAGCGCCGCAGATCCGGGACCCATGCCGGAACGACCACACTCGCGCCGACGCTTTTGGCCATGTTCCGGCATGGGTCCCGGATCGGCGCGCCTTCGGCGCTTGTCCGGGATGACATCGTGGTGAGGGGCGCTGCCGTGTTTTCTCGGCTCTTCGCGACACCCCGGAGGGCCTGATGCATCTGCTTGCGGCGCAACCCGGTGAGGTGAGCGACGGCAGCGAGGCGATCGATCTCGGCCAGACGCCGGGCGAGATCGTCGTGCTTTCGGCCGCCGACACCGAACTTGCGCTGCTTGCCGATGCCGCCGCCACGCTGGCCGGGGATGGACCCAGCTTGCGCCTCGCCAGCGTCATGGCCCTGTCGCACAACCTGTCGGTCGACACCTATGTCGAAGCCGTGGCGGCGCACGCCAGGGTCGTGGTCGTGCGCCTGCTGGGCGGTGCGGCCTATTGGCGCTACGGCGCCGACGAGATCGCCGCGGCGGCCCGGGCGAACGGCGTTCACCTAGCCCTTCTGCCGGGCGACGACCGCGAGGACGGCGAACTGCGCCGCCTCTCCACCGTGTCGCAAGCCGACTACGACCGGCTCTGGGCCTACCTGATCCACGGCGGCCACGGCAACGCGGTGAACTTCCTTCGCCATGCCGCAAGCCTCGCCGGATACGCAACGCAGGCGGGAGAGCCCGAGACCCTGCCGCGTGCCGGCTGTCACTGGCCCGGCGTGACGCTGCCGTCACTGGCCGATGTCGCCGGACACTGGGTGGCGGGCGCCCCGGTCGCCGCCATCGTCTTCTACCGGGCGCTGGTCCAGGCGGGTGACACCGCACCGATTGATGCGCTGGTCGCAGCGCTGGCAGAGCAGGGCCTCAACGCCCTGCCGCTCCACAGCCAGAGCCTCAAGGACCCGGCCGCGGCATCCTTCGTCGAGGAGGCGCTCGCCCTCCATCCGCCCTCGGTGATCCTCAACTGCACCGGCTTTGCGCTGGCGAGCCCCGGGGCGCAGCGCGGGCCCACGCCCTTCGATGCCGCCGACTGCCCGATCCTGCAGGCCGTGCTTTCGGGCGGCACGCGGGAGGCCTGGGAGGGCGGCACACGCGGCATGGCGCCGCGCGACATCGCCATGAACGTCGCCCTGCCGGAGGTCGACGGCCGCATCCTGACGCGCGCCATCTCCTTCAAGTCTGCGGCCCGCTGGGACGAAGCGACGCAAAGCAATGTCGTGCGCCACGAGCCGGTCGCCGACCGCGTCGCATGGACAGCCCGGCTCGCCGCCGGCTGGGCGCGCCTCGGCGCGACGCCCGCGGGTGAGCGACGGGTCGCCATGGTGCTCGCCAACTATCCCAACCGCGATGCCCGCATCGGCAACGGCGTGGGGCTCGATACGCCCGCCTCGGCCAGCGTCGTGCTGCAGGCCCTGGGCGAGGCCGGTTACAATGTAACGGGTGTGCCGGGCGACGGGCGGGCGCTGATCGAAACCCTGCTGGCCGGGCCGACCAACGACCTGACGCGTCCGCGCGAGGGTTCGGTCGCCCTGCCGCTCGCCGACTACCGCGCCTTCTTCGACGCCCTGCCCGAAGCGGTGCGCGACGCGATCACCGATCGCTGGGGTACGCCCGAGCGCGATCCCCATGTCGCACGCGGCGCCTTCCAGCTTGCGGTGCATGTCTGGGGCAACATCGCAGTCGGGGTGCAGCCCGCGCGCGGCTACAACATCGATCCCAAGGCGACCTATCACGATCCCGATCTGGTGCCGCCCCACGGTTACCTAGCCTTCTATGCCTGGCTGGCCCGCGGTTTCGGCGCCCATGCCGTGATCCACATGGGCAAACACGGCACCCTGGAGTGGCTGCCGGGCAAGGCGCTGGCGCTTTCGGAAACCTGTTTTCCGGAGGCGGCCTTTGCGCCCCTGCCGCATTTCTATCCCTTCATCGTCAACGACCCCGGCGAGGGCAGCCAGGCCAAGCGGCGCACCGCCGCCGTGATTGTCGACCACCTGACGCCGCCGCTGGCGCGGGCGGAAACCTACGGTCCCCTGCGCGACCTGGAGGCCCTGGTCGACGAGTACTTCGAGGCCAGCCAGACCGATCCGCGCCGCCTCAAACCCCTGGCGCGCGACATCCTCGACCTGTGCGTCTCCACCGGGCTCGACAAGGACTGCGGCATCGGTGCGGGCGACAACGAGGGTGAACGTCTCTCCAAGCTCGACGGCTATCTCTGCGAGCTGAAGGAAATGCAGATCCGCGACGGCCTGCATATCTTCGGCCGCTCGCCGGAGAAGGCGCTGGCCGATGCGCTGACCGTTGCCCTGGTCCGCGTGCCGCGCGGCGACGGCAAGGGCGGCCATGCCTCGCTCACCCGTGCGCTGGCCGCCGACCTTGGGCTCTCCATCGACCCGCTCGATGCGGACATGGCCGCGCCCTGGTCGGGCGAACGGCCCGGGGTGCTGGCCGCCATCACGGACGCGCCCTGGCGCAGCAACGGCGACACGGTGGAGCGGCTGGAGCTGCTCGCCCTGGCGCTGGTCGGCGGCGAGGCCGCCTGCGATCCCGGATGGACGGCGACCGCCGCCGTGCTGGCCGAGATCGAGGCGCACCTGCGCCCCGCCGTGGCAGCCTGCGGCGATGCCGAGATCGGCGCGCTGCTGACCGGCCTCGACGGCCGCTTCGTGCAGCCGGGGCCATCGGGCGCACCCTCGCGCGGCAGGCCGGACGTGCTGCCGACGGGGCGCAACTTCTATTCGGTCGATACCCGCTCGGTGCCCACGCCCGCCGCCTGGCGGCTGGGCTGGGCCTCGGCCACCCGGCTGGTCGAGCGTCATGCCCAGGAACATGGCGACTGGCCGCGCGCCGTGGCGCTTTCGGCCTGGGGCACGGCGAACATGAGGACGGGCGGCGACGATATCGCCCAGGCGCTGGCGCTCATGGGCGTGCAGCCGACCTGGGAACCGCGCAGCGGCCGGGTCACCGGCTTCGAGATCATGCCGGCTAGCGTGCTCGGCCGTCCCCGTGTGGATGTCACGCTGCGTGTCTCGGGTTTCTTCCGCGATGCCTTCCCGAACCTGATCGATCTGGTCGACAGCGCCGCGCGCGCCGTCGCCGCGCTGGACGAACCCGAGGAGATCAACCCGCTCGCCGCCCGCGCCGCCGCCGAGACCGCACGTGCGACACAGGCGGGCGAGGATGCCGATGCCGCCCGGCGCCAGGCCGCCACCCGCGTCTTTGGTTCCAAGCCCGGCTCCTACGGCGCGGGCCTGCAGGCGCTGATCGACGAGGGCGGCTGGAACCATGCCGACGATCTGGCGCGCGCCTATGTCGCCTGGTCGGGCTGGGCCTATGGCGCGGGTGCCGAAGGCAAACCCGCCCATGATCTCTTCGAGCGGCGCCTGGGCAAGGTCGAGGCGGTGCTCCACAACCAGGACAACCGCGAGCATGACCTGCTCGATTCCGACGACTACTACCAGTTCGAGGGCGGCATGACGGCTGCCGTGCGCAAGGCTTCGGGCCAGCAGCCGGCGGTTTATCACAACGATCACTCGCGGCCTGAGAGCCCGAAGATCCGCACCCTCCAGGAGGAGATCGGCCGCGTCGTGCGCGCCCGCGTGGTGAACCCCAAGTGGATCGCGGGCGTGATGCGCCACGGCTACAAGGGCGCCTTCGAGATGGCCGCCACGGTCGATTATCTCTTCGGCTTTGCCGCTTCGGCCCGCTGCGTCGAGGACCATCACTTCGATGCGGTCTTCGATGCCTTTCTGGATGATGCGGCGGTGCGTGACTGGATGGCCGAGGTCAATCCGGCGGCCCTTGCCGACATCGCGGCCCGGCTTGCCGAGGCCCAGGCGCGTGGCCTGTGGAAGCCGCGGCGCAACAGCACCGGGGAGCGCCTTGCCGCACTCTCCGGCAGGACGCAAAAGAAGGAGAAGGTGGCATGAGCGAGACCGAGAACGAGGCCGGCGACGAGTTGAACGCGCGCCAGATCGGAAGATGGCCAAGCGCAAGGCGGCGCGTGATCGCCTGATGGCGCAGAAGACCGAGGAGCGCGGCCTGATCATCGTCCATACCGGCAAGGGCAAGGGCAAGTCGTCTGCTGCCTGGGGCATGGCGGCGCGCTGCATCGGCCACGGCTACCGCATCGGCATCGTGCAGTTCATCAAGGGACGCGGCGACACCGGCGAGCACCTGCTGTTCTCGAAGTTCCCCGAGCAGGTGACCTACAGGATCATGGGCGAGGGCTTCACCTGGGAGACCCAGGACCGCGAGCGCGATATCGCCATGGCGAACGCGGCCTGGGAGGAATCCAAGAAGCTGATGGCCGATCCCGGCATCCGCATGGTGATCCTCGACGAGCTCAACATCGCGCTGCGCTACGACTACGTCGACCTGGAGGATGTGCTCGACACGCTCGCCCACAAGCGGCCGGACCTCCATGTCGTGATCACCGGGCGCAACGCCAAGGAGGAACTGATCGATCTGGCCGATCTCGTCACCGAGATGACGCTGGTCAAACATCCCTTCCGCGAAGGCGTGAAGAGCCAGCCGGGCGTGGAATTCTGATGGCATGGGCGCGCGCGGGGGCGGGTGTAGAATGTCACCGGGGGGCACGAACCCACTTGGAGCAAGAAGCATGAAACGTTTTCTGCTGAGCCTGCTGTGTATTGCCGCCTTCGCCGGGGCCGCCCGCGCCGAGGAGGCGCCCCAGCGCGTCGTCGATCAGGCGCTGGCGACCTACAACAACATGACGTCGGATCCCGACTTCGCCAATCTCAACAGCCTGCTGGCCCGCGCCAAGGCGGTGGTGATCGTGCCCGAGATGATCAAGGGCGGCTTCATCATCGGCGGCGAATGGGGCCAGGGCGTCATGCTGGCGCGCGACGATGCCACCGGCACCTGGAGCCAGCCCGCCTTCGTGACGCTCGCCTCGGGCTCCATCGGTCTGCAGATCGGCGGCTCGGTGAGCCAGGTCGTGCTGGTCGTGATGACCGATACGGGCCTGGACGCCATGCTGAAGGACAAGGTCACCCTGGGCGGCGAGGCTTCCGTCGCCGCCGGTCCCGTGGGGGCAGGCGTCAACGCCCAGTCGACCAGCGACGTCAACGACGACGTCTATTCCTACGCCAAATCCCAGGGCCTGTTCGCCGGCGCGGCGATCGAGGGTGCGGTGCTTGAACCCGATCCCGACCGCAACCGCTTCTATTACGGCGCTGAATTCTCGACACGCCAGATCGTCTTCGGCGAGGCCGGGTTCAATGCCGGCGCCGACGCCCTGCGCGCCGCGCTTGCCGGGTTCTAGAGGGCGTCATGCGCAAGGCTCCGGCCATCGTTCTTGTCGCCGTCGTGCTCGCCTTGACCGCGCCTTCCGCGGCCACGGCAGGGCATGGCGTCGTCGAGGACGCCCGGGCGACCTTGTGGGAGATGCTTTCGGATGGCGATTTCGCCAGCCTGCACGGGCTGTTGGCCCGTGCGCGGGGCGTCGTCATCGTGCCCCAGCTCTACAAGGCGGGTTTCATCATCGGCGGCGAGGCGGGCCGGGGCGTGCTGCTGGCCCACGACCTTTCGGCGGGCACCTGGAGCTACCCTGCCTTCCTTGATTTCGGCTCGGCCAGCATCGGCCTGCAGCTCGGTGCCTCGCAGACCCAGCTTGTGCTGGTGGTGATGACCGAGGCGGGTCTGGAGGCGCTGCTGTCGGACCGCATCAACGTCGGCGCCGACGCGTCGGTCGCCGCCGGTCCGGTGGGGGCGGCGGCGCGGGCAGCCACCACTTCCAGCGATTTCGATGCCGATATCTACGCCTATGGCACCAGCGAGGGCCTGTTTGCCGGGGTCTCGGTGCAGGGCGGCCTGATCGTGCCCGACGAGGACGCCAACATAGACTTCTACGGCGAGGCCGCGACGACGCGCGAGATCGTCCAGGCCGGCACCGTTTCCAATGCCGCGGCCGATCCGCTGCGCGCCATGCTCATGGATCTCCAGCGGTGAGTGCAGTGCCAGCATGACCGCCGCCGTGATGTTCCAGGGCACCGGCTCGGATGTCGGCAAGTCGCTCGTGGTTGCGGGCCTGGCGCGCGCCTTCACGCGCCGCGGTCTCGTCGTGCGCCCGTTCAAGCCGCAGAACATGTCGAACAACGCCGGGGTCACCGCCGACGGCGGCGAGATCGGGCGCGCCCAGATGCTCCAGGCGCGCGCCTGCGGCATCGCACCCAGCGTCCACATGAACCCGGTGCTGCTGAAGCCGCAGTCGGAAAAGGGTGCCCAGGTCGTCGTCCAGGGCAGGGTCGCCGGTGCGGCGCAGGCGCGCGACTACCACGCCATGAAGCCGACCCTGATGGCCGCCGTGCGCGACAGCTTCGCCCGCCTCGAGCAGGAGGCCGATCTGGTGCTGATCGAGGGCGCAGGCAGTCCGGCCGAGGTCAACCTGCGCGCGGGCGACATCGCCAACATGGGCTTTGCGCTGGCCGAGGGCGTGCCGGTGGTGCTGGTCGGCGACATCGAGCGCGGCGGCGTCATCGCCAGCATCGTCGGCACCATGGCGCTGCTGGAGGAAAACGAGCGTGCCGCGGTTGCGGCCTACATGATCAACAAGTTCCGCGGCGATGTGTCGCTGTTCGACGGCGCCATCACGATCCTGAAGGGTCGCACCGGGCTCGATTGCCTGGGCGTGGTGCCTCATCTGGCCGCCGCGCGCCGCCTGCCCGCCGAGGACGCTATGGCGCTCGACAGCCACGGCGCCATCGCGGCGGGCGAGAGACGTGCGATCAAGGTCGCCGTGCCGCGTCTCGACCGTATCGCAAACTTCGACGATCTCGATCCGCTGGTCGCCGAACCCGATGTCGCGGTCGTTCTGGTCGCGCCGGGCGAGGCGATTCCGGGTGATGCCGACCTGATCCTGCTGCCCGGCTCCAAGAGCACCATGAGCGATCTGCGCGCGCTGAAGGCCAACGGCTGGCATGTCGATATCGCGGCCCATGTCCGGCGCGGCGGCGCCGTGATGGGATTGTGTGGCGGTTACCAGATGCTCGGCCGCTCGGTCGCCGATCCCGACGGCATCGAAGGCCCGGCCGGCAGCGAGGAGGGCCTCGCCCTGCTCGACGTCACCACCGTGCTCTCGGGCGACAAGCGCCTGGTTGCCGCGCAAGGCGTGGCGGCGAGCGGCGAAGCGGTGACCGGCTACGAGATGCACATGGGTGTGACGCAAGGCGCTGACCGCATCCGTCCCCTGCTGCGCCTGGCGGGCCAGGAGGAGGGCGCGGTCTCGGCCGATGGCCGCGTCATGGGGAGTTACCTGCACGGCCTGTTTGCCTCCGACGATTTCCGCGCCGGATTCCTCGGCCGCCTGCGCACACGCGAGAGCAGCGGCATCGCCTTCGAGGCCGGTGTCGAGGCCGCGCTGGATGAACTGGCCGCAGGGCTGGAAGCTGCGCTTGATCTCGACCGCATCCTGGAGATCGCCCGTGCGCGCTGAACTGACCCTCACCCCCGGATCAAGTCTGGGGCAGCCTCTCCCTTCACACCGCCCAGGTCAGCACGGCGATGGCGGTGAGGCCCCACAGGACACAGGCATAGACATAGAGGGCAAGGCTCCTCTGTATGTCGGCGGCGGTACAGCGGGCGCGGCCGTTGCGGCCCATCCAGGCGTCGCGCACCATCTCGCCGTGGTAGCGGCGCGGACCGGCAAGGGCGATGCCCAGGGCGCCGGCGAGTGCGGCCTCGGGCCAGCCGGCGCTGGGCGATTTGTGGCCCGGCGCATCGCGCCACATGGCGATGGCGGCTTCCTTCGGGTCGCCGCCGGGCATGGCCACACTCGCCACGATGAAGATCAGGCCCGACAGGCGCGAGGGCACCAGGTTCAGCAGGTCGTCGAAGCGGGCGCTGGCCCAGCCGAAGGCAAGGTAGTGGTCGGTCTTGTGGCCGATCATGCTGTCGGCGGTGTTGACCGCCTTGTAGATGACCAGCCCCGGCAGGCCCGCCACCAGGTACCAGAAGACCGGCGCGACCACGCCGTCGGCGAAGTTTTCGGCCAGCGATTCGATGGCCGCGCGGCAGACGCCGCCCTCGTCGAGCGCCTGCGGGTCGCGGCCCACGATCATGGCGACCTCACGTCGTCCGCCGGGCAGGCCCTCGTTGATCAGCGCCACGGCGACACGGCGGACGTGTTCGTAGAGGTCGCGCTGGGCGATCAGGGAAAAGGCGATCACCGCCTCGATCATCCAGCCCCATACGGTGACGGCCGAGAGCCAGGCAAAGAACGATCCGATCGCCCCGGCGAGCGTAACAAGAGCGATCAGCAGCAGCGTGCTGCGCAGGCGGCGGCTGTCGGCGTCGCGCCGGTTGAGCCGCCGGTCGGCCCAACCGATCAGCGCACCGAACAGGGCCACCGGATGGGGGATCTTCGACCACAGCCAGCGCGGGTCGCCGATCAGGGCGTCCAGAAGCAGGGCGGCCCCCAGAACGGCGGGCAGGGCGAT
Source organism: uncultured Rhodospirillaceae bacterium (assembly GCA_937880925.1). Classification (GTDB taxonomy): domain Bacteria; phylum Pseudomonadota; class Alphaproteobacteria; order SP197; family SP197; genus CALGGB01. Next base: position 12,518 of record CALGGB010000101.1, on the reverse strand, counting down.
ATCGAACAACATGGCGGCAAGGTGGTTGCGACCGCGCCTGCCGTCAATCGGAACCAGAAGAGACGAGAGGACACGAGAACATGAGCGACATCGCGGTGATGATGTGCGGCCACGGCAGCCGGGACGAACGGGCGATCAGCGAGTTCGCCAACGTCGCCGAACAGTTGAAGGGCCGTTTTGCCTGGCCGATGGAATACGGCTTCCTGGAATTCGCGACGCCGATCATCCGCGACGGCCTGGACAAGCTGCGCGCCCAGGGCGCCCGCCGCATCCTGGCGGTACCGGGGATGCTGTTTGCCGCCGGCCACGTGAAGAACGACGTGCCCAGCGTGCTCAACACGTACCAGGCACAGCACGAGGGCCTGCGTATCAGTTATGGCCGCGATCTGGGCATCGACACGCGACTGGTGCGCGCCGCGGGCGAGCGGGTGAAGGCGGCGATGGCGGCCGCCGACGCAGAGCACGGTCCGGTCGCCTATCACGACACCCTGCTTGTGACGGTGGGGCGCGGCGCCTCCGATCCCGATGCCAATTCCAACGTCTCCAAGGTTGCGCGCATGCTGTGGGAGGGCCTGGGTTTCGGCTGGGGCGAGGTCGCCTATTCCGGCGTCACCTTCCCGCTGGTCGCGCCCGCGCTCGATCATGTCGTGCGCTTAGGCTTCAAGCGCGTCGTCGTCTTCCCGTATTTCCTGTTCAACGGCATCCTGGTGCAGCGCATCTACGACGCCGTCGATGCCGCCGCGGCCAAGCATGGCGACACCCAGTTCGTGAAGGCCGGTTACCTCAACGACCATCCCCTGGTTCTCGACACCTTCGTCGACCGGGTCCACGAAATCCTGGAAGGCACCGGCAACATGAACTGCCAGACCTGCAAGTATCGCGAGCAGGTCCTGGGCTTCGAGGCCGAGGTCGGCCTGCCCCAGGAAAGCCATCACCATCATGTGGAAGGCATCGGCACCGGCGCCGCCGGTCATGGCCACGGACACGATCACGGGCACAGCCACGATCATGACCATGACCATGGCCACGACCATGGCCACGACCATGGCCACGACCATCATCACGGCCACGACCATGGACACAGCCACGGCCACGATCACGGTCATCATCCCTATCCCCATGCCGATCATCCGCTGGGGCCAAAGACGCTGAAGTCGTAGGAACGGACACGACATGATGCGGATGCACGCGGAGACGCGGAGAAAGGCCGCGCGGCCAAACGGCATGCGCGGCCGGATTTCTCTGTGTTGTTTCTCCGCGCGCTCCGCGGCTCCGCGTGATGCCCTCTGCCTGGTGAGGATCGCCGTCCGCCCATGACCCTGTTCGATGCCTATCTCATGGTCGACTGGAGCGCGGAGGCGCGTCCCAAGCTTGGCCGCGACAGCATCTGGCTGGCGCTGGCCGAGCGGACGCCGCGCGGCCTGCGCCTGGCGGTGCTGGAGAATGCCGCGACACGCCAGGGTGCGCGCGCCCGGATCGCGGACCTGCTGGCTGACCTTGCAGGGCAGGGCAAGCGCACGCTGGCAGGTTTTGATTTCCCCTTCGGCTATCCCGCGGGGACTGCCGCCGCACTGGGGCTGAAGGGTGCGCCTTGGCAGGCGACCTGGGACCGGCTGGCCGCGGTGATCGACGATGGCGCCGACAACGCCAACAACCGCTTTGCCGTCGCCGACCGCCTCAACGCCGCCATGGGTCTGGAGGCCGGGCCGTTCTGGGGCCATCCCCAGGGCCGCAGCTTTGATCATCTGGTCATGACCCGGCCGAGCTATGGCGCCCTTCCGGAAAAGCGTATCGGCGAGCGGTTCATCAGCGGGCCGCAGCCGGTGTGGAAGCTCTCGGGCGCGGGTTCGGTCGGCAGCCAGGCGCTGACGGGTATTCCCGTCGTGCGCCTGCTGCGCCGCGACCGGCGGCTGAAGGACCTCTGCCGCGTCTGGCCCTTCGAGACCGGGCTCGCCCCGCTCGATGAGGAGACGACGCGGCGCCATCCCGTGATCCTCACCGAGATCTACCCTTCGCTGGTCGCTCCGCAGGCACGCGAGGAGGCGGTCAAGGATTCCCTTCAGGTCCAGGCCATCGCCGGCCACTTCGCCCGGCTGGACGAGGAGGGTGCGCTTTCTGCCGTGTTTGCAGGCGCGCCCGGCCTGACGCCGGCCGAGCACCAGGCGGTGGAGCGTGAGGAGGGCTGGGTGCTGGGCATCGACCGGCCGGGAATCCGCGCGGGACGGCAGCCGGTCGATGTCGATGGCCTGTTCTCCAGCGGCTTTGCCTATATCGACGACCCGGAGGCGATCTACCGGGAGAGCCGGCGCATCATCGAATCCGAGGCCGATCTTTCCCATGTGCCAGTGGAGGCCCACCCCCTGGCGGTGCGCCTGATCCACACCTGCGGCATGACCGACCTGCCGCGCGACCTCGATCTCTCCAAAGGCGCAGTGGCCAGGGGCCGCGCGGCGCTGGAAGCCGGCGCGCCGGTGATCGCCGATGTCGAGATGGTCGCCAAGGGTATCATCGCGCGGCGCCTGCCGGCCGGGAACAAGGTGCTCTGCAAGGTCGCGGCCAAGGCCGCCGCCGAACGCGCGGCAAGCCGCGGGGGCACGCGCTCGGCCGCCGCCATCGACCTGCTGGCGTCGCAGATGGAAGGCGCGGTGGTCGCGATCGGCAATGCGCCCACGGCGCTTTTCCGCGTGCTTGAGATCGTGGCGTCCGGCGGGCCGCGCCCGGCGCTCATCATCGGCATGCCGGTGGGTTTCGTTGGCGCGGCGGAATCAAAGCGCGCGCTGGCCGCCAGCGGCATCGACTATATCGCGGTCCACGGCCGGCGCGGCGGCAGCGCCATGGCCGCCGCCGCGGTCAACGCCCTGATGGGAGGCATCTGAATGACGGCCTGGTTATCGATCGTCGGCCTGGGCGAGGACGGGCTGGAGGGCCTGGCGCCGGCCGCCCGCGCGCTGGTCGACGGGGCGGAGGTCCTGGTCGGCGGCGCGCGCCATCTGGAGCTTGCCGGCGACACGGGTGCGCAGCACCTGACCTGGGAAAGCCCGCTGAAAAAGACCGTGGAGCGCCTGGAGGGCCTGAAGGGCAAGCGTGTCTGCGTGCTCGCTTCGGGCGATCCCATGGCCTACGGCATCGGCGTGACCCTGCTGCGCCGCTTCGGCGCCGATAGCGCCCGCGTCATCCCCGGGCTCTCGGCCTTCACCTTGGCCTGCGCGCGCCTGGGCTGGCCGCTGGCCGAGACCGTGCAGCTCACCCTGCACGGCCGTCCGCTGGAGCTTCTGAATGCCCATCTGGCGCCCGGCCAGCGCCTGCTCATCCTGTCGGAAGATGCTTCCACGCCCGCCAAGGTCGCGGACCTGCTCACCCGTGCCGGTTTCGGGCCAAGCCGCCTCCATGTGCTGTGCCACATGGGCGGTCCGCGTGAGCGCCTGATCACGGCGCTGGCGGCGGAAGGCATCGGAGAAGACGTGGACGATCTCAACACCATTGGGGTGGAACTCGGCGCAACGCCCGGCACGCGTGTGCTCGCGCGCTCGCCCGGCCTGCCCGACGACGCCTTCGAGCACGACGGCCAGATGACCAAGCGCGAGGTCCGCGCCATGACGCTGGCCGCCCTTGCCCCCACCCCCGGCGCGCGGCTGTGGGATGTCGGCTCGGGCTGCGGCTCGGTCGCCATCGAATGGATGCGCGCGGCCGACCGGGCCTGCGCCATCGCCATCGAGCGCAATGCCGAGCGCCGCGCCATGACGGCGCACAACGCGCTGGCGCTGGGCACGCCGAACCTGAAGGTCATCGCCGGCAGCGCGCCCGCCGCGCTGGACGGCCTGGAGGCGCCCGATGCGGTCTTTGTCGGCGGCGGCGTCGCGGGCGAGGGCGTGGTCGAGACCTGCTGGAACGCGCTGCCTTCGGGCGGGCGTCTGGTCGCCAACGCGGTGACGCTGGAAAGCGAGCAGGCGCTCTACCGCCACCACGAAACGCTCGGCGGCGAACTGGTGCGCGTGGCGGTCAGCCGCGCCGAACCCGTCGGGGGCCTCACCGGCTGGCGACCCATGATGCCGGTCACCCAGTGGCGCGCGGTGAAACCATGAGCGGCACGCTCTACGGCCTGGGCGTCGGCCCCGGCGATCCCGAGCTCATCACGCTGAAGGCCTACCGCCTGCTGCGCAGCGTGCCGGTGCTGGCCTGGCCCGCGCCCGAGACCGGCGAGAGCCTGGCGCGCCGGATCGTCGCGCCGCATCTGGTGGAAGGCCAGACCGAGATCGCCATCCGCATGCCGCTGGACGCCAACCGTTTCCCGGTCGAGGCGGTCTATGACCGCGCGGCCGAGGAAATCGCGGGCCACCTCACGGCCGGGCGCGATGTCGCGGTGATTTGCGAGGGCGACCCGTTTTTCTACGGCTCGTTCATGTATCTCTTCGGCCGTCTTTCGGACCGCTTCCGCACGCAGGTGGTGCCCGGCGTTTCCTCGCTGGTCGCCTGCCCGGCGGCGGCCGGTGCCCCGCTCGCCTCGCGCGACGACGTGCTGATGGTCTGCCCGGCGACCCTGGACGAGGACGAGCTGCGCGCCCGGCTGGAAACCGCCGAGGCCGCCGCGATCATCAAGATCGGCCGCCACTTCGCCAAGGTCTGCCGCGTCATCGAGGCCCTGGGCCTTGCCGACCGCGCCCATTACGTCGAACACGCCACCATGGCCGACCAAAGGGTGCTCGCCTTCGCCGACCTCGACCAGGCCAAGGCGCCCTACTTCTCCATGATCCTCATCCACCGCCGCGGCGAGGCCTGGCGATGACGTTTCCCGATGGTGTTGCCGTGCTCGCTCTGGGGCCGGGTGGGGAGGATGTGGCGCGCAGGCTGGTCGCCGGTCTGCCGGGTGCGCGGCTGCACGGCTTTGCGCCGCGCGTTGCCGGGGCCGATGTCGCCTTCGACGATACGATGGCCCATGTCGCCGGATTGTTCGCTGCGGGCATTCCCGTGGTCGGTATCTGTGCGGCGGGCATCCTGATTCGCGCCGTCGCGCCGCATCTCGCCGACAAGTTCAGCGAGAGCGCGGTGGTTGCCGTTGCCGAGGATGGCAGTGCCGCCGTGCCGCTGATCGGCGGCCACCATGGCGCCAACGCCCTGGCGCGCGCCTGCGCCCAACTGCTGGGCGGCCGTGCGGCGGTGACGACGGCGGGCGATGCCCGCTTCGGTGTCGCGCTGGACGAGCCGCCGCCCGGTTGGCGCGTGGCCAACCCGAAGGCGGCCAAGGCGGTGATGGCCGCGCTGCTGGCGGGCGAACCCGTGGCGCTGGAAGGCGCAGCGGCATGGCTGGCCGGTCTGCCGTTTGCGGGCGCGGGTGACCACCGCGTCGTGATCACCGAACGCGCCCATGGGGGAGACGACAGGACGCTGGTGCTGCATCCGCCGCGCCTGGCGGTCGGTGTCGGCTGCGAGCGCGATTGCGAGCCCTCCGAACTGGTCGACCTGGTACGCGCCACGCTCGCTGAGGCCGGTCTCGCCGAAGGTGCGGTCGCCTGTGTCGGCTCGATCGACCTGAAGGCCGATGAGCCTGCCGTGATTGCCGCAGCCGCCGCGCTCGATGCGCCGCTGGTGTTGTTTGATGCTGCGACGCTGGAGCGTGAAACACCGCGTCTCATCAACCCCTCCGATGTGGTGTTTGCCGAGGTCGGCTGCCATGGCGTCAGCGAGGGTGCGGCGCTGGCTGCGGCGGGCTCCGATGCCGAACTGTTCGTGGCGAAGAAGAAGTCGAAACGCGCCACCTGCGCCGTAGCGCTGGCACCTGCCGACATCGACGCTCGCGCCGCCGGCCGTGCGCGCGGACGGCTGGTGCTGGTCGGCCTGGGGCCGGGCGATGCGGCGCTGCGCCTGCCCGAGGCCAGCCGGGCCATTGCCGAAGCCACCGACCTTGTGGGCTACGGCTACTACATCGATCTGGCGGGTTCGCTGGCGGCGGGCAAGAAACGCCACGACTTTGCGCTCGGCGAGGAGGAGGCGCGCTGCCGCGCCGCGCTCGATCTGGCAGGCCAGGGCCGCCATGTCGCGCTGCTCTGCTCGGGCGATCCAGGCATCTACGCCATGGCCGCCCTGGTCCATGAGGTGCTCGATGTCGATCCCCAGCCCGCCTGGCGCGGGGTGGAGGTCGCCGTGGTGCCGGGCGTCTCGGCCTTCCAGGTCGCCTCGGCGCGGGCCGGCGCGCCCTTCGGCCACGACTTCTGCACGATTTCGCTCTCGGACCTGCTGACCCCGCGCGAGGTCATCATGAAGCGCGTGAAGGCGGCGGCAGAGGGCGACTTCGCCATCGCCTTCTACAATCCGGTTTCCAAGCGCCGCCGCGACCAGCTTGCGCAAGCCCGCACCATCCTGCTGGAACATCGCCCCGCCGATACCCCGGTGATGATCGGGCGCATGCTGGGCCGACCCGAGGAATCCATGGCACACACCACCCTTGCCGATCTGGCGGTCGACGATGTCGACATGATGAGCGTCGTGCTGGTCGGCGCCAGCCAGACGCGGCGTTACCGGCGCCTCGGCGCCGACGCCGTCTATACGCCGCGCGGCTATGCCAGGAAGAGAGTGACCCCATGACCGTTCATTTCATCGGCGCCGGACCCGGCGCGCCCGATCTCATCACCGTGCGTGCGCTGAAGCTGATCCAGGCCTGCCCCGTGGTGCTCTATGCCGGCTCGCTGGTGCCCGAGGAGGTCATCGCCCAGGCGAGCGAGGGTTCGACCGTGGTCGATACCGCGCCGCTGCATCTCGACGAGATCATCGCCATGATGGTCGAGGCCCACGGCAAGGGGCAGGACGTGGCGCGTGTCCACTCGGGCGATCCCTCGCTCTACGGCGCGATTGCCGAGCAGATGCGCCGGCTCGATGTCGAGGGCATTCCCTACGACGTCACTCCCGGCGTGCCGGCCTTTGCTGCCGCTGCCGCCGCGCTGGCGACCGAACTCACCCTGCCCGACATCAGCCAGACCGTGATCCTGACGCGCACCGCCGTGCGCGCCACCGCCATGCCCGAGGGCGAGGACCTGGCGACCCTGGCGGCCTCGCGCGCCACGCTGGCGATTCACCTGTCGGTCAACAACCTGGCGCGCGTCGTGCGCGAACTGGTGCCGTTCTACGGCGAGGACTGCCCGGTGGTGGTGGCCTACCGCGTCTCCTGGCCCGACCAGGAATTCGTGAAGGGGACGCTTGCCGACATCCGGCCCAAGGTGAAGGCGGCGGGTTTCACGCGCACGGCGCTGATCCTGGTCGGCCATGTCCTGGGCGAGGCGGAGTTCCGCGACAGCCGGCTCTACGATGCCGCCCACCATCACGTCCTGCGCCCGCGCGCGCTCAAGGCGGGGTGAAGCCGCGGACCTGAGGCGTTATGGTGCCGGCCGACAACCGCGGAAAGGGCGCCGATGACCATCCTCAATGTCTATGACGCAGAAGTTCAGGAGAGCTGGACCGACCACTACGGCCACATGAACGAGGGTTACTACGTCGTCGCCTTCAGCGATGCCTCATGGGCGCTGCAGGCCGAGCTTGGCATCGGCACCGACTACTTCGACGTTTCGGGCATGGCGATGATGACGGTGGAAAGCCACATCCGTTATCTCGACGGCGCCTACCGCGGCGACACCATCGTCTTCGACAGCATGGTGATCGATGCCGATGCCAAGCGCGTCCATGTCGGCCATGTCGCGCGCCTGGGCGACACGGTGATCGCCACCTTCGAATGCCTGCTGCTGCACTTCGACATGAAAAACGAGAAGACCGCGCCGATGCCGGAAGAGATCCAGCAGCGCCTGGCGGGCCTCATCGCCGATCCGCGCCCGGACTGGTCGGGCAGCGTCGTCGGCATCCGGCGCAAGGGCTGAACGCCATGGCACGCCCCAGCGACTTCGTGAACGCCGATCGTCTCTGGGCCCGCCACATGGCGATCGCGCAGCACGGCAAGACCGGCAACGGCGGCGTCAACCGCCAGGCGCTGACCGACGACGACCGCGCCGCCCGCGCCGAACTCGCCGACTGGGCCCATTCTCGCGGCTTCGAGGTGCTGATCGACGAGGCGGCCAACATGTTTATCCGGCGCGAGGGCTGGGAGCAGGGCGCGCCCGTGGTGCTCTCGGGCAGCCATCTCGACACCCAGCCCGCCGGCGGCAACTTCGACGGCGTCTATGGCGTGCTCGCCGCCTTCGAGGTGCTGGAGGCCCTGGAGGATGCCGGCATGAAGACGCGCCGCCCGGTCGAGGCCGTGGTCTGGACCAACGAGGAAGGCTGCCGCTTCGCCCCGGGCTGCACCGGCTCCATGGTCTTTGCCGGAGTCGGCGCCATCGCCGACTACGCCGAGGCCCGCGCGCCCGACGGCGCCCGCCTGATCGATGAGGTGGAAAAGACCATCGCGGCGACACCCCACGCAAGACACCGCAAGGCGGGCCTGCCGCTCGCTGGTTACATCGAGGCCCATATCGAGCAGGGCCCGCGCCTGGAGGCCGAGGGTCTCACCATCGGCGCGGTGACCGGCATCCAGGGCGGCTCGAGCTTCGAGATCACGGTGACGGGCGAGGAGGGCCATGCCGGCACCGTGCCGCTGAAGCTGCGCCGCGACGCCATGAGGAGCGCCGTCGCCATTGTTGGCGGCCTCGAACGCCTGATGGAGGATCCCGACGATATCGTGAAGTTCACCATCGGCCGCTTCCAGGCTTATCCCGGCTCGCCCAACACGATCCCCGGCAAGGTCGTCTTCACGGTCGACTTCCGCCATCCCGAGGCCGAGGTGTTCAACGCCCGCGCCGACCGCATCGAGGCGGTCTGCCGCGAACACGCCGGGCCCTGCGCGGTCAGCGTCTTCATCCGCCACAGGAACCAGCCCAGTATCTTCCCCGACGATGTCGTCGCCATGATCGCCGGCACGGCGCGCGATCTGGGCATCCCCGTGACGGCGATGCCCTCGGGCGCGGGCCACGATGCCCAGCTCATCGCCCCGCTCTGCCCCACCGGCATGCTCTTCGTGCCCTGCCTCAAGGGCATCAGCCACAGCGAATCCGAACGCGCCAAGCCCGACGACCTCGCCGCCGGCGCCCGCGTGCTGGCCGACGCCCTGGTGGCCATGGCCGACGCTTAGGAACGCACGCGGAGCCGCGGAGAACGCGGAGAGACAGAGCCCGACCTCTCCACCCTCTCCTCATCCCCGCGCAGGCGGGGATCCAGACGCACATACGCCTGTGGGGGCTACGGCTGGGAGGGTTTCATTCATGGAAGGGGGCGGCGATGCGTGCCTTCACGGCAAGATGGGTGACGCGCCCCCTTGATGTCGGTGCGTCTGGATGCCTGCCTTCGCAGGCATGAGGAGAAGAAGGGGAGGGCGTTGCGGTCCTTCTCCGCGCCCTCCGCGTGAAACCCCTGCCTACTCCGCCGGCTGGATCAGGGCGCCGGCCTTGCTCTTCCAGAACACGGTCTCGTTGCCCGGTGCCGGTTCGCGGGGGACCAGCAGGGAGATACCGAAGGACACCAACGCAATGGCCGAGCCCAGCAGGAACACGGCCGAGGGCGAGACCAGCCACAACCCGCCCAGCAGGGGCGGCAGGCCGACGGCGGCGATGTGGTTGATGGTGAAGCTCACACCCGTGGTCGAGGCGATCTCGCTGGGATCGGCGATCTTGCGGAAGTAGCTGCGCAAGGCGATGGCCAGCGCAAAGAACATGTGATCGACGATGTAGAGCCCCGCCGCGATCCAGGCCGTCTCGACGAAGGCATAGGCGGCAAAGACGAAGACCAGCCCGCCGTATTCCAGCAGCAGGGCCGGGCGCTCGCCCCAGCGGATGATCAGGCGGCCCACCTTGGGCGCGATCCAGATCGAGATGACGCAGTTGACCAGGAACAGCAGCGTGATGTGGGAGACGTCGTAGTGGAACTTCTCGACCATCATGAAAGCCGCGAACACCATGAAGATCTGGCGCCGCGCGCCCGAAAGGAACTCCAGCGCATAGTAGAGGCCGTAGCGCTTGCGCAGCAGGATCTGCATGTTCTGGAAGGTCGTCGCCTTGTAGTGCGGGAAACACAGCCAGGCGACCAGGCCCAGCCCCATGGTCAGCGCGCCGCCGATGGCGAACATCCAGAGGTAACTCATGCCCAGCGGCCCGGCCGCGACCCAGACCAGGCCGTAGGTGATCAGCGCCGCGAACGACCCCGCCGCCGCCATGCGCCCCAGCACCAGCGGCAGCTCGCGCTTGTCCGACCACTGCATGGCCAGCGACTGCTCCATGGTGGCGAGATAATGGAAGCCCGTCGACATGATGAAGGTGGTGACATAAAGCCCCAGGATCGTGGGGAAGAAGCCGGTGATGGCCACGCCAAAGCCCATCACCATCAGCGCGATCACCGCGAAGGTCTGCTGCTTCCAGATCATCAGCGTGAAGACGACCGTGAAGGCCAGGAACCCGGGGATCTCGCGGATGCCCTGCAGGATGCCGATCTCCAGCCCCGTGAACTGCGCCCGCTCGATGGCGAAGTTGTTGAGCAGCACCGACCACGCCTCGAACGCCAGCGGGATCGAGGCCGAGAACAGCAGCAGCAGGATCTGCGGCCCGCGCCAGCCGTCCTTCAGGACGCCGCTCCAGTCGGCAAGAAAGGGATTGAAGCGTTTCATCGTCTCTGTCCTCGTTCGCGGCGCGATCATTGCCCCCAACCGTCATCCCGGACAAGCGGCCGCAGGCCGCGCCGATCCGGGACCCATGCCGGAACCCTGCAACAGGCGCCGGCGATGGTGGCGACGTTCCGGCATGGCTCCCGGCTCTCCGCTTCGCGGAGCCTGCCCCGCACTGGATGCGGGGGCCGGGATGACACCAGAGAGGGCGGAGACGATCTAACCCCTCCCGCATCTGCCTGTCTTGCGGCATACTGACATTCGATGACGCAAAACAGACAGCCCGCAAAGCCGCCCCCGACCCGGCCCCAGGCCGCGGCCCTGCCGCGCCCGCTGCGCATGGAGCGCCCCGGCCACATCGGCGACATCGCCGATCCCGCCCGCCCGGTGCTGGGCCTCAAGGACGACCACGGCCCGCACGAGACCGGCTGGCACCGCCACCGCCGCTGCCAGCTGCTCTACGCCATCCGCGGCGTGATGACCGCGCACACCCGCGACGGCACCTGGGTGGTGCCGCCCCAGCAGGCGGTCTGGCTGCCCGCCGGCATCGAGCACAACGTCGTCGCCACCCGCGGCATGGCCATGCGCTCGCTCTACATGGAACCCGCCGCCTGCCACGGCATGCCGGAAACCTGCTGCGTCCTGCCCGTGCCGCCGCTGCTGCGCGAACTGATCCTGCGCGCCATCGACCTGGGCATCGACTACACGCCGGACGGCCCCGCCGCGCGCCTGGTCGCCGTCATCCCCGACGAGCTTCGCCGCCTGGAGCCCGAACCCCTGCACCTGCCCATGCCGTCCGACCCGCGCCTTGCCGCCGTCACCGACGCCCTGGTCGCCGACCCCGGCGACCGCCGCGACCTCGCCGACTGGGCAAACGAGGCCGGCGCCAGCGAACGCACCCTCGCCCGCCTCTTCCAGCGCGAAACCGGCATGACCTTCGGCGCCTGGCGCCAGCGGCGGCGCCTGCAGGCCGCGATCGCGCGGCTGGCGGCGGGGGACGCGGTGACGACTGTGGCGCTGGACCTGGGCTACGAGAGCCCGTCAGCGTTCATCACGATGTTCAGGCGGATGCTGGGGGAAACGCCGGGGCGGTATATTGCAGGTGGCAATCGTTAGTTGCGCTAGCGCCGAAAGCTAGTCTAATTTTGAACCATGTACCTAATGTATGTTGATGAGAGCGGTGACGCGGGCTTGGTGAACTCGCCGACGCGATATTTTGTACTTACAGGGATTGTCGTCCACGAATTGCGTTGGCGAGAATGGCTTGATGCTATGATCGCCTATCGGAGCCGCATGAGATCGGCGTTTGGTTTGTTGATGCGCGAAGAGATTCATGCAGGCCGTATGTTAACGAGACCGGGAAATTTAGTAAAGATTAGGCGTAACGATCGATTGACCATCCTCCGACATTTTCTAGATGAAATGTCGCAACTAGGATATTTAAATATAATAAACGTAGTTGTAGATAAACAGGGAAAACCACAAACTTACGACCCCTTTGAAAGGGCATGGCAGGCTTTAATTCAACGATTTGAAAACACCATAAATCACAATAACTTTAATGGCCCTAGAAATGCCGACGACCGCGGAATCATATTTTGTGACGAGACTGACGAAGCAGCGCTACGGCGTATAATTCGAAAGATGGGAGTATATAATCCCATACCAAATCAATTCGGAATAGGATATCGTCTATTACCTTTAAATCATGTAATCGAAGATCCAAGCCTAAGAAAGTCCCATCAATCTTATCTAATTCAGGCCGCGGACGTTGCCGCGTTCTCTCTCTATCAATATTATAATCCATCATCATATATAAGGAAGAAGGGCGCTAAAAATTATTTTCTGCGTCTGGACCCAATTCTTTGTAAAGTCGCGTCGCCCCGAAATC
>CALGGB010000100.1 GCA_937880925.1 uncultured Rhodospirillaceae bacterium | reverse complement strand
ACCTGGCGCGCACACGCGATCTGCTGTTTGCCCGCAGCCGCAGTGTTCTCGATGGGCAGGGCCGTGCACCGGCCGAATTCGAGGCTCTGCTCAACCTGCTGAAGCAGCCGGAACCGCATCAGTTGACGCCTGGCGCGATCGCGTCAGCCATCGGCCTCAGCAGCGGCGGCATGACCAAGGCGCTCAACAAGCTGGTGGAGCGCGGTCTCATCTCTCGCGCAATCAGCCCGGCAGACCGCCGCAGCCGTCTCGTGCGCCTGACACCCGAGGGCATCGCACTGGCGGAGGCAACGCTGCAGACCATCATTCAGCGCCACGGCACCATCATGGCCGACATTCTGAGCGCTGAAGAACGCCAGCAGCTTACGGCGCTGCTGGAAAAGCTCCTGGGCTCCCTGGAATCTGCAGAGAGCCGCTGAGGAGGCAGGCGATTTCCGGCACCGCGTTGGATGCCGGAAGTCTGGGGTGCTCTATTGGGCGGCCTTCAACATGTGGTCGAGCATGGCCACGGCATCCGAAACCGCAAACGGATCGCCGGGTTCGTTGCGATCCTCGACGAACATCGCTTCGATGATGCCGTCGTCGACAATCATGGAATAGCGCCAGGAACGGTCGCCAAAGCCCAGATCGTCCTTGTTGACCAGCATGCCCATGGCCCGGCTGAAGTGGCCGCTGCCGTCCGGGATCATGACGACGTTGTCCTCGGTGGCGCCCTGGTCGGCGGCCCAGGCGTTCATCACGAAGGTATCGTTGACCGAAAGGCAGTAGATCGTCTCGATGCCGGCCTCGCGCAGCTTTGCGGCATAACCGATGTAGCCGGGCAGGTGGGTCGAGGAGCAGGTCGGCGTGAAGGCGCCGGGCAGGGCAAACAGGGCGACACGCTTGCCCGCGAAGAGATCGGCGCTGGTGACGTCGTGAAAGGTGTCGCCCTTGCGCACGCGAAAGGTGACGTCGGGCACGCGGTCTCCGGGTTTTCGTTCCGGCTGGGTCATGGTGGTTTCCTTCTGGCTGGGGTGGATGGGGTCAGCCCTGGCGGGCCATGTGGCGGAATGCGGTGGCCCAGCTCCTGCAGCGGGGCGGGGCGGGTTCGAGCTGGCTGGCCAGGGGTACGCCCGCGACGTTGAGGGTGGCGGCCACCTCGGCGAGCCTGGCGCGGGCCTCCGCGCGCCATGGCGCCGGCAGCAGGGTGGTGAGGCGGATCTCGGTTTCGCTCTCCGCACCGGCCTGGGCGGCCGCGAGCAGGGAAAGAACATGACGTTCGGTGACCGAGGGCAGTGGGCTGCGCGGGTGGCCGACCACGAAGGGCCGCCGGCCCTGGCAGCACAACGTCATCACCAGATCGTGGAGGGCGCGAAAGCTTGTTTCGCCGCGTGTCTGCCCGAGCATCGCAACGAAGCGGTGGCGGGCAAAGCCGTCCTCGTCGAGGTCCAGAGCAATGCGCCGGATCGCCTGGATGATGTCGGCCCGTGTCAGGCGGCCTCGTGGGGGCGGCGGCGGGGTCTGGCAGCGCTGGGTGAGCACGGAAACGAAGGTCATGGGTGGCAGGCTCCTGCGTCTCAGTGCACGGCGGACGAGGCTTGATGCGTCGCCGCCGCCAGGGTGGATGCCGGGCGCGTGATCCGCCGGTGCAGAGGCACCATCAGGCCACCGGCCGAAAGGGCGCTGCCGAAGATGGTGGCGTGGACGACGGCCGCGCGGGCCGCAGCGGCCGGCAGCCAATGGCCCAGGGCGATCTCGGTCAGATCCGGGCGACCCATCTGGCTGTAGCCCACCATCTGGAGCAGCCAGGCCTCGTCGGCGCCCAGGCGCGGACAGCGCGGGCAGCGGATGTCGAGCACGCGGTGGCCCCCGGCGACGACGATCCAGAACAGGGTGTCGAAGGCATGGGTGCCGTCGGTGTCGATACCGGCGGCGCGGAAGCCGCCGCGCCAGTCGGGATGGGGATGCCACGGATCGCGATGGGGTGCTGCCCACAGGCGTGCGGTAGCGACCACGAACGTCTCGGCCGTATCGAGATCGCCGATGGCAAGTTCCTCGGGGTAGCTCGGGCGCAACGGGGCTGGGGACATACGCGCTGACTCCTTGGCTGGGAGAACGGGAGTCTAGCCAAGCCGATCTGCAAATGCAAATCATTCTCATTCACATACTAAGCGTCCGCCGCACTCCTCCCGCTTCCCCGCGCTGCTGCCTCAGAACGCCGCTTCGATGCGCTCGCAAAGGGTTTCGAGCACCTTGATCCGTGCGTGGTACTTGTCGTTGGCCTCGACCAGGGTCCAGGGCGCGACGGACGTGCTGGTGCGATCGACCATGTCGCTGACGGCATGGACATAAAGGTCCCACTTGTCGCGATTGCGCCAGTCGTCCGGGGTCAGCTTGAAGCGCTTGTAGCCGGTATCCTGGCGCGCCCTGAAGCGCGCTTCCTGCTCGTTCCGGTCAATCGCCAACCAGAACTTGGCGAGGATGCAGCCGTGGCGGGCGAGTTCCTCCTCGAAGTCGTTGATCTCGCCATAGGCGCGCATCCAGGCGTCTTCCGGACTCAGTTCCTCGACCCGTTCGACCAGCACCCTGCCGTACCAGGAACGATCGAAGATCACGCAATTGCCACGTCGGGGGATATGCCGCCAGAAGCGCCAAAGATAGGGATGGAGGCGTTCCTCCTCGGTGGGCGCGGCCACGGGGACGACGCGGAAGAAGCGCGCGTCGAGCGCTCCGGTCATGCGGCGGATCGCCCCGCCCTTGCCGGCCGCGTCATTGCCCTCGAACACGGCCACCAGGGCATGGCGGGCAAACTTCTTGTGGCGGCTGAGGCCATTGAAACGACCCTGCAGCTCGGCCAGCCGCTCCTCGTATTCCTTCTTCTTGAGCGCGAGGGAAAGGTCCAGCGCATCGATCACGTTCCGGCCGTCCACGCTGGGAAGGGGCGGTGGCGCGGCGGCCGCCGCCGGCTCAGGCTGGACGCCGTCGAGCCGCTCGCGCAGGGCGGCGAGCAGGGTGCGGCCCACGGTCAGGTTGCGGTAGCGCTCGTCGCCACCTTCCACCACATGCCAGGGTGCGTGGCCTTTGCTGGTGCGCCGCAGGGTCAGTTCAGAGATCTTGCGGAAGCGGTCGTACATCTCGAAACGCTCCCAGTCGGTATCCTGGACGCGCCAGTGGTTGACCGAATCCTTCTCCAGCGCCTTCAGGCGTTTCTTCTGGGCCTTCTTGGAGAGGTGGAACCAGAACTTCAGGATCAGCGCCCCCTCGGCGGCCAGCATGGCCTCGAAGCGTTCGATCTCCTCGATGCTCTTCTCCAGGTCCGATGCGCCGGTCTCGCCATAGACGCGGTTCAGGATCGGCTGGCTGTACCAGGAGCCAAAGAAGATGCCGATCTTCCCGGCGGGCGGCAGGGCGCGCCAGAAGCGCCACATGCGGGGGCGGTCCTCCTCCTCGTCGGATGGCGCACCCATGGCGTTGGTTTC
This sequence comes from uncultured Rhodospirillaceae bacterium, assembly GCA_937880925.1. Taxonomy (GTDB): domain Bacteria; phylum Pseudomonadota; class Alphaproteobacteria; order SP197; family SP197; genus CALGGB01. The sequence goes on along the minus strand of CALGGB010000100.1, from coordinate 3,296 downwards.
GATCAGCCGCGGGTCCATCCAGGCATTGAGCACATTGACCGTCGGTCCCTTGCCGGCGCCGTCGACGCCGCCGATCAGGACGATGACTGGAAAGTCCCTGGTCTTGGCCAGCGTGAACTGCGCTTCCAGCAGGGACAGGCGCAGCACCGGCTCCTCGGCGTCATAGGTCTCCTTGTCGATCTTGTGACCCAGTTCAGCGGATTCGAACATCACGTGCTCCCGACTCGGGGTTGGTCATTGAGTTTGCCACGTCCGCAAGGGGACGGCCCACGGTCCAAGATGACTCTGGCGGGCCGTGTCCGCCCTGTGTATGGGGAATGAGGCCCACCGGAGCCCCGCCCTTGGCTGTCCCACGCACACCGCTTGCCGCGGCACTCCTGCTCCTGCTGCCCGCGGTGACCATCCTTTCGGTCGGCGACGGCTTCGCCAAGCATCTGGCCGATATCGGCTACTCGGTGCTTCAGATCGTCTGGGCGCGTTATGTGTTCCAGACGCTGCTGGTGTTGCCGCTGGCGCTGTCGCGCCATGGCCGCGGCCTGCTGCGCCCACCGGAGCCCTGGGCCCAGATCGCCCGCAGCCTGCTGCACATGATCTCGACCTTTCTGTTCTTCATGGCCATCGCGCGCATTCCGCTGGCCGATGCCATTGCCATCTTCTTTGCCTATCCCTTCCTGGTGACCGCACTTGCCCCCTGGCTGCTGGGCGAGAAGACCGGCTGGCGGCGCTGGGCGGCGGTGATCGTCGGTTTTGCCGGTACCCTGTTCATCATCAAGCCGGGCATGGGTACCCTTGATATCGGCGCCCTGTTTCCGCTGGCCGGCAGTGTCGCCTTTGCCTTCTACATCGTGCTCACGCGACGCATCGCCACGCGCGCCGATCCGCTGATTTCGATCTTTGTTCAGGGATTCGTGGCCGCCGCACTGCTTTCCCTGGTCGTCGCGCTGGACTGGCGCACGCCCGACCCGGCGGCCTGGGCCATGCTGGCGGCGATCGGCGCGGTGACGGCCGTGGGTCACTACATGACGATCCGCGCCTACGGCCATGTCTCGGCCTCGCTGCTGGCGCCCTTCGGCTATTTCGAGATCGTCGCGGCCACCATCATCGGCCTTTTCTGGTTCGACAACTTCCCGGACGGCTGGAGCTGGGTGGGCATCGCCATCATTGTTGCCAGCGGCGTCTATATTTCGCTTCGCGAACGCGCCCGCCACCGCCCTCTGGACCTTGGAGCGCCGCGGCGCGAGACTGCCGCAGGGGTAGGGGAGGACGGTCATGGATGATATGCTGCGCGAGGACGCTCCGGAGGGGTTCGTCAATCTCACCGGGTTGCCCTTCGAGCTCGACGACGGTATCGCCGCACGCGCCCGTATCGGCGTCATCGTGCTGGCCAGCGACCACACCGTGGAGCACGAATTCCGCGCCGTGATGAACCTGCCCGGCGTCGCCTTCTACGAGGCGCGCATCGCCAACGATCCCAACATCACGCCCGAGACCCTGCGCGCGATGGAAGGGCGCATCGCGCAGACCGCGGAGCTGATCCTGCCCGGCGTGCCGCTGGACGTCGTCTGCTACGGCTGCACCTCGGCCTCCATGGTGATCGGCGAGGAGCGCGTCTTCGAACTGGTCCGCCAGGCCCGCCCGGAGGCCCGCGTCACGACGCCGATCACCGGCGCCTTTGCCGCCTTCCGCGCCATGGGCGCCAGGCGTATCGGCGTACTCACCCCCTACCGCGACGACATCAACCGCTTCATGCGCGACTATATCGAGGCGCGCGGCTTCGAGGTTCCCGTGTTCGGCTCCTTCAACGAGGAAAACGACAACTGCGTCGCCTGCATCGCGCCCGCCAGCATCCGCACGGCGCTGCTGGAGATCGGCCGGCGCGACAATGTGGATGCTGTCTTCGTCTCCTGCACCAGCCTGCGCCTGGCGCAGGTCGCCGCCGAGGTCGAGGCCGAACTCGGCAAGCCGGTCACCTCCTCCAACCACGCGATGGCCTGGCACGCGCTGCGCCTTGCCGGTATCGACGATGCCATGCCCGTGTGGGGCAGCCTCTACGAACACGGGCTCTAGCCGGCCTCGCTCGTCTCGATCAGGTGGAAGTCACCCTCGGCGTAGAATTCGCCGTAGTTGCAGGTGAGTTCCTCGCCTTCGGCAATGTCGCGCGAGGCGTAGGAGATCCAGCCGGTGTTGGATGTGTTGGGATCGTCGCTGTGGTTCATGAAGCGGCCGTTGTCGCCGTCCAGCAGCAGGTTGCCGCCGACCAGGTCGGATGGGTAGGCGTACATCTTCAGGAAGTCCTGCATGGCCGCCGGCAGCATGTCGGCATAGTGGCGCATGACCACGATGTCGAATTGCGGATGGTAACGCCAGACCTCGGCGCCGGCGGCGACGGTCTCTGCGGCGAAGATGCCCGTGCCGTGAATGGCCGACGGGCCGACAAAATTGCGTATCAGCATCATGGCGCGGTTCCTCGGGCTGCGGTCTGCGGCCGCAACCGATGGGGTGGACGGCGAACGCCCGCCGTCCGGCGTCTGGCCGGCATGACGGGCGTTGGTGAAAAAGCTCAGGAAACGCGCGGGAAATACGCCGCGGGCGCGGGGCAAACGCTATGCGATTCGGCCCGCGCCGCAAAGCGGGATCTGGGGTTCCGGAAAGCCTCTAGAGAATGCCGAGAACGGCCTCGGGCGGGCGTCCCATGGCGGCCTTGTCGCCGTTGACCACGATCGGCCGTTCGATCAGCACCGGGTGGTTGACCATGGCCTCGATCAGCGCCTCGCGCGTGGTGCCGGGATCGGAGAGTCCCAGTTCCCTGTAGGGCGCCTCCTTGGTCCGCATCGCCTCACGCGGCTGCCTGCCCATCACGGACAGCAGGTGGTCGAGGGTCTCGTAGTCGGGCGGCGTTTCCAGGTAGAGCACGACCTCCGGCTCGATGCCCTTGCTCCGGATCAGCTCCAGGGTCTCGCGCGATTTCGAGCAGCGGGGGTTGTGGTAGATCGTCACGGTCATGGGGTTCTCTCCTTCTTCCGTCTTCGATTTTCTCAGCGCCGCTTGTCCGCTGTCAGCAGGTGGCCGGTGACCCAGTTGCGCAGAGGCTTGCCTTCCAGGTAGTCGGCGATCAGGTGGATGGCATTGGTGCGCATGTCGACCACGGCGTCGGGCGAGAAGAACGCGGCGTGCGGCGTCAGCGCCAGGCGGTCGTCGATCCAGGCTTCGCGCGCCAGCCACGCCTTGATCAGCGGGTGCTGCGGATCGGCCGGCTCCACCGGATAGACGTCGAGGCCCAGGCATTGCAGCGGGCC
>CALGGB010000099.1 GCA_937880925.1 uncultured Rhodospirillaceae bacterium | reverse complement strand
GGCCGGCATCGATCTGCTGATGGTGACGAGCCCGGAGAACATCTACTGGCTCACCGGCTACCGTACCACCGGCTACTATGTTTACCAGATCTTTCTCCTGCCCCTGGAAGGCACGCCCCAGTTCGTGACCAGCAAGCTGGAGCACGAATGCGTCCGAGCGCTGTCCTGGATCAAGACGGGGCTGACGGTCTTCATGGGCGAGGACGAGGTGGCGAAAACCCTAGAGGGATTCGATGCCACCGGCGCCAGGGTCGCCCGCATCGGCTACGAGGAACGCGGCTTCTGGCTGCCGCCCCGCATCCTGGATGCGGTGCGCGGGCGCTGGGGCGGGAAGGCCACGGTGGCCGCCGGCCATATTCTGGAAGACGCCCGGCGCATCAAGTCACCGGCCGAGATCGCCTGCATCCGCGAGGCCGCACGCATCGCCTCGGCCGGGGTGAAGGCCGGTCTTGGCGCGCTCCAGCCCGGCCTTACCGAAAACCAGGTTGCCGGCGTCATCTATCAGACCCTGATGAACGAGGGCGGGGAACATCCCGCGGGTGGCCCCTATGTGGTCACCGGGCCGCGTTCGGCCGTTACCCACATGCTGTCCGAGCGCGCCGTGATCGAGCCCGGACACAACGTCTATTTCGAGGTGGGCGGCTGCTACAAGCGCTACTCGGGCTCGCACATGCGCATGGCCTCGATCGGCGCGCCCTCCAACACCGCCGCGGACCGTGCCGCGGTCTCGATCGAGGCGCTGGAGGCGATGATCGCAACGATCCGGCCCGGGGCGACCTCGCAGGAGGTCGACCGAGCCGGGCGCAGCGTGATGGCAAAGGGCGGCATAGGCGAGGAATTCCGCCACAGGGCGGGTTACTCCATGGGTGTCGCCTTTGCGCCGGGCTGGGGCGAGGGCCTGGTCAACGACATCGCCGAGGGCAACGAGCGGCCCCTGGAACCGGGCATGGCCTTCCACCTGGTCCCGATGGCCGGCTTCCGCGGCGAAAGCAACATGGGCTTCTCCGAAACCGTGCTTGTCACCGAAACCGGCTGCGAGGTGCTGACCGACGCGCCGAGAGAGATGCACGTGGTTCAGTAGGAGCGGTCAGCCGCCGATCTCCGAGATCAGCCGGTTGGCCAGTTCGTGGGCGTCCGCGCGCTGCTTGCCCGTGAGGGCCTGGCTGTACTCGTCGGCGACCTGGCGGCTGCGGATCCAGTCGACGCCGGGATCGGTGTTCTCGATCGCGACCAGCGCCCAGGCATAGGCCGCCACCGGATCGGCCGCGACGCCCTCGCCGCGGGCGTAGCGGTTGGCGAGATCGACCTGTGCGGCCAGCAGGCCGAGGCGCGCGGCCATCTCCACCTGGTCGACCGGGCCGACACCCTCGGGACGCTGGTAGAAGACCCCTTCCTCCTTGTCGGAGAGCATGAAGAGGGCATCAGCACTGTCGTTTTCAGTGGCGATGATCAGCAGCGGATAGCGCAGGGCATCCAGGGTCAGCACGCCGTAGCCGTCGTTGGTCATGGTCGCCAGGGCATAGACCGCGCTGGGGTACTTTACGCGCCCGGCGCGCAGGTAGTAGTTGCTGGCAAGCTGCTGGTTGGCCTTGCCCAGGCGGCCATAACGGTAGAGATCGCCAAGCAGGGTCTGGGCCGCGGCATCGTCCTCCAGGGAGGGATCGTGGAGCAGGTCATGGGCGCCCGTGTAATCGCCCGAGCGGATCGCCAGGCGCGCCTGCGCCACGGCGGGAACATCGGCCGCCGGATCGGGGCCGGGCCAGGTGGCGTCGGCATAGTCGCGGTCCGGCGCCAGGGTCAGGACCCAGTAGTCGGGTGGATAACCCTCGGCGATCACCGCAACGCCGTCGATGACGCGAACCTGGCGGGCGGTGCTGCCCGGCCAGCCCGCCCAGGCCTCCGAGAGAAAGCCCGCAGCCCATTGGGCTTCGCGCGGCAACCCGGCCATGGTCTCTGAATCGGCCATGGTGGGATTGGGGTCGGGCATCGCGCCGACAAGGGCCAGCATGTTGCCCGCCAGCGTCAGCTTGGCCGCAAGATCGCCCCAGGGCTTCTGCAACACGACCTGGACCTGTTCGGGGTATGCGCCACCGCCGATCAGCAACACGCTTACGGCCGCCGCTTCGGCGCCCGTCGGGCTGCCGACCATGATCGGCCCGACGTAGGGATCGTTGACCTCATGAAAATCAGCCGCGTCGAGCAGCCCCGAGGCGGTTGCCGCGGCGACCGCCTGATCCATGGTGAAGGACAGCAGGGGTGCATCGTCCTCCGCAAGCGCGGGGCAAAGCGCCAGGAAACACGTCGCCGCCATGGCCGTTGCCATCCTGCGCAAGGCAAGTGCGATCATCGACGTCATGCCGGAGCCCTTTCAAAGTTGCGTACGATCCACGCAAGCCTGCCGCAGGCACAGCAGACTGCCTACCGATTCGTTTCTCCTGGCATGGTTGCGAACGCCGCAAACGCGGACGCGCAAAAAAACGGTAACCCTGCCTGTATGGCGCGCAATATGGTGTCAAGTCGTTCTGAGTCGAGGTTGCCGGGCCGCTTCTTGTTGACAGTAGCGTTACCGGGATGCCACTGATTTCGGACACGGTGGCTTAAGCCCACCGAACAAAATTGTTGTCTGGTACGGGGCATGGGCAAGACATATGGCCGAGGTTGGGCAAGACCGACCGTCGACGGGTTCGACGGATTCCATCGTTCGTTTCACCAACGTCCAGAAGACGTACGATGGTGAAATTCTGGTCGTCAAAGACCTTAACCTCGACATTCGGCGCGGCGAGTTCCTGACGCTCCTGGGACCGTCGGGTTCGGGCAAGACCACGACCCTTCTCATGCTCGCCGGCTTCGAGACGCCGACCCACGGCGAGATCATCCTGGAAGGCCAGTCGCTGCGTTCGACGCCCCCGCACAAGCGCGGCATCGGCATGGTGTTCCAGAACTACGCGCTCTTCCCCCACATGACGGTTGCCGAGAACCTGGCGTTCCCGCTGCAGGCCCGCCGCATGGCCAAGGACGAGCAGGAAACCAAGATCAAGCGTGCGCTGGAGATGGTCGAACTCGGCGCCTACGGCGGGCGCCGTCCTGGCCAGCTTTCAGGCGGCCAGCAGCAGCGCGTCGCTCTTGCCCGCGCCCTGGTCTTCGATCCCCAGCTCGTGCTGATGGACGAGCCGCTGGGTGCGCTCGACAAGAAGCTGCGCGAGCAGATGCAGATCGAGATCAAGCACATCCACGAGAGCCTGGGCGTGACGGTGGTTTACGTTACCCACGATCAGAGCGAAGCCCTGACCATGTCGAACCGCATCGCGGTGTTCAACGACGGTCGGATCCAGCAGTTGGCCTCGCCTGAGGAACTCTACGAAAAGCCCCAGAATGCTTTCGTTGCGCAGTTCATCGGCGAGAACAACCGTTTCGCCGGCACGGTCAAGGAACAGGCAGGCAGTGCCTGCAAGGTCGCGCTCGACAGCGGCGATATGATCAGCGCCCTGGCGGTCAACATCGACGGCATTGGCGGACGGACTTCACTGTCCATTCGCCCCGAAGCCATCTACCTGGCACCCGCCGAGGGCACCTGCGACAACATCTTCGAGGCTCGCATCGAGGAGTTGATCTACATGGGCGACCACACCCGCGTTCGCGTCGATATCTGCGGCAACAACGATTTCGTCATCAAGGTGCCGCGCGGGGCGAGTCACGTGGTTCTCGAAACGGGCACAAAGATCAGCGTGGGCTGGCGCTCGGAAGACTGTCGCGCGCTCGACGCGGGCTGATGGCTTGAGAAGGATTGCAGGGGCCGTGCGGTCGGCCCCGCCGGCCCGGAGCCGATACGGCAGGTTGCCGAATATGCAACTCCGAGACGTGAACCAACCGCAACATGGGAGACGTACAATCATGAATCGTTACTGGAAGGGAAGCCTGGCGGCGCTTGGCGGCGTCGTTGTGGCGAGTTTCGCTGGGACCGCTCCGGTTTCCGCGGAGGATAGCGTTACGGTCGCCTCCTGGGGCGGCGCCTATTCGATGAGCCAGCGCGAGGCCTACTACAAGCCCGCGCTGAAGGACATCGGCATGACCGTGCTCGAGGACGAGTGGGGCGGCGCCGTCTCCGAGATTCGCGTCCAGGTCGAGACCGGCGACTACAAGTGGGAAGTCCTCGATGCTGACGTCGGCACGTCTCTGGCCGCGTGCGACGAGGGCCTGCTTGAGGAACTCGACTGGGACATGTTGGGCGGCAAGGATCGCTTCTTCCCGGGCTCCGCATTCGATTGCGCCGTCGGCACGATCTCCTACGGCACGATCTACGCCTACAACGGCGACACCTATCCCGACCCCGCCACGGCACCCCAGACCGTTGCCGACTTCTTCGACTTCGAGAAGTTCCCCGGCAAGCGCGCCATCTACACGGGCGTGAGCCACACCATCGAAATGGCCCTGATGGCCGCCAAGGGCATGACTGCCGTGGAGGCTCAGGCCTACTACCAGGAGAACACGGACGAGGCTTTCGCGGAGGCCACCGCATTCCTGGAGCCCCACAAGGACCAGCTCGTCTACTGGGAGACCGGCGCCATGGCGCCCCAGCTCCTGGCTGACGGCGAAGTCGTGATGACCACCGCCTGGAACGGCCGCATCTACAACGCCAACGTCCAGGAAGGTAAGAACTTCGTCATCGTGTGGGACGGCCAGAAGGTCGACTACGACGTTTGGGCGATTCCGGCCGGTCATCCCAATGCCGAGGCCGGCATGAAGTTCATCGAATACGCCAGCCGTCCTGAGGTCATGGCCCGTCAGTCGCAGTACATCGCCTACGGTCCCACGACCGAGGAGGCCGCTGCCCTGATCGCGCCCGACGTTCTGAAGGACCTGCCGACCGCTTCGGCCAACCTGACCAACGCCTATTGGGCGGATGCCGAGTGGATCGCCGATCACATCGAGGAACTCGAGGAGAGGTGGGCCGTCTGGAAGGCCAGCTGATCTGGAATACACCCGGCGGGCCACCGTGCCCGCCGGGCTTTCTTTAGGACCTTTTCACAACACACGGCACGATCGACATGACCGCGACCGCCGACTCTCCAGAGTCTGCATTTCTGGCAGGCAACAACACGCTGAAGTCCCGGCTGCGGCGTGCCGAGCGGATGCGCAAGGTGTGGGCACTGGCCCTGATCGCACCGATGTTCGTGTTCCTGATGGTGAGCTTCGTCATCCCCATTGCCTCTTTGCTCAAGCTGAGTGTGGAGGATCTTGAGGTCTCAGAGGCGCTGCCCCTGACCGTGGAAGCGTTCAAGGCCTGGGACGGCGAGGGCTTCCCGCCGCCCGAGGCCATGCAGGTCTTTGCGCAGGAACTGGTCGTCGCCGAGGAGAACAAGACCCTGGGCAGCGCCACGCGGCGGCTGAACTATTCGCTCAGCGGCTTCAAGTCGATGCTGAAGAAGACCGGGCGCAAGGCCGAGGACGATCTGGCCGGCGTCCCCGCCGACCAGATTCTCGACGCCTTCATCGCGATCGACAAGGACTGGGGCGACCCGGCCTACTGGCGCGCCATCAAGGATGCCGTCGGACCGCTTTCCGACTTCTACGCGCTGTGGGCGCTCGACCGCCAGAGGGATGCCGACGGCGACATCGTGATGCGCCCCTCCACCCAGTCGATCTATGTCGATGTGCTGCTCCGCACCCTGGAGATCAGTGTTGCCGTGACACTGATCTGTTTCGTGCTCGGCCTGCCGATCGCCTACTTGCTGGCGACCCTGCCGACATCCAGGAGCAACCTGCTGCTGATCCTTGTGCTGCTGCCCTTCTGGACCTCGCTGCTGGTACGCACGACCGCGTGGATCGTGCTGCTGCAGAACGAGGGCCTGATCAACGACACCGGCATATGGCTGGGTCTGTGGAACGAGCCGCTGGAACTCATCCGCAACCGCTTCGGCGTCTATGTCGCCATGGTGCACATCCTGCTGCCGTTCATGATCCTGCCGATCTTCAGCGTCATGAAGGGTATCAACCCCTGGCACATGCGCGCCGCCGAATCCCTGGGCGCCCACCGCTGGAAGGCCTTCCTCAAGGTGTACCTGCCGCAGTGCCTGCCGGGTATCGGCGCCGGCACCCTGCTCGTGTTCATCCTGTCGCTGGGCTACTACATCACGCCCGCCCTGGTCGGCGGTCCCCAGGACCAGATGATCAGCTTCTGGATCGTCGAGAACATGAGCTCCACCCTGAACTGGGGCCTGGCCGCGGCGCTCAGCATGATCCTGCTGCTGCTGACCTTGGTGTTCTTCTTCATCTACAACCGCTTTGTCGGCTTCGACAAACTGCGACTGGGATAGAGCGATGGCCCTCCCCATTTATGCGAGCCCCGTGCAGCGCGTCTGGCACTACTTCTTCATCGTTCTGTGCACGGCGATCTTCCTGTACCTGCTGGTGCCGATCTTCGTCATCATGCCGCTCAGCTTCAATTCGGAGCCCTACTTTTCCTATCCGATGGAGGGCTACAGCCTGCGCTGGTACGAGGAGTTCTTCACCAGCGACCAGTGGCTGCTCGGCCTGAAGAACAGCATCATCGTCGGCATCTTCGCCACCCTGGTGGCGACCACCCTGGGGACGCTGGCCGCACTAGGCCTCAACCGTGCCGACTTCCGCGGCAAGACCGCCATGATGGCTATCCTGATCTCGCCGATCATCATCCCGATCGTGATCACCGCCGCGGGCATGTTCTACTTCTACGCCTCGATCGGCCTGTCGAGCACGCTGACCGGCCTGGTCCTGGCCCATGCCGCCCTGGGCGTGCCCTTCGTCGTCATCACCGTCTCGGCGACCTTGGTCGGCTTCGACCACAATCTGGTGCGCGCCGGCGCCAGCCTCGGCGCCAACCCGTTCCGGGTATTCTTCAAGGTCACCCTGCCGATGATCCTGCCCGGCGTGGTGTCGGGCGCGCTCTTTGCCTTCATCACCTCATGGGACGAGCTGGTGGTTGCTATCTTCCTGGCTGGCGCGGAGGAGCACACCCTGCCCCGGCGCATGTGGAGCGGCATCCGCGAGCTGCTTTCGCCCACGATCACGGCCGTGGCGACCATGCTGATCCTGTTCTCGATCCTGCTGATGGTGACCATGGAACTGCTGCGCCGCCGCACCGAACGCCTGCGCGGCATCCGCAACTGAAGCTTCCGGCTTTCAACGACAGGCGCCGCGGCTCGCAGGACCCGCGGCGCTTTCGTTTTCAGGTCCCGGCGCGCTCCCGCGGCGTCACGCTCATCGCGCCGTCGCTTTCCAGAATGAGCGCACCGACCGCTGCGACATCCTGCTCGCCCTGGGCACGGATAGCCGAGAGGGCCTCGTTGCGCGTCACGCGTTCGCGCCGCATGGCGGCATCGCAGAAGCGGCCGTTGCGCACCAGCAGCGTCGGCTCCGAACGCACCACATCGGCAAAGGCCTGCCAGCGCACGGAGGTATAGGTCACCAGGAACTGCGCCAGGATCAGCAGGCCGAGTGCGCCGATGCCTTCCGATAGCGAGACCGATTCCTGAACCATGGTCGATGCCAGGATCGAGCCCAGCGCCACCGTGACCACCAGGTCGAAGGCATTGAGCTTGGCCAGCGTCCTCTTGCCCGACAGGCGAAGCATCAGGACGAGCGAAAGGTAGGCCAGTACGCCGACGATGAGGATGTGAACGATATCACCCCACCCCTGAAAGAACATGCCGGTCCAGTCCATGGCTGCCCTCTTGCAAAAACCCTGCAGGACTAACGGCGCCAAGCCGGCTTGGTTGCCGGGTGGCCCCGATCAGCCTGGTGCCATCCCGTGGCGGTCGAGGAAGGCCAGGATGTCGGTGAACACCGCATCGCTGCCTGGCACCGGCTGGGCGAGCGCAGCCGCGATGCCGATGTGGCCCATGTCGGGGTAACGCACCAGGGTGACCACACCACCGGCCTCTTCCATGGCGCGCGCCAGCCGCTCGGAATTGGCGGGAAGGACGGTGGTGTCGTCTTCACCCGTGGCGAGCAGCAGGGGCGGGGCATCGCCGCGGGCAAAGGTGATCGGCTGGGTCGCATCGGCATCGGGCCAGCCGCCGAAGACCCCCTGGAGCAGCGCGCTGTCGAAGGGACGGAAGTCATAGGGACCGGCAAGCCCGATGGCAGCGGAAAGACGCCAAGCCGGCCAGCCCGCTGCGTCCAGGTATCGCCCGTCCAGCGCCAGCATCATGGCATTGTAGGCGCCCGCCGAATGGCCCATCAGGGCCATCCGAGCGGAATCGCCGCCGTACGCGCTGGCGTGCTCGCCCGTCCAGGCCACGGCCTCTGCGCAATCCTCGATGAAGGCGGGGAAGGCAACATCGGGGTAGAGCCTGTAATCGGGAATGACCGCGAGATACCCGGCCGCAGCCAGCCGTTGACCCACGAAGAGATAGTCACCGCGGGCCCCTGTATCCCAGCCGCCGCCGTAGAAGAAGACAACCACGGGAAAGGGCCCCTCGCCGAGCGGACGGTAGAGGTCGAGGCGATGGCGGGGACCGGGGCCGTAGGCCAGCCCCTCGATGCGGTCGTAACCGCCCGCGGGAACGAGGGCATTGACCAGATCAGCTCCCGAACAGGCACCTGCCATGGCGGCAAGCGGCAGGGCAGCCAGACGGGTGAGCAGTCCGCGGCGGGCAAGGCGGTGGTTCATGCCCCTCTTACGCGGCCGCACCCGGCCCGGTTCATCGACGGCGGTTCATGCCGTAGCCGAAACGCCCGTCTTGAGCGCCGCCTCGACCACAGGGTTGGGCCATGTCTGGGCCTGATGCTGCTCAAAGGCGCGGCTTGCCCGCAGGATGAGGTCCTCGCGGTACTTGGCCGCCACGATTTGCAGGCCGATGGGCAGGCCAGCACGGCTGGTGCCGCAGGGGATCGAGGCGCCGGGCTGGCCGGTCAGGTTGAACGGCACGGTGAAGGGCACCGCATGATTCCAGCGATGGAAGCCCTGGGAGTGATAGGGCGTCTCCACCGCCGGCGCGGTGGTCGGCATGGTCGGCGTCACCAGCAGGTCGTAGCGCTGGTGGAACTGGCCGAGCGCCGAGCCCAGGCGATCGCGGTGCCGGATCGAGGCATCGTAACTCTCCAGCGTCATGTCCATGCCGCGCTCGGCGACCTCGCGGAAGCGGGGATCAAGCCGGTCCCGCCTGTCCTGCGGTACGGACCGCAGCAGGGCGGCAAAACCCGCCAGCCACAGCGGCGTCATCGGCTGCTCCAGCGGCTCGAACACCGGGCCGACCGCCTCGACGCTTGCTCCCATGGCCGCAAGGGCATCGACGGCCGCATCGGTGGCCGCGCGCACCTCGTCGTCGATCACCGCACCGCCCAGTTCCGGGGCATAGGCGATCCGCAGGCCCTTGATGCCGTCCTCGACACCCTGGCCCCAGTCGCGGTCGTCCCAGGGCAGGGCGTACCAGTCCTGGGCATCGGGCAGGGCGATGGTGTTGAGCATCAGCGCGGCGTCGGCGACGCAGCGGGTCAGCGGGCCCTCCGTGGAGGTCATGCAGAAGGCGCCCTCGCGGGGATGGTCGGGGACCCGGCCGAAGGTGGGCTTGAGGCCGTAGAGGCCGGAGTAACTGGCCGGAATGCGGATCGAACCGCCGCCGTCGTTACCCAGCGCCAGATGACCGATGCCGGCGGCGAGCGAGGCCGCCGCGCCGCCGGAGCTGCCGCCGGGCGAATGGGAGAGGTTCCAGGGATTGCGCGTGTAGCCAAACAGCGGGCCGTCGGTGATGCCCTTCCAGCCGAATTCGGGGCTGGTCGTCTTGCCCAGGAAGACACAGCCGGCCTCGCGCAGGCGCGCCACGGACGGCGCATCGACATCGAGCGGTGCGTCATCGCTGGTCGCCGAGCCGTTGCGCATCGGCCGGCCCTTCTGGGGAATGAGATCCTTGATCGTGACGGTGACGCCGTCGAGCGGCCCGATCGGCTGGCCCTTCTGCCAGCGCGCCTGGGAGGCCTCCGCCTCGGCCATGGCGCTCTTGTGGTCGCGTGTCATGAAGGCGTTGATCGACGGCTCCACCGCATCCAGGCGCGCCAGGTGGGCGCGGGTCGCCTCCACCGGCGACAGGCTCTTGTCGCGGTAGCGGCGCAAGGCCTCGCTGGCGCTCATGTAGCAAAGATCAAGATCGGTCATGGCGTGCCCCCGTGTTGCGATGAAACTCTAGGCCGCCGGGGGAGCGGGACACCAGCCCGGATCGTCGCAGCACCGCGTCAGCCGCCGAAGCGCGCCTTGTGCCAGCGCCAGGCATCGGCGATCTGCGTTGCGGTATCGCGCCCGGGACTCCAGCCCAGTGCCTCACGGGCCGCCGCGTTGGAGCAAACCAGCGCAGGCGGATCGCCGGGCCGCCGCGGACCGGTTTCCACGGGAATCGCATGGCCCGTCACCTGGCGCACGGTATCGATGATCTGGCGCACCGATGTGCCCTGCCCTGTTCCCAGGTTGAAGACGGCACTGGCCCCACCGCCTTCCAGGCGGCGCAGCGCGCGCAGATGGGCATCGGCCAGATCGGTCACATGAATGTAGTCGCGCACGCAGGTCCCGTCGGGCGTGTCGTAGTCGGTGCCGAAAACCGAAATGGAAGGGCGCCGGCCCAGTGCGACATCCAGGACGATGGGAATCAGATGGCTCTCGGCGACATGGTGCTCGCCGGTATCGCCCTGCGCATCGGCCCCTGCCGCATTGAAGTAACGCAGCGCCGTCCAGGCCAGCCCCGAGGCAGCGAGCGCCTGTTCGATCGCCAGCTTCGTCTCGCCATAGGGATTGATCGGCTGCAGCGGCGTTTCCTCGGTGATCGGTATCACCTGGGGCACGCCATAGACCGCTGCCGTGCTGGAAAAGATCAGGCGCCCCACGCCATGGCGGCCCATCGCCGCGATCAGGGCGAGCGAGCCGGCGACGTTGTTGCGCCGGTAACGCTCGGGCTCGCGCACGGAATCGCCGACCACCGAAAGGGCCGCGAAATGCAGCACCGCCTGCGGCCGGTGTGTGGCAAACACAGCATCAAGCCGCTCGTCATCGAGCAGGTCGCCTTCCTCAAGCGGCCCCCAGCGCACCAGATCCCGGTGGCCGGTCGTCAGGTTGTCATAGACCACCGGCAGGTAGCCGGCACCGGCCAGAGCCTTGCAGGCATGGCTGCCGACATAACCGGCACCACCGGTCACCAGAACCACGTTCATGACCATCCCCCGTTGCGTGACTGCCCTATACCATGGGCTGACGCCCGCTTGCCAAGCGATGCTAGGATCGCGCCAGGCAGCCCTGCGGGAGGACGAGATCATGGCACTGAACACAACCGTGAAGGACATGGTGGCCGCGGCGAATGCGCAGATCGAAACGATCGCCGTCGAGGATGCCAAGGCCATGCTGGAGGATGACAGCATCCAGTTCGTCGATATTCGCGACGTGCGCGAGCTGGAGCGCGAGGGCATGATCCCCGGCGCCCTGCACGCCCCCCGCGGCATGCTGGAATTCTGGGTCGATCCCACCAGCCCCTACCACAAGGAGATCTTCGCCAGCGGCAAGACGTTCGTCTTCTACTGCGCTTCGGCCTGGCGCTCGGCGCTGGCGACCAAGGCGCTCCAGGACATGGGCCTGGCCCCGGTCGCCCATCTGGAGGGCGGCTTTGGCGCCTGGAAGAAAAGCGGCGGCCCGGTGGCCGAGAAACCGACGAAGAAGAAGGACTGATCTCAGCCGCGTCCGCCGATGCGGGCGCGCCGGGCGGCAGCCGCCTTCTTCCAGCGCTCCAGGAAGGCGACGAACTCCGGCTCCAGCAGGCCCTTGCCCTGGGCGTGCTGGGTCATCTGCGCGCCGCCGCCATCGCCCTCGACCTCGAAGATCACAGGACCACGGTCGGCAATCGCGATGTCCCAGCCCTGCAGCCAGAGCGCCGGGAAGGTCGCGGCGGCCTCCAGGGCAGTGGCCTTCATCTGATCCCACTGGGGCAGGATGCGGCCCTTGAGCGGCGCGCCGGTATCGGGATGGTTCTCGATCTCCACGGTATCGACCGCCATCCCGCGCACGACGCGGGTGATCTCGCCCGTGTCCGGATCGATCGCACCCAGCATGTTGCCGTCGCGCCAGAAATTGTCGGCGAGATTGGCGCCGGCCGGAATCTTCCAGGTTGCCCGGTGCAGCCTGGGTGCGCCGTTCTCGAGGCACACCAGCATGCGGCAGGCCGATACGCCCGGCCCGCACACGGGGCGCAGCTCCGGATGGGTTGCGATGCGTTCCTGCACCATGTAGCCGCGCTCGCGGTAGCGCGCGACCTCGGCCACGAACTGATTGACTGCCACACGTCGGCCATCGGCGGAGATCAGTTCATCGGTAGCGGCATCGTAGCCGTCGATGGACGCCGTCCCTGCACTGCCGGTGCTCTCCACCGGCTTGGAAAAGAACGGGAAGATCGCATCCTCGCGCAGCCAGCCCGCAAGCGCCGGACTATCGGCCAGGCGCGCGGCATGAGCCAGACGCCGCCCTCCGAACACGGCATGCACCGCGGGCACGGGCAGTTCCTGCCCTTTCATCGCCGAGAGAAACAGCAGCTTGTCGTAGGTCGCGGCAAGCCAGGCGCTTTCGATCGCTTGCCTGTGCAGCACGACACGCGCCCGGTCGCCCATGAACTGCCGACGCTGCTGCGCTGTCAGCCGGTCGCCCTCGTAGAGGCACATGAAGAAGTATTCGTAAGGTTTGATGCGGCCGGGCCCCAGCGCCAGACGCACCAGTTCCCGCACGATGCCGAAGGTGCCGCCCTCGTGGCGCTCGCGCGCGATACGCAGCCAGCCGGGAATGTCGAAGGCGTGGTGGCGCGCCTTGGGATCAAGGAAGGGGCGCTGCTGCGCGGACTGTGGCGCGGGCTGTTGCATCGCCTTCCATAGCACCGCGCCTGCGGCCCCGGAAGCAGCAGCCATCACAGGGGTTGCCCGCCGAGTCGGGGCAGGGCAGAAGCGTACCGAAGAAGAAGAAGACGGAGCACGCCATGTGGCAGGACCTGCCCCCTGACGAGACCTTCGAGATCACCGCGCGCGGCCATTGCGTGGCGGCTTATGCCAATGGCGCGGGCGATGAAACCCTGCTGCTGCTCAACGGAGGCCCGGGCCTGTGCAGCCAGCACCTGCGCGCACCCCACCTTCCCCTTGTCGAGCACGGCTACCGGATCGTGATCCACGACCAGCTCGATACCGGCGCCTCGGCACATCCCGGTGACCCGGCATTGTGGACCCTCGAGGGTTATGTGCAGGAGGTCGAAGCGTTGCGCCGCGCCCTGGGTCTGGGCCGCATACACCTGCTGGGCCATTCCTGGGGCGGCTGGCTGGCCATCGAATACGCACTGACGCATCCCGATACCCTGCAGTCGCTGGTGCTCGCCGACACCTGCGGCGATATCCCGCACCTGATGGAGGAAGCAGCCGGACTGAAGGCCGGCCTTGGCGAAGAAACCGCTGCCATGATGGCGGCATGCGAGCGTAAGGGACGCTTTGACGATCCCGACTATCTGGCGGCCGTGGCAGAACTGGATCGCCGGCATGTCTTCACCATGAAACAGCGCCCCGCGCCGTCGCAGCGTTCCGCCGACAGCTTCAACCTGGCGCTCTACAACCACATGCAGGGCCCCAACGAGTACGTCTTCACCGGCAACCTGAAGAGCTGGTCCCGAATCGACGAGCTGACCCGTCTGACCGTGCCGACCCTGGTGATCGGAGGGCGTCACGACGTCATGACGCCGGCCTGCACCGCCCGCCTGGCGGACGCCCTGCCGAATGCGCAATACGTGATCTTCGAGAACAGCAGCCACGTTCCCCACTACGAGGAGAACGAAGCCTATATCGCGGCGGTGGGCGCCTTCCTCGACGCCCACCGCGCGACATGACCAAGCCTACATCGCCGGCTTGAAGCGGCGGTACTGGACGCGGCCGTTGGGCAGCAGGCCGGGATCGACCGTATTGCGGTAGAGCACCGCGCGCGGCTCGTGGGTGATGAAGACGTAGGCCGCCTCCTCGTACATGATCTCCTGCATGCGCTCGAACATCGCCGCACGCCTGGCTTCGTCCATCTC
This sequence comes from uncultured Rhodospirillaceae bacterium, assembly GCA_937880925.1. Taxonomy (GTDB): domain Bacteria; phylum Pseudomonadota; class Alphaproteobacteria; order SP197; family SP197; genus CALGGB01. The sequence continues at coordinate 3,486 of CALGGB010000099.1, read as the reverse complement.
CGAGTTCGAAGCGGCCATCAACTCGTCGTACTCGGGATTGGAGAAACGCTCCCAGTTCCACAGACCCGCCTGATCGCCGGTGAACCACATCTGGGCCGCCGCCGGATCTGGCGTGGAAACATAGCCGTTGAGGATGAGCTGGATGTCCTTCCACTGCTCACCGTCGGCTTCCGAACCCAGGCTCCAGAAGGTGCCGCCATCGTGGGGCTGGATCTCCACGGTGATCCCCGCCTCGGCCAGGTTGGCCTGGATGATCTGGGCGGCCGCGACGCGGTCGGTGCGGTTGAGGCAGTCGAGCGTCAGGGTGATGCCATCAGGATAACCCGCCTCGGCGAGCAGGGCCCTGGCCTTCTCGATGTCGTGCGCGGGCATCTCGACATCGCGGTGACCGGGCAGGCCGGGCGCAACCAGGCCGGTCGCCTTGGGCGTCATGCCGAAGTAGACCGCCTCCAGGATCTGGTCGACGTCGACCGCAGCCTGGACCGCCTGGCGCAGCTTCTTGTTGCTGGTGACCGCATTGTCGACGTTCATGCCGAGCCACGTGTAGCCGATGTCGGAAAGCACCTCGAGGGTGGAATTCTCGATCGGGTTGGCCTGGATGTCGGGGATCGATGTGACATCGACCTCGGTGAAATCCACCTCGCCGGCGGCAAAGGCCAGTTCGGCAGGCTTGTTGTCGCCGATCGGGATGATGGTGATGCGGTCGTAGCCGACCGGCTCGCCGGTCCAGTCCGGGTTCTTTTCCAGGATGATGCGCTGGCCGGGCACCCATTCGGTGAAAAGCAGCGGGCCGTTGGTGGCCAGCGGGTCGGTCGTGATCTTCATCGTGCCCGTGGCTTCCATCGCCGCCTTGCAGATGATCGCCCCGGAATACCAGGCAAGGGTGAGCGTGAAGAAGGGCACGTAGGGCTCCTTCAGCACGATGACGCCGGTATGGGTGTCCTCGACCGCGACGTGATCGAGCGCGGCGAAATCGGAGATGTAGGGCGAGCCGAGCTCAGGATTGAGAAAACGCTCGAAGGAGAACTTCACGTCCTCGGCCGTCGTCTCGCCATAACCGCCGGTCCACAGGATGCCGGGCTTCAGCTTGAAGCGGAAATGGGTGTTGTCGATGATGTCGAGCGACTCCAGCGCCGAAAGCTTCCACTCCCAGTTCGCCGTGTCCTCGAAGGAAATCAGGTTGAGCCAGATGCTGTCGATGACGTCGCCTTCGGGCTGAATGCCGCGAAAGGCCGGATCGATGATCTGGATGTCGCCCTTGCCGCGCACGACAAGGTTATTGCCGTCATCGGCAATGACGCGCCCGGAGGCTGCCAGGGCCGCTAGAGACGCGCCGCCCGCCAGGGCGCCACGCCGGGTGATGGGTAACCAGTTCATGATGCTACTCCCCCTTGATGGATGCTGCCCAAGTCTTGTCAGGTAGTCAGACAGGACGAAGGGGCGAACGTCACATCAAAAATGCGCGCTCAGGGTGCGTAAACCGCGATGCGGTCGAGCGAGGCAGCAAGGGCCGGATGCGGCCAGGGCCAGTCGGTCGCCCGCTCGAAGGCCCGGCTGGCGCGCAGGATGCGGGCTTCAGAGTATTTCCGGCCGACGATCTGGAGCCCCACCGGCAGGCCGTCGGCGGCCAGACCACAGGGCACCGAGGCGGCGGGCTGGCCGGTGACATTGAAGGGATAGGTGAAGGGCACGACCTTCCAGCGGTCGTAGCGGTTGGCTTCCACGGGGCGCGCCGTGGTCGGCATGGTGGGCGTGATGAGCAGGTCCCAGGCCTGGAAGAAGGCTTCCATCTCCGCACCGAAGTTCGCCCGGTCGCCCATGGCGGCCAGCGCCTCCGGCAGGGTCACCTTGAGGCCGCGGGCGCACAGCTCCAGGGTACGGGGATCGAGCAACGGCCACTGTTCCTCGGGCACCGAGCGCAGAAAATTCCCGGCACCGGCCAGATAGAGCTTCTCGAAACGCTCGCGCATGGGAGCGAAAACCGGCCCGACCTCGACCACCTCTGCACCCAGTTCGCGGAAGCGTTCGGCTGCGGCATCGGTCAGCGCGAGCACCTGGTCCTCGACCTCGGCATGCCCCAGATCGCGGCTGTAGGCGAATCTCATGCCCTTCACGCCGCCCTCCAGGCCCTGGAGATAATCGGTGCCGTCGTAGGGCAGCGCATACCAGTCACGGTGATCGGGCCGGGTCAGCTCGTTGAGCATCAGCGCCGCATCGGCCACGGTGCGGGTCAGCGGGCCGCCGGCGATGTTGATCGCAAACGGTCCCTCCTGAGGATAGTGCGGCACCCGCCCGAAGGTGGGTTTCAGCCCGAAAACCCCGGTCCAGCAGGCCGGCAGGCGCACCGAGCCGCCACCGTCGTTGCCGAAGGCGAGCGCGCCGATGCCGCTGGCCAGGCTCGCCACCGCCCCGCCGGAACTGCCCCCGGGCGTGCGCTCCGGGTTCCAGGGGTTGCGCGTGATGCCGAACAACGGGCTGTCGGTCATGCCGAACCAGCCGTATTCGGGCATGGTCGTCTTGCCCATCAGCACGGCGCCGGCTTCGCGCAGGCGCGCGGTACAGGGCGCGTCCTCGTCCCATGGGCCGGCCGGGTCCGTGAGCAGCGAGCCGTGCAGCGTCGGCCAGCCCCTGGTCAGCGCGGTGTCCTTGATCGTGGTCGGCACGCCGTCTAGCGGCCCCATCGGTTCGCCCTTTGCCCAGCGCGCCTCCGACTCCATCGCGCGGGCGCGGGCGAAGTCCAGATCGAGCGTCTGGAAGGCATTGAGCACCGGCTCGTAGCACTCGATCCGTGCCGCGGCATCCTCGACCGCTTCCACCGGCGAGAGGGTCCTGTCGCGGTAGGCCGCAAGCAGGTCGTGGGCACTGAGCCAGCCGATCCCGGTCATCGTCGATCCCTTCAGGCAATCGCCGCGCGGCGGCCAAGAAACATCACGAGAATGCCCGCAACGACCAGGGCGGCCCCCAGTACCTGCGCCACGCTGATGGACTCGCGCAGGACGAGCCAGGAAACCAGCAGCGCCACAACGACGGTACCGGTCACCACGGTGGGCACGACCAGGCTGGCGGGCAAGGGCCGGATCCCGGCAATGCCGCCGAAGAGGTAGAAATAGCCGACCTCTGCAAGGCCGATACAGACTCCGGCGGCCAGCGCCCAGAGATAGGCCGGCGTCGTGAGGCGGAAGCTGTGCCCCCCCTGGACCACCAGGAAGGCCAGGAAGCAGGTCGAGACCAGCACCGCCCCGGCCTGCAGGCAGAGCGTCGCCACGATCGTCGTCGAGGCGCCAGCGGGGGCATGGCCGCCCGAGAAGCGGATGAAGATGTTGTAGCCGGCGTAGGCCAGCGTCACGAGCGTGAGCAGCAGCACGGCCATGAAAATCCCTCCCCGTTGCGGGCAGCGATCATCGCCGAGCGCGGGCCTTGCGCCAACCATGGCAACCAGGCAAGCAAGCCCGGTGGCAGGCCCGCGCGGAATCTGGTATCCCGCGC
>CALGGB010000098.1 GCA_937880925.1 uncultured Rhodospirillaceae bacterium | reverse complement strand
CCATGATCGAGATTCCCGGTGCCGCGCTCTCGGCCGACAGCCTGGCGCGCGATTGCGAGTTCTTCTCCATCGGCACCAACGACCTGACGATGTACACGCTGGCCATCGACCGCGGCGACGAGCAGGTCGCCCATCTCTACAGCCCGCTGCATCCGGCCGTGCTGCGCCTGATCCAGTTTACGACGGCGGCCGCCCTGCGCGCGCGCATCCCGGTCAACGTCTGCGGCGAGATGGCCGGCGACGAGCGCATGACCGCCCTGCTGCTGGGCCTGGGCATCCGCGATCTCTCCATGGCCTCGGCGGCGGTGCCCCGGGTCAAGCAGCGCATCCGTGCGCTGGACCTCAGCGAAGCGACCCGGCGCGCCCAGACGATCATGGATCAGGCCGATGCCGGCATGGTCGCCGTGCTGCTCGACGACTTCAACGCCCTGGCCTGAGCGGTCTGCGCCACCGGCGTCCGCGTCACATTTCCACACGCCCGAAACATCTACATTGACATATAAGCATATTGATATACGACGCGCTGCATGGAGCAACTCGTGGCCACCCTCAATGCCATCGGCGAAAGCACGCGCCTGCGCATTCTAGCGCTTTGCGGCCGTGCGGAGCTGACCGTGTCGGAGCTGCAGCAGGTGCTGTCCCAGAGTCAGCCACGGATCTCGCGTCATCTGCGCATCCTGAGCGAGGCCGGCCTGCTGAACCGTCGACGCGAGGGCGCCTGGACCTACTACCGGCTGCGCCATAGCGGCGAGCAGGCCGAGATCGCGCGCGAGATCATCGTGCGCCTGCCCGGCGACGACCCTGTTGTGAAGGGCGATCTGGACCGCCTGGGCCAGGTCAAGGAAACCCGCCGGCTGGCGGCAGAGCAGTATTTCCGGGCCAATGCCGCGCGCTGGGACGAGATTCGCGCCCTGCACGCCGATGTCGCCCTGATCGAGCGCCGCCTGCTGGAGCTGGTGCCGGCCGGAACGGGCGCGCGGCTGGTGGATATCGGCACGGGCACCGGGCGCATCCTGCAGATCTTCGCGCCACGCATCGGCTATGGCCTCGGCATCGACCTGTCGCACGAGATGCTGACGGTCGCCCGCGTCAACCTGGACGACCCGGCCTTCGCCAACTGCGAGGTCCAGCAGGGCGACATGTACCGCCTGCCCTGCCGCGACGCAAAGTTCGACATCGCCATCGTCAACATGGTGCTGCACTACGCCGAGCACCCCGGCGAGGTGATCGAGGAGGCCGCCCGCGTGCTGCGCCCCGGCGGCCGTCTGGTCGTGGTCGATTTCGCGCCCCATGAAAATGTGGCCCTGCGCGAGGAACATGCCCATCGCTGGGCGGGCTTTTCCGACGCGACCATCGCCGGCTACTTCGCCTCCGCCGGCATGGAGCCGCCGGACGGCGAAGCCATCGCCGAAGGCCGGCTCACCGTCTCGATCTGGTCGGCCGAGCGGGCGGCTTCCGTCACCGCCCTGGCACACACCGGAGCGACGGGATGACCACACACCCCGATTTCCGCAGCGCGCGAGCGCCGCATCCGATAGCCAACGCCAACCCTACCCAACGGAGCATCGAGCATGAGTGAATTCACCGACTACAAGGTCGCCGATATCAAGCTGGCAGACTGGGGCCGCAAGGAGATCGAGATCGCCCAGGTCGAAATGCCCGGCCTGATGGCCACGCGCGAGGAATACGGCAAGGCGCAGCCGCTCAAGGGCGCGCGCATCACCGGCTGCCTGCACATGACCATCCAGACCGCGGTGCTGATCGAGACCCTGACAGCGCTGGGCGCGGAGATCCGCTGGTCCTCGTGCAACATCTTCTCGACCCAGGACCAGGCCGCCGCGGCAATCGCGGCCGCCGGCATCCCGGTCTTTGCCTGGAAGGGCGAGACCGAGGAAGAGTACGAGTGGTGCATCGAGCAGACCATCAAGGGCCCGGACGGCTGGACGCCGAACATGCTGCTGGATGACGGCGGCGATCTGACCCAGATCATGCACGACAAATACCCCGAGCTGATGAAGGACGTCGCCGGCGTCTCCGAGGAGACCACCACCGGTGTGGCGCGCCTCTACCAGATGGCCAAGAAGGGCACGCTGAAGGTGCCCGCGTTCAACGTGAACGATTCGGTCACCAAGTCGAAGTTCGACAACGTCTATGGCTGCCGCGAGAGCCTGACCGACGGCATCCGCCGGGCGACCGACGTGATGATGGCCGGCAAGGTTGCCGTGGTCGCCGGCTACGGCGGCGTCGGCAAGGGTTCGGCCCAGTCGCTGCGCGGCGCCGGCGCCCGCGTCATGGTCACCGAGATCGATCCGATCTGCGCCCTGCAGGCGGCCATGGACGGCTATGAGGTCGTGACCATGGACGATGCCGCGCCCAAGGCCGACATCTTCGTCACCGCCACGGGCAACGCCGACGTCATCACGGTCGACCACATGCGGGCCATGAAGGACCGCGCGATCGTCTGCAACATCGGCCACTTCGACAACGAGATCCAGGTCGGCGGCCTGAAGAACCTGAAGTGGAACAACATCAAGCCGCAGGTCGACGAGATCGAGTTCCCCGACGGCCACAAGATCCTGCTGCTGGCGGAGGGGCGCCTCGTCAACCTGGGCTGCGCCACGGGCCATCCCAGCTTCGTGATGAGCGCCAGCTTCACCAACCAGATGCTGGCCCAGATCGAGCTGTGGACCAACAAGGGCAAGTACGAGAACCAAGTTTATGTCCTGCCCAAGCACCTCGACGAGAAGGTCGCCCTGCTGCACCTGGAGAAGGTCGGCGCCAAGCTGACCAAGCTCACCAAGGAGCAGGCCGAGTACATCGGCGTCGAACAGACCGGGCCGTTCAAGACTCACGAATACCGTTACTGAGCCGGGGGTAATCCGCTGCTGGAAAGGGCCGGGCGCGCAAGCGTCCGGCCCTTTTGCTGTCAGGCTAGCGGCAGATACGGGCCCGCCCGAGATCAAGGTGGAAGTGATTGGCGTGCAGGCTGTTGTAGTCGGGCCCCAGCACCGTGTTGAAGAAGTCGCAGGCGGCATCGTGCGCGGCGGCGAGGAAACGTCCCGCCTGGCTGTCCTCGCCCCAGTCTGCCAGCACGGAGACTTCGCGTCCGTTGGCGAAGCGGAAGCTGGCGATGTCGACGGCGTTGGCCGTGGCGTGCTGGCTGCGCCGGCCGCTGTCGGCACTGTTGATGTTGCGGCAGGCATAGCTGCCCAGGTGGTCGATGCGGGCAAGTTCGCTACCCATGTGGAGCCGCGCCAGGTCCTGCACTTCGGCCTCCCACCAGTAGATCGCGGCGGTCATGGCGCAGGTCGTGTCGAAGGGGCCGCTCCAGGGAACATGGGAGCGGGTGATGCGGGCGCCAACCTCAAGGCCGCAGCCGTTCTCGATGGGCCGCTCGGCAAGCTGGCGCCAGTCGAGCGCGGCATGGTCGAGCGCGGCGAAGCAGGCCTGCGGATCGGCGGCCAGGCCGTTGATCTGGTAGCGCGCCAGCCAGGTCGGCGGTTCGTCGAGTGCGATCGGGCCCCAGGGCTGCCAGTTGGGCGGGATACGGATCCACGTCTGGTGGAGGGCAATGGCCAGAAGGCCGAGGCCGATCAGCAGAAGGGCCATGAGGCCCCAGCCGAAGCCGCGCCGTCGTGATGAGAGAAGATTGTCGGTTTGCCGCATGTCTCCATGAAACGCGACAAATCGGGCTTTCGTTCGGCAGAAATCAGGCGCCGGGCACGCCGCGCGTCGTGGAGTACTCGAAATGCAGCGGCTTGTCGGGAAAGACGAGGTCGTAGATGGCATGCGCCGCCATCGCCGCCTCGGAAAAGCCCGAGAGGATGAGCTTCAGCTTGCCGGGATAATGCGCGATGTCGCCGATGGCATGGACCCCAGCCATGCTGGTGACGCAGGTCGCGGCATCGACCGTGATCAGGTTCTTGTCGAGGTTAAGGCCCCAGTGGGCGATGGGACCAAGCTCCATGCGCAGGCCGTAGAAGGGCAGCAGCAAGTCGGCGGCCAGGCGGCGTTCGCCGCCGTCGAGGTCGGCGACGATGACTTCCTTCAGGCGTCCGCCTTCGCCCGCCAGACCGTGAAGCTGATAGGGCGTCACCAGTTCCACCTTGCCGGCTTCGACCAGTTCGCCCATGCGGCGCACGCTTTCGGGTGCTGCGCGGAACTTGTCGCGGCGGTGGACGACCATGATGCGGTCGGCGATGTCGGAGAGTGCCAGCACCCAGTCGAGTGCGGAATCGCCGCCGCCGGCAATGACGATGCGCTTGCCGCGATGGTCCTCGCGCCGGGTGACGAGATAGGCGACGTCGCCGCTCGCTTCGTAGGCTTCGAGCCCTTCCAGAGGCGGCCGGTTGGGGCCGAAGGCACCGCAGCCCGCGGCAATCACCACCGCCTTGCAGGCGATCTGTGTACCGGCCGAGGTCGTCACTTTCATGGCGCCGGCCTGCCCCGCCAGCGCGGCGACCTGCTGGCCCAGGTGATAGACCGGATCAAAGGGCGCGGCCTGTTCGGCCAGGCGCAGGATCAGCTCCTCGGCGCCGATCTGGGGATAGGCCGGGATGTCGTAGATCGGCTTTTCGGGATAAAGCGCCACGCACTGGCCGCCGATGGCATCGAGTGTATCGACGACATGACAGGACATGCCCAGCATGCCGGCCTGGAAGACCTGGAAGAGGCCGACGGGGCCGGCGCCAACAACGACGATATCGCAACTGTGTTCAGTGACCATGGCGAGACATCCGCAACCTGCGCAACGGGCCTGTGGAGCAACCTGCGGGCAGCGCTTTCCATGACCGCTCCGCAGGGCTAGGACTTAGCCGATGCATGGCGCGATGAACACCCCACCCCAAACAAGCACGCGATCGCTGCCCGACGAGGCCGCGACCGCGGCCCTGGGCGCCGAGCTGGCGGCATTGGCCGGGCCGGGCGACCTGATCTGCCTTTCGGGGGACCTGGGTGCGGGCAAGACGGCACTGGCCCGCGGCTTCATCCGCGCCCGCCTGGGCGATTTGGAGGTCACCAGCCCGACCTTCACCCTGGTGCAGGTCTATGGCAGCGGCGACGACGAGATCTGGCATGTCGACCTCTACCGCATCGAGGAGACGGCCGAGCTGCGCGAACTGGGCCTGGAGGAGGCGATGGAGGACTGCATCTGCCTGATCGAATGGCCCGACCGGCTGGGCGACCGGCTGCCCGCCGACCGCCTGGAGGTGGCCATCGCCTTCGACGGAGAGGGCGGGCGAATCGCCACGCTTGTACCCCATGGCGTTTGGAAGGGGCGGCTGTGAGCCCACGCGACGAGGAGATCGCCGCCTTTCTGGCGCGCTGCGGCTGGGGCGATGCAGAGCGCCGTCCGCTGGCGGGCGATGCCTCCTTCCGCCGCTACGACCGGCTGGAGGGACCGCGCGGGCGCGCCGTGCTGATGGACGCGCCGCCGCCGCATGAGGACATCCGGCCCTTCGTCGCCATCGACCGCTATCTCACCGCCATTGGACTCGGCGCGCCCGCGATCCTGGGCGAGGACGCCGAAGCCGGCCTGCTGCTGCTGGAGGACATGGGCGACGCCATTTACAAGCAGGTCATCGCAAACGGCATGGACGAGCTGCCGCTTTACCTCGCCGCAGTCGATGCCCTGATCGCCCTGCACCGCAGCCCGCCGCCGGCGGGGCTTGCGACCTATGACGACGGCGAGATGCTCGCCAAGGCCAGCCTCTTCACCGAATGGTTCATGCCGCTGGCGGGCCTGCCGCTGGACGATGCCGGCAAGACCGGTTTCGCCGATGCCTGGCGCGCCATGCTGCCGGCCGTCCACCGCGTGCCTGAGGTCGTGGTGCTGCGCGACTATCACGCCGAGAACCTGCTCTGGCTGCCCGAGCGCGAGGGGCTGAAGAAGATCGGCCAGCTCGATTTCCAGGACGCCACCCTGGGCCCGGCAACCTACGACCTCGTCTCCCTGCTGGAGGACGCTCGGCGCGACGTTGCGCCGATGACGGTGGCGGCCTGCCGCGACCACTATCAGGGCGCCTTTCCCGATCTGGATCCCGATGACTTCGCCGCGGCCTATGCCGTGACCGGAGCGCAGCGCAACTTCCGTATCCTGGGTGTGTTCTGCCGCCTGCTGACACGCGACGGCAAGCCCGGCTACCAGAACTTCATGGACCGGGTCTGGGGCCATGTCGCCACCGACCTTGCCCATCCCGCCTGCGCCCCGCTTGCCGACTGGCTGGACCGCCGGGTGCCGCACGACAAGCGCACACGGGCGGCATGAACGCGCCGCGCCGCGCCATGGTGCTGTGCGCAGGGCGGGGCGAGCGCATGCGCCCGCTTTCGGACACCTGCCCCAAGCCGCTGCTGGAGATCGCCGGTCGTTCCCTGCTCGACCGCATGCTCGACCGGCTGGTGGGCTGCGAGCAGGTGGTGGTCAACGCCTGGCACCTGGCCGACCGTATCGCCGAGCACGTCGCCGTCCGGTCCGGTCCGCCGCCCATTGTGCTGTCTCGCGAGGATGAACTGCTCGATACCGGAGGCGGCGTCGTCCACGCGCGCCATCATCTGGGCGATGCCCCCTTTGTCGTCTGCAACGGGGATGTGCTGATCACACAGGGCAATCCCACCGCGCTCGACCGGCTGGCGGCGGCATGGGACGATGCCGCCATGGACGTTCTCATGCTGCTGCAGCCGCGCGAGCGCGCCGGCGGGTTCCGCGGCAAGGGCGATTTCTTCCGCGCCGAGGACGGCCGCCTGTGGCGCGACCGCGATGCACTGGAAATGCCGCTGGTTTATGCCAGCATGCAGATCGTCCACCCGCGCCTGATCGACGGCGCGCCCGAAGGTCCCTTCGGCTTCAACCTGCTTTGGGACCGGGCGATTGCCGAGGGGCGCCTGCACGGTATCGTGCATGACGGGGGCTGGTTCACCGTCGACACGCCCGAGAACCTTGCCGCGGCCCCTGCCTGGCTGGCCGAGCATGGCGGGTAGGGTTTTCTCCGTTCCCGCAGGTATCTCGCTGGTCGATGCGCTGGCGGCCGGACTGATCGCGCAATACGGCGGCCCGCCCGAGACGCTCGCCTCCGTGCTGGTGCTGGTGCCGACGCGACGCGCCGTGCGCAGCCTGCGCGAGGCCTTCCTGCGCCAGTCCGGCGGCAAGGCGCTGATCCTGCCCGCGATCCGCCCCCTGGGCGATGTCGACGAAGACGATCTGGCGCTGGCGAGCTTCGCCGAAGCCGAGGCGGTCGCCGATCTGCCGCCTGCAATTCCGCCGCTGCGGCGGCGCCTGTTGCTCGCTCGCCGCATCCATGCCGCCGGCAGCCGCCTGGGTCCGGTGAGCGACGAGCAGGCGGCCCAGCTTGCCGATGCGCTGGCCGCCTTCCTTGATGAGGTGGCGACCAACGAAGCCGATCTCGACGGCCTGCGCGACCTGGTCGAGGACACCGAACTCGCCCAGCACTGGGAAACCACGCTCGCCTTCCTCAACGCCGCCATTGCCGACTGGCCCCAGACCCTGGAGCGGCTGGGTTATCTCGACCCCGCCGAGCGCCGGCGCCGGCTGTTCGACCGCCTGACCCAGCACTGGAGCGAGCATCCCCCAGCCCATCCGGTGATCGCGGCCGGTTCGACCGGCACCATCCCGGCAACCGCCCGCCTGCTCGCCACCGTCGCGGGGCTGCCGCAGGGCGCGGTGGTGCTGCCCGGCCTCGACCACGACATGGACGCGGGCGCCTGGGAGGCAATCGAGCCGAGCCATCCGCAGTTCGCTTTGAAGGCACTGCTGGAACGCCTGGAGACCAAGCGCGACGGCGTCGCCCCCTGGCCCCTGCCCAATGATGCCGACCTGCCCGAAACCAGCCCGGCGCGCCGCCGCCTGCTCTCCGACGCGCTGCTGCCCGCCGCACAAACCGCCAACTGGCCTGCGATGGCCGCGCCAGACGAAGACGCAACAGCGGGGCTGGAGATTGCGACCTGCGCCAATCCGCGCGTCGAGGCCGAGATCGCCGCCATGCGCATGCGCGAGGAACTGGCGAGCCCGGGCCGCACCGTGGCGCTGGTGACGCGCGACCGGGACCTTGCCCGGCGCGTGGCAAGCGAACTGCGCCGCTGGGACATCGCCGTCGATGATTCCGCCGGCACGCCCCTGCTGCTGACCCGCGGCGGCACCTTCCTGCGCCTGATTGCGGCAGCCGCGGCCGACCGGCTGGCGCCTGTGCCCCTGCTCGCCCTGCTGAAGCATCCCCTGACGCGGCTGGGCGAGGAGGACGGACACACGCGCCAGCTCGTGCGCCGCCTGGAGCTTGCCATCCTGCGCGGGCCACGCCCGGCACCGGGGCTGGACGGCCTGGAAAAGGCGCTGGCCGAAGCCAGGCTGGCAAGTCCTGCCCTGCACGGACTGCTCCGCGGTCTGCGCGCTGCGCTTGGTCCGCTGCTTGGCCACTTCGAGAGCCAGCAGGTGCCGCTCGACCATCTGGTGCGCGCCCATGTGCAGGCCGCGCTGGCGCTGGCAGAGGGTCCCGAGGGCGAGGATGGCGGCGCGCTGTTCTGGAGCGGCGATGACGGCGAGGCGCTCAACACCTTCCTCGCCGACCTTGCCGAATGTGCCGACGCCTATGGCTTCGTCGTGCCGCGCGCATGGCCCGCCCTGTTTGATACTCTGGCGGGCAGCCAGGTGGTGCGTCCGCGTTTCGGCCTGCACCCGCGCGCCTTCGTCTGGGGACCGCTGGAAGCGCGCATGCAGCACGCCGACTGCGTCATCCTGGGCGGGCTGGTGGAGGGCAACTGGCCGCCCGAGCCACCGGCCGATCCCTGGATGAGCCGCCCCATGCGCCGCCGCTTCGGCCTATCCTCTCCCGAACAACGGATCGGCCAGGCCGCCCATGATTTCGTCCAGGCCGCCAGCGCGCCCAGCGCCGTGCTGCTCCACGCCGAGCGGGCCGAGGGTGCGCCCTGCGTGCCCGCCCGCTGGATCGTGCGCCTGGAGGCCTTCCTTGCGGCCAAGGGTGCCGATACCGCGCCCTATCGTGCGACGGGCCGCAGGCAGATGTATCGCGCCCTGCTCGACCGGCCGGGCAACGTGGAGCCCGCAGCCGAACCGCGCCCCTGCCCTCCGCTGGCGGCGCGCCCACGCGCCCTGTCGGTCACCGAGATCGGCACCTGGCTTGCCGACCCCTATGCGATCTACGCCCGCCGCGTGCTCGACCTGGAGCCGCTCGACGAGATCGACGAGGACGCCAGCGCCAGTGTGCGCGGCACCTTCGTCCACAAGGCTCTAGAGGCCTTCGTCAAAGAGTACCCCGAGGACCTGCCGGACGACGCCTATGACAAGCTGATCGCCATCGGCCACGAGGCGATGGAAGGCCCGCTCGATCGCCCTGCGGTCCGTGCCCTGTGGTGGCGCCGCTTCGAGCGTATCGCGGCATGGTTCATCGGGGTCGAGCGTGAGCGACGGCAGGGGCTGACCTATGTCCATGCCGAACGCCGGGGCCGGCTTTCGTTCGAGCAGGAAGGTCTGGGCACCTTCACCCTCATCGCCAAGGCCGACCGGCTGGAGATCGACGACAACGGCGCGGTCCACGTCATCGACTACAAGACCGGCACGGTGCCCAGCGACAAGGCCGTCGCCAGCGGCAGCGCGCCGCAGCTTCCCCTGGAGGCGGCGATGGTGCGCGAGGGCGCCTTTCCCGAGGTCGCCGCCGCACCGATCGCCGAGATTGCCCACTGGAAGCTCTCGGGCGGCCAGCCCGCGGGGCTGTGCCGCAACGCCAAGGCGCGCGACATGACCGCCGAGGATATCGCCGATGCCGCGCTGGCGGGCCTGAAGCGGCTGGTCGCGGCCTTTGCCGAGCCCGCACAGCCCTATCTCGACCATCCCGGCGGCGCGCCCATAGGGCGCTACGACGCCTACAGCGATGTCGCGCGCACCCGCGAATGGCGCCTGGGTCCCGACATCATGATGCCGGACCTGCCGCCGCCGCCCGACGGCCCGCGCCCGCATCAGGCGCGCCGCGGCTACAACCGCCAGCAACGCATGTCGGACCCTGAGAGGACAGTCTGGGTCGCGGCCTCGGCCGGCACCGGAAAGACCAAGGTGCTGACCGACCGGGTACTGCGCCTGCTGCTCTGCGGTACGCCGCCCGAACGCATCCTGTGCCTGACCTTCACCAAGGCGGCCGCGGCCGAAATGGCGATCCGCGTGCGCCAGGAGCTGGCGGTCTGGCTGGCACTCGACGACGATGCCCTGGAGGCCGATCTCGCCGCGCTGATGGGCCGGCCCGCCACGGCGGAGGAGCATGCCAGCGCGCGTCACCTCTTCGCCCTGGTGCTGGATGCTCCCGGTGGCTTGAAGATCGCCACGATCCACAGTTTCTGCCAGTCCCTGCTCGGCCGCTTCCCGCTGGAGGCCGGGGTTGCACCGCATTTCGCGCTGATCGAGGACCGCGGGCGCGACGAACTGCTGCACAGCGCGCGCGAGCGGGTGCTCTCCCATATCGTGGAGAGCGGCGACGAGGTGCTGGCCGCCGACCTCGATACCCTGGCGGTTCTGGCGGGCGAGAGCCGGCTGGCCGACCTGGTGGGCGAGATCTGCAGCGCCGGTCGACGGCTGCGCCGTGCGGTCGCGCGCCATGGCAGCCTGCCCGGCCTGCTGCGCGCCACCGGCCGCGCCCTGGGCCTGGAGCCCGAGGAGACGGGCGAGAGCATCGCCGCTGCGGCTTGCCAACCAGGCGAGGCCATCGAGGTTTCACTGCGCCATGCCGCCGAGGTGCTGCTGACCGGATCGAAGACCGATGCCGAGCGTGGCGCGGGCATCGCCGCATGGCTGGCCGCGGACGCGGCGATGCGTGAAGCGGGGTTCGAGGATTACGCGGGCTGTTTCCTGACGGCCAAGCGCGAGCCGCAGAAGAATCTCGCGACCAAGGCGATCCGCGAGGGCCATCCCGATGTGCAGGCCGCACTGGAGGCCGAGCAGGCGCGCATCGTGGCGCTGGACGCCCGCCTGCGCGCCGCCGCGACGCTGGCGCGCACCGGCGCCCTGCTGCGCCTAGGGGGCGCCGTACTGGAGGAATTCCGCCGCCTGAAGGAGGACCGCGCGGTCCTCGACTACGACGACCTGATCGAGCGCGCCCAGGCTCTGTTAACGACGTCGGGCATGGCGGCATGGGTGCTGTTCAAGCTGGACGGCGGCATCGACCATGTCCTGGTCGACGAGGCCCAGGACACCAACCCGGACCAGTGGGACGTGGTGAAGGCGCTGACCGAGGAGTTCTTTGCCGGCGAGGGTGCCAGCGAGGTGCTGCGCACCCTGTTCGTGGTCGGCGACGAGAAACAGTCGATCTTCAGCTTCCAGGGCGCCGACCTCGATGCCCTGCGCGTGGTTCACGACGAACTGCGCGAGCGCGTCGAGGCCGCCGCCTGTTTCTGGCACGAGGAACCGCTCGATACCTCCTGGCGTTCCGTGCCCGCGGTGCTCGATACGGTCGATGCGGTGTTCGCCGATGCGGCGGCGGCAGACGGCGTTGCCTTCGGCGGTGTCCACATCCGCCACGACACGGTGCGCACGGACGACGGCGGCCTGGTCGAGCTGTGGCCGCCGGTGGAGGACGAGGCGCTGGAGCCGCGCGATGTCTGGCTTGCCCCCATCGAGACGGAACAGCCGCGCAACCGCCATGCGCGCCTGGCCGCGGCGATCGCCAACCGCATCGCCGAACTGGCCGGCGACGATGGCGCCATCCTGCCCTCGCGCGGTACGCCGATCCGCGCAGGCGATATCATGATCCTGGTGAGGAAGCGCAGCGAGGTGGTGGGCGCGCTGGTGCGCGAACTGCGCCGCGTCAATATCCCGGTCGCCGGTGTCGACCGCATGGATCTCACCGGCCAGGTGGTGGTGCGCGACCTGATGGCGCTGATCGGCTTCTGCCTGATGCCCGAGGATGACGTGGCGCTGGCCGCCGTGCTGAAGGGTCCCTTCGTCGACTTCGACGAGGCGACGCTGTTTGCTCTCGCCTTCGACCGGCCGCGCCACGACGCGGGCGGACGCGAGAAACCCGAAAGCCTGTGGGCGACCCTGCGCCGCCGGGAGTGGGAGAACGACGCCTTCGCCCGCGCCCGTGCCTGGCTCGGCACCCTGCTTGGTCTTGCCGACCAGATGGCGCCGGTGGAGTTCCTGAGCCATGTGCTCACCCATCCGGCGGCAACCCAGGACGGCTTTGGCGGACGCAAGGCCCTGGTCCGCCGCCTGGGCCTGGAGGCGCTGGACCCGCTGGACGAACTGGTCAACCTCGCCTTCGTCTTCGAGCGCGAGCATCCCCCCTCGCTGCAGAGCTTCCTGTGGTGGCTGGGTTCGGGCAGCGCCGAGGTCAAGCGCGAGCCCGAGGGCGCGGGCGATGTCGTGCGCATCATGACCGTGCATGGCGCCAAGGGCCTGCAGGCGCCCATCGTCTTCCTGATCGACGACATCGGGGCGCAGCCGGGCCGTCACGAGAGCCTGCTGTGGGACGATGGCCGCCAGATCGCCCTGTGGCCCGGCGCGGCGGGCGAGCGCGACACCCTTTCGGGTTCTTTGCTGGAGGCGCGCAAACAGCGGGAGGCCGAGGAGGAACGCCGCCTGCTCTATGTCGCCATGACACGCGCGCGCGACCGCCTCTACATCGCCACCTCGAAGACGGGCGAGGACCGCGAGGGCCTGGGCTGGAGCAGCCTGATCCGGCGCGGCATGGAGAGCATGGATGGGGTGGAGCGTTTCGCCTTCACCGCCCCCGGCGAGACCTGGGCGGGCGAAGGCCTGCGCCTGGAGCGCCGCCAGACCCGCGCCGTCGATGTGGCCGCCGCACCGGTGCGCGAGACCGGGGAGCAGGAGGCCCTGCCCGAGCTCTATCGCCTGGCCATGGCGGCCGAACGTCCGGCGGACCGGCCGCTCAGCCCCTCGCGGCTCGGCGGCGCCGAGCCGGCGCCACCCTCGCCCCTGACCGGCGACGACGGCGCTGGTCTGCGCCGCGGACGGGTGGTGCATCGCCTGCTGGAACTGCTGCCCGTTGTCGCCGCCGCCAACCGGCGGGACGCGGCGCTGCGCCTGATCGCTCGCCACGCCCCCGACTGGGACGCAGAAGCCGCCGGTGCGCTGGCCGACACCCTGCTCGCCCTGCTGGACGATCCCGCCCATGCCGCACTGTTTGCACGGGGCAGCGCGGCGGAGGTCTCCATCGTCGGGCAGCTTGGCGAAGCGGTGATCGCCGGCCAGGTCGACCGCCTGGTCGTGACGCCCGATGCCGTGCTGATCGTCGACTACAAGACCGGAACGATGCCGCGCAGCGGCATCGAAGGCACGCCTGAGGCCTATCTGCGCCAGCTTGCCGCCTATCGCGCGGTGCTGGCGAAAGTCTACCCCGGCCGGGCGGTGCAATGTGCCCTGTTATGGGTCGATTATCCCGAATTTCTGCCGATTCCCGACAGTTTACTTGACAGATACGAACCTCGTGCGGTGCCGCCGACACCCGGTTGACGGGCATCGGGGGGCTACCTACATTCGATCAACGCCAGCGTGCGCGACATCCTGCCGCGCGCGTCAAGGAACCAACGGGAGTACCAGCGGACATGAGCATCAGCCACGTCACCGATGCGTCCTTTGAAGAGGACGTACTCAAGGCGGAAGGCCCTGTCCTGGTCGATTTCTGGGCGGAGTGGTGCGGCCCCTGCAAGCAGATCGCACCGACGCTCGAGGACATTGCCAAGGACTACGACGGCCGCGTGCGCGTCGTGAAGGTCGACATCGACAGCAACCCGCAGACGCCTTCGAAGTACGGCGTGCGCGGCATTCCCACGATCATGATGTTCAAGGGCGGCGAGGTCGCGGCGATGAAGGTCGGCGCCCTGCCCAAGAGCAAACTCTACGAGTGGGTCGACGGCTCGCTCTGAGCCGGTCACCATCGCCTGATCCACGGGCCCCGGCGCAAGCCGGGGCCCGTTTGCGTTCGGGGCGGCGCTTCCGGCGCGCGGCTGTACGAACGCCCCGCGAGTCGCTACATGTCGGCGTTGCCGTGCGGAGTGACGGCAGGGTTGAGGGGATTTGAACCATGAACGAGACCACCACGCCCGTCGGCGCCGACGAGGCCGCCGACTTCCTTGCGCGCCATCCCGGCATCCGCTGGATCGACGCCATGGTTCCCGACATCAACGGCATCCTGCGCGGCAAGCGCATGGACGTTTCCGGCCTCTCCAAGCTCTACAAGGGCGGCCTGGGCCTGCCCGGCTCGACCTATGCGCTGGACCTGATGGGCAACAACGTCGACAGCACGGGCATGGGCCCGACCGACGGCGATCCCGACTTTCCCTGCCATGGCGTGCCCGGTACCCTGGCGCCGGTGCCCTGGATGGGCGACGACCAGGCCCAGGTCCTCATGACCATGAGCAACGAGGACAAAAGCCCCTGGTGGCTGGACGTGCGCCATATCGTTGCCGCGCAGGTCGCGCGGCTGGCCGAGATGGGCAAGACGCCCATGGTTGCCATCGAGCTGGAGTTCTACCTCACCGAAACCGAGTTCCGCGACGGCAGGCCGGTCGCAGCACGTGCGCCCTTCAGCGGCGTGCGCCCGCGCGATACCCAGTGTTACCTGATGGACGAACTCGACGGCTTCGCCCCGGTGCTCAACGAGATCATCGACAGTTGCCGCGCCCAGAACGTGCCGGCCGATGTCGCGACCATCGAGTACGCGCCCGCCCAGTTCGAGATCAACCTGCACCACACCACCGATCCCGTGGCCGCCTGCGACCATGCCGTGTTGCTCAAGCGCGCGGTCAAGGGTGTCGCCGCCCGCCACGGCCTGGTCGCGACCTTCATGGCCCGCCCCTTCCCCGACCTTTCGGGCAGCGGTACCCATATCCACCTCTCCCTGCTCGATGACGAAGGACGGAACACCTTCGACGACGGCGGGCCGGCGGGCACCGACCTGCTGCGCCACGCCATCGGCGGCCTTGCAGCGACCATGGCCGAGGCGATGCCGGTCTTTGCGCCCAACGCCAACTCCTACCGCCGCATCTCGCCCACCGGCTGGGTGCCGCTCGCGCCGACCTGGGGCTACAACAACCGCACGGTCGCCCTGCGCATCCCCAGCGGCGAAACGAAGGCGCGCCGCCTGGAGCACCGCCCCGCGGGTGCGGACGCCAATCCCTATCTGGTGATGGCCACGGTTCTGGCGGGCGTCCACCACGGCCTCGTCAACCGCATCGATCCCGGCCCGGCGCTCACCGGCAATGCCGCCACCCAGGTGCCGAACAGCCTGCCCACGATCTGGGTCGATGCGCTGCGCGCCTTCGATGCCGCAAAAATCCTGCCCGAATACTTCGGCGCCCGCTGGTGGGACATCTACAGCAAGCTCAAGTGGTCGGAATTCCACGAATTCAACGACCGCATCACCCCGCTGGAATACGACCGCTTCCTTCGGATGATCTGAGGCATTCAGGCACACTGTACAAAACAGGAACATTGTTGCAGCATGGTCCCCTGCGAAGGGAGATCGCCATGCGTCATCTACTTGTTTTGGGTGTCGTTTTCCTGGTTGGTGTCACCACGCCGGTTCTCGCCAACACCATGGCCTGCGGGCTGAAGCCGCTGGCGCCACTGGGCTGTTCGTCAGCCAATGCGCGCTGCGTCTGCGATGCCGACGGCCAGTGTCGTTGGGTCTTCGACTGCTGACGGCGGCTCAGCCGTTCTCTTCGAGCACCCTGCCTGCAAGGTAGAGCGAGCCGCAGATCAGGACGCGGGCGGGGCCGTTGCCGGCGGCGTTGAGCTCATCGAGGGCATCGCCGACCGAGGCGGATTCGGCGGCCTCGACACCGGCCTGACGGAGCACCTTCAGGGTTTCCTCGGCTGGCAGCGTGTTCTTCTCGCCGGGGATAGAGACGGCGCGGGCGCGGCGCACCAGGGGGGCGAGCGGGCGCACGAAGCCGACCGGGTCCTTGGTGTTCATCATGCCGACGATGAGGTCGAGCGGGCGGTCGCCCCAGGTCCGCGCCATATCGGCCAGCACCTCGCCGGCGGAAGGGTTGTGGCCGCCGTCGAGCCAGAGTTCGACCTTCGGCCCGGCGCGGTCCTTGAGCGCGCCCGTTTCCAGCTTTTGCAGGCGCGCGGGCCAGCGGGCCGTCTTCAGCCCCGTGGCGATCGCTGCGTCGTCCACCGTGAAACCGGCCAGGCGGCGCAGGGCGACGATAGCGCTGGCGGCGTTGAAGGGCTGGTGGGCGCCGGGCAGCACCGGCAGCGGGAAGGTGCTGGTGCTGTCGCCGTCCCGCAGGACGAAGCCGTCGGGACCGACGCTCTCGACCACAAAATCGCGCCCGGCAACCAGCAGGGGTGCGGCGATCGCAGCAGCGCGGCGTTCGATCGCCTCAAGGGCCTGCGACGGCTGCGGCCCGATGACGCCGAGCACGCCGGGCTTGAGGATACCGGCCTTCTCGCCCGCGATCTCACCGACCGTGTCGCCGAGAAACTGCTGATGGTCGAGGCTGACCGGCGTGATGATGGTGACCAGCGGCTTCTCGATCATGTTGGTCGCGTCGAGCCGGCCGCCCAGGCCCGTTTCCATCAGCAGGATGTCGGCAGGCGTGCGCGAGAAGCCGAGGAAGGCCGCGGCCGTGGTGATCTCGAAGAAGGTGATGGGGACGCCGCCGTTGGCCCGCTCGCATTCCTCCAGCAGGGCCGCGAGCGCGGGTTCGGCGATGATCTCTCCGTCCAGCTCGACCCGCTCGTGAAAGCGCACGAGATGGGGCGAGGTATAGGCATGGACGCGGTAACCCGCCGCGATCAGCGCGGCTTTCATGGTGGCGACCGTGGAACCCTTGCCGTTGGTGCCCGCGATGTGCACGACGGGCGGCAGCGCACGCTCGGGATGGCCCAGCGCGGCGAGGATACGGATCATGCGGTCCAGCGAGAGGTCGATCAGCTTGGGGTGCAACCCCATCAGCCGTTCGAGCAGGACGTCGCTCGAAGGCGCGCTCACCTTGCCTGCTTGGCCTGTGCCTGAGGATCGTTGGCGGGCTCGGGCAGGAGCTCGCCCTCGTCTGGACGCGCGTTCATCAGGTGGCGCATGATCAGCGCAATGCGGTGGCGCAGTTCGCTGCGCGCCACGACCATGTCGAGCATGCCGTGCTCCAGCAGGTATTCGGCGCGCTGGAAGCCTTCGGGCAGCTTCTCGCGGATCGTCTCCTCGATGACGCGTGCGCCGGCAAAACCGATCATGGCGCCGGGCTCGGCGATCTGGACGTCGCCCAGCATGGCGAAACTCGCGGTGACGCCGCCGGTGGTGGGGTTGGTCAGCACCGAGAGGAACGGCAGTCGCGCCTCGCGCAGTTCGCTGATCGCCGCGGTGGTGCGCGCCATCTGCATGAGCGAGAGAATGCCCTCCTGCATGCGCGCGCCGCCGGAGGCAGAGAAGATGATAAGCGGGCGCTCCTGGAGCTTGGCAAGCCTGGCGGCCGAGACGATCGCCTCGCCCACGGCCATGCCCATGGAGCCGCCCATGAACTCGAAGTTGAAGATGGC
>CALGGB010000097.1 GCA_937880925.1 uncultured Rhodospirillaceae bacterium | reverse complement strand
CGGCCATGGGAAGGTCACGTTCTTCAGGATGTCATGGCCGACCTGGGGATGGGTCTTGATGATCTCCATTTCCGCCTTGGCCAGCTTTCCCGGCCGGTTGAGGATATCGGCGGGCACGCCGATCTTGCCGATATCGTGGATCATCGCGCCCAGGCGCAGGCCCTCGATGCGTTCTTCGGCCCAGCCCAATTCCCGCGCGATCGCGACAGCCAGCACGGCAACGCGGGTCTGGTGGCCCGCGGTGTAGGGATCGCGCTGCTCCAGTGCGGCCGACATCGCTTCGATCACGGCAAGCGAGGACTGACTGAGCGCCCGCGACACGCTTTCGAGCGCCGTCATGGCGTGCAGACGGGTGAGCGCGATGCCCAGGCTGTTGGCGAACTGGCGCAGCAGGATCAGCTCGACATTGTCAAAGGCCGCATTGGCGGTGCTGTAGACGTTCAGCACGGCCGTCACGCCGTGATCGCCCCTGATCGGAAGCGTAGCCGAGCTGGCGATGCCGAAGCGGACGGCGCGTTCCGCCCATGGACCGAATCGAGGATCCTCGGCAACGGCGTGCGTGACCTGGGGCTGGCCGGTGCGGAAGGCAGATCCTGCCGGGCCCAGACCGTTGGCGTGGTCTTCGCTCGACCGGATATCGATACCGTCCAGATAGCCAATGGCGGTGCCTGCAGCAGCCCATGGTTTGATACGGTCCGGCCGCTCGGGATCCGTGCGGCCGATCCAGGCCAGGACATAGCCCCGATTGGCGGCCAGGATCTCGCACAGGGATTCCAGCAGTCTTGCCTCGTCGCGCTCGCGCAGGATTGCCGCATGGCATTCCAGGAGTGTCTCGCGCACCCGGCTCAGACGGGCGAGGGTCTCCTCGGCGACCTTCTGTGCGGTGATGTCGATATGGGTTCCCGAGACGCGCAGGGGGCTGCCGTCCTCGGCCCATGCGACGACATTGCCGCGATCCATCACCCAGACCCAGGAGCCGTCCTTGTGGCGCATGCGCGAGGGGTATTCGTAGGATTCGATCTCGCGGGCGAACAGCTTCTCCAACCGGGCGTCGGACCCGGCAAGGTCATCGGGGTGGACGAGCGCCTGCCAGGTCGCGATGCTGACCGGCGAGAGCTCGGCAAGGGTGTAGCCGGCGATCTCGGCCCAGCGTTCGTTGAACACGGCCGCACCGGTGGGCACGTGCCACTCCCATGTCCCGGCTCGGGTGCCCCAGATGATTTCTGTCAGGCGGCGGCGCTCTTCCAGCAGCTCGTGCTGCGTTGCCTCCAGGTCGGAGATGTCGAGCATGCTGACGGGTACGCTGCGCGCCGCCAGGGGCGACTGGGGCAGGGGCATGGAAATGATCGCCGCCAGCGGGCGGCCGGCCAGGGTGAGATAGTCGACGCGGGAGCGGAAGGCAGGCTTGCGTTCCCAGAGCGCGCACAGTTCCTCGATCAGGATCTCCCGGGCCTGCGGCCCGAAGGTGCGCTGCAGGTTGCCGATCAGTTCGCGTTCGCTGCCGGCGCCGAACATGACCAAGGCGGCATCGTTGACGCGATTGACCTTCAGCGCTCCGGCAAGGCGCGCGAGCACCTCGGGCCGGCGGGCGAGATGGCCGCGCAGGTCGCCGACCCCTTCATCGCGCAGCGTGTCGAGCAGCCGCAGCACATCAGAGAAGTCCTCGTCCCAGATCGCCACCGCGGCGCTGTCGAATAGCTGCTTATGGCGTTTCTCGCTGGATCGCAGGATCGTCTTGAAATGGTCGAGGTGGTCCAGTTCCTGCAGCGCCAAACCGAGACAGGCCGTGGTGAGGGTGAGGACAAGCAGGTAGGCCGGTGCGACCTCTGCCAGGATGACCGCGATAAAATCGACCGGAAGCAACAGGAACCAGCCCAGGGCGGCCAGGTGGACGGCAAGGCCCATGACCATGAAGAATAGGAATTCCGGCGGGCGGCCCCGCCGTTCCGCCAGGCGCCGGAACACCAGGCCCAGCATGAAGCTGGTCACGATCACGGCCAGCCCGACCGCCGCGCCGCTGCCGCCCAGCCAGATGCGGTAGACGCCCGCCATGACGGCCGCGACCGCGCCCACCAGGGGACCGCCGCTGAACGCGGCCACGGCAAGCACGACCGAACGTCCGTCGAAGAAGATGCCGTCGGCGACCCGGAAAGGCGTGACCATCACCGTGATGGCGGTGGCGCCGAACATGGCGCCGATCAGAAGACGCGAAGCCAAGGCCTCCCTGTTGATCCACTTGCCCGTCAGCCAGATGGCGACACAGAGGACCATAAGATAGACGGCGTTTTCCAGGAGGACGTGAAAGATTGGCTGAGTTTGCATTCTCTTATCGTGACTGGCTGATCGAACGTATCACGCGCAATGCCCGTCGCGTGTGGAAAACGCAGCTACTTATCTGAATCTTTGACCTTTTTGTTTAAAGTTGTTTTACATTGAAGACGGCATGGATATGCCTTCGGCTTTTACCATAACTGGACGGGATTCCGTGGCAATCCGTCACTGGTGATACCATACAGAGCGCGGGTGCGGGCCTCCAGCGCGGCTGCCAGGGTTTCGGCCAGCGTCAGCGCCTTGTTCAGTTCCGTGGCCGTAACATAGGTCAGCATCGCGCCCGCCAGGTCGTCCTCCCCGGCATCGAGCAGGATCTCGGCCGCACGGGTGGTACGCGCCTGTTCGTGCTGCAGGCGGGCCTCGACGGCTTCCCAGATCGCGGTGACCTCGGGCAGGTAGGTCTCGTGATGCTGGCCGATCAGGTAGAGCAGGCGTTTGAAGACGGCATTGGCCGAGCGCGTGCTTTCGATGCCCTGGGGCACCACCGACAGGGTCTTGCCGCCGTCGCGCTCGGCATGGCGCACATCGACGAAGCGGGCATCCTCACCGGTCGTCAGATAGCGGTGCTGGCGGAACTCCTCGGGCACGCCGGTGACGCCCAGCCAGACCGGCACAAAGGGTGCGGCGATGGCGCCGATCTGGGTGTGCCAGAGCAAACGCAGGGCATCGTGGCGTGGGTGCGTCAGCGGCACGACCTGGCCATAGCCGGCGGTATCGCCGGTCAGCCGTTCCGTGCGCACGGCCCACATCATGTCCTCCAGGCCGATCTTTTCGGGGCGCCCTGCGCGCTTGCGCATCTCGTCCTCGATCCAGGCGACGCCGTCGTGGCGCATCTTGCCGTCGCCGTAGATCGCGTTCACGTCAAAGGGCGTGCCTGGCTGCCACCAGCCCTTCTCGCGGGCCAGTTCCGTCAGGTGATCAGGGTAGAGGAAGTCGGCATGGCCCGGCTTGTCGACCGGAACGACCCCGATATAGCCTGGACGCGAGGCGCGGATGTCGTCGGCGCCCACCCGCTCTGCGACCCACAGACCCTGCCCACCGGCAAACTCGATGACGACCCAGGCTTCGTCCGGGTCGGCGATGAAGTGGGAGTTGCCGCCATAGGTGGAATAGCCGTGGGCGGCGATCAGCGATCCGATCAGTTCGACGCCTTCGCGCGCGGTGCGGGCGCGCTCGACCACGATGCGGGCGAGGTCGCTGTAGTTGGGCCCCTTCTGGTCAAGCGGCGTCATCGCCTTCAGTTCCTCGCGCGAGGGCGACCAGATGTCGCGCACGGCAACACCGTGTTCGTTGAGGCCGCCGTTGGTCAGCGGTGCGGGCACGCCCAGGTAATAGCTGTAGCTGACGCGGATGTGGCGCGCGGTTTCGGCCGCCTGGGGGATCTCGCTCAGCACGCCGGGCATGTCGGCCTGGGGGGTGACGCCCACGGTGATCGTGGTGCCCTGGGGGTGACGCTGCCTGGGCATCACCTCCAGCCAGTGGCTCGAAGGTTCGTCGCCGTAGCCGCCCAGCCAGGCGTGGCCGTCGCGCGTGTGGTTCTTGCCGACGTAAAGACCGTAGCTCATCTGATCATCCCCGCTGCTTGCGTGGGCCACCTCTAGCAGACAACCCGGTCCCCTGCGCAAGGGGCATCAGACCCGCTTGATCGAACTGCCGAGGTTCTGCGCCGTTTCGCCTGCGCTGTCGTCGAGCAGTTCTCCCGCGCCTGGCATCGAGCCGTCGCCTTCGCGCAGGGCGTAGATCGGATCCTGCATTTCGTACCAGCCGAGGAACGGGGCATGAAGCTGATAGCCGATCAGCTTCTGCAGTCCCGGCGAAAGGGCACGGGCGGCCTCGGGCGGGCAGGCCAGGTACTGGTTTTCCTCCTGGCGCAGCCAGCCCAGCGCATAGCCAAGGATGATGCCGGTGCGCCAGCCCCGTGTGAAATTCGGTGCGCCGCCATGGAACAGGGCGCCGTCGTAGATGATCGCCGAGCCGCGCGGCATGACCGCCTGCACAACCTTGTCGTCGGGGCCGGGCATGCGCTCGTCATCCCACAGGTGGCTGCCCGGCACGGCCTGGGTCGCGCCGTTTTCCGCCGTGAAGTCGCTGACCGCCCAGATCACCGTGATGACACTGGGTTCGCTGGGATGACGGAACGGATAGATGGCGTCGTCGCGGTGCAGCGGCTGGGGCGTTTCGTTGGGGCCGATGGAAACGCATTGCGTGGGCGACAGGTGGTAGTGGTGGCAGCGGCCCAGCAGCATGGCGTCCATCACCGCCAGGATCGTTGGATGCATCGCTAGTTTCTCGCCGACCGTCGGCGAGCGCGCGATCAGGCCGCCGACACGTTTGGTAAAGCGGCCGATGAACTCCCCCTCGCCGGTCGGCGTCTTGCCCAGCCAGGGCGAGAGTTCCCTTCCGACCCCGGCCATCGTGCGCGCGGAGACCAGGTTGCGGGCGATGCAGCAGCCATGCTTGCGCAGTGCCGCAACGATCCTCTCCGGGGTCGCCGCATCGCGCTCCAGGCTGATCAGCCGGTGCGCCGGCACCTTGCGCGATACCCCTTGCGCCTTCTTCTTCCCCGTCGCCGCCATGGCCAGCCTCCTTGGTCCGGGCAGGATTGTCCGGGACAAGGCGCCTCTTCCGCAAGGCGGCGTTGCCCCTCGCAATTCCAGATGCGCCTACTATCCTGCATCGTCGGCAAGCGTGGCACAGGGGAATGGCATGGACGAACAGGACATCGACGATGCGATCGCCCGGGTGCGCCATGCCGGCAGCCGTGTGCCCGCCCCCGATCTTCCGGCCATGCGGCGTGCACGGCTGGGGCGTATCCGTGCCGAACTCGCGGCCCAGGATGTCGCCGGCGGCGTCTTCTTCGATCCGGTCAACGTGCGTTACTGCACAGACAGCCGGAACATGCAGGTGTGGACCCTGCGCAACCCCGCCCGCTACGTCTTCGTGGCGACCCACGGGCCGATGGTGATGTTCGAGTTCGCGGGCTGCCATCATCTGCTCGCCGGGCTTGACCTGATCGACGAGGTGCGCACGGCGACAGGCTGGTTCTATTTCACCTCCGGACCGCGCATGGCCGAGAAGGCCGGCCGCTGGGCCGCCGAGATCGCCGACCTGGTGGCCGCACACGGCGGCGGCAACCGCCGGCTGGCGGTCGACCGGCTGCTGCCGGACGGCTTCGTTGCGCTGGGCGCCCTGGGCATCGATGTGATCGACGGCCAGGGTATTGCCGAGCGCGCCCGTTGCGTGAAGTCACCCGACGAGATCTTCGCCATGAGGAGCGCCATCGAGGTCTGCCAGGCGGGTTTTGCCGCCATGGAAGCCGCGCTCGAACCCGGCATCACGGAGGCCGCGTTGTGGTCGAAGCTGCACGAGACCTCGATTGCCATGGGAGGCGAATACATCGAGACGCGCCTGCTCACCTCCGGCCCGCGCACCAATCCCTGGTTCCAGGAAACCAGCATGCGCCCGGTCGGCGCGGGGGAGATCGTCGCCGTCGACAGCGACCTCTACGGCACCTACGGCTGTTTTGCCGACATGTCGCGGAGCTTCCTAACCGGCGACGGCAAGGCGAGCGGCGACCAGCGCACGGTCTATCAGCTCGCCCACGAACAGATCGCCCACAACATGGCCCTGCTGCGCCCGGGTGCGGCATTCCGCGAGGTTGCCGAGAAGAGCTGGGACATGCCCGAGCAGTACCTGCCGCACCGCTACATGTCGCTGGTCCACGGCGCCGGCCTGGCGGGCGAATACCCCTACATTCCCTACCGCGAGGACTTCGAGGCCAAGGGCTACGACGGTTTCATCGCGGAGAACATGTTGCTCTGCGTCGAGAGCTTCATCGGCAGCGCCCGTGGCGGAGAGGGCGTAAAGCTGGAACAGCTCGTTCAGGTCACCGCCTCGGGTCCGGTACCGCTCACCACCTATCCCTTCGACGAACGCCTGATGGCTTCGGGCTGAAGGAGGCCCCATGGTCCGCCGCACCGACACGCTTTCCCCGGCGGTCTTCGCCTTCTGGCACAGCTTTCTCGAGGCAAGCGGGCGCGATGGCGCGACGCCGCTGATGGATGTCTTCCATTTCTGCGACAACGAACCCGACGCCATCGAGCTCGCGGGTCTCGTGCTCGCCGGCACCAAGGTCGGCACGGCCTCGCTGGTCTGGATGTATGAGGCCCGCGATGAGCCGGTGCCGGCAACGGGTGACCTCTCCATCGTGACGGACTGGCATGGCGCGCCGCTCTGCATCATCGGGACGACACAGGCCGCGGTCGTTCCCTTCGAGGAGGTGGGCGCGGGGTTTGCCGCCTCGAAAGGCGAGGGCGACCGTTCGCTGGAGCACTGGCGCCGGGTCCACTGGGACTTCTTCGGCCGGGAATGCGCCCGCCTGGGGCGCGAGCCTTCCCGGGCCATGCCGGTGGTCTGCGAGAACTTTCGCGTCGTCCACCGCCAGGAAGAAGCGCCATGAGCGACGATGAAGGCATCACCGGCCATTATGCCCGCGCCGGTATCGCCCAGACGATCCTGACGGCGGTGCGCGCCAGCCTGCCGGAGGGCCGTGAGATCAGCGTTGCCGATCTGGCGCCGGCCGATGAGTTCCACATCGGCGGCATCGAGGCGACGCGGCGGTTCGTTCCCGGACTTGCCCTGAAACCCGGCATGCGCGTGCTCGACATTGGCTGCGGCATTGGCGGCACCGCCCGTTTTGTTGCTGCCGAAACCGGCGCGGAAGTAACCGGCATCGACCTGACCGCCGAGTTCATCGCTGCGGCCGATGCACTCTCCAGTTCGCTGGGTCTGACAGCGCGCACGCACTTCCATTGCGGCAGCGCGCTGGACATGCCGTTTGGCGATGCCAGCTTCGACGGCGCGTTCAGTTTGCATGTCGCCATGAACATCGCAGACAAGGGCGCGCTCTACCGGGAGGCCGCGCGCGTCCTGCGCCCCGGCGCGGTGCTGGGCATCTACGACGTGCTCGCAGGGCCGGGCGAGGGGACGTTCGTGTTTCCGGTGCCATGGGCTGCCGGACCGCAAGCAAGCTGGCTTGCCACGCCTGGGGAAATGCGGGCGGCGCTAGATGGCGCCGGCTTCGACATCCTTGAGGAAGAGGACCTTTACGCCTATGCGCTTGAGTTCTTCGCGCGTGCCGCGGCGCGCGGTGGCCCGCCGCCGGTCGGGCTGCATCTGCTGATCGGCGAGGGTTTTGCCGAGCGCATCGCAAACCTGCGGACCAATCTGGCGGCGCGGCGCTGCGGTCCCTGGAAATTCGTTTGTCGCAGGCGTTGAGCCGGGCGTTGCCCAAGACCGCCTGATCGGCCTCAGGCCGTCTTTGCCTGCGGCGTTGTAGCGGGCGGTACATCGACCAGCACGCGGCCCAGGATGACAAAGAGCATGGTTGCGGCGATCTCCATCACCCGCTGGACATAGGCAGCGGCGCCGTCAGCGGGCATCACGGTCATGGCGAACAGGATGATGGCGGCCGAGACCGCGCCCTGGGCGATCAGGCCGCGGGTGCCGCCGCCCTCGATGACGAGACCCAGCACCAGGATCATCGCGGCGAACACGGTGAGGGTGAAGAAATCGCCCGAAACGACCACCGCCAGGCCGCCCAGGATCATGGCCGCCGAGCCGCCCACGAAGTTGGAGGCAACCAGGCCCGCGGCAACACGGGGCGAGCGGGGCATGCGCAGCACGGTTGCCGCCGTCACCAGGATGTAGAGGGCGTCGGACTTGCCGGTGAAAACGAACCAGCCGACCAGCAGCATCAGGATCGCCGTCTTGCCCAGCGGCCCGCGCAGGCGGTGGTCAGGGACGAAGGCCTGGGCCGCACGCGCGGCTGCCGCGCGCCGCACCGGCATCACGGCATGGGCAAAGGCCGCCGCGAGCATGGCGACGAAAGCGCTCCACGACATCGCCTCGACCAGGTCGCCGGCAAAACTTGCCGCTGCCGCCGACATCGGACCGACCGTGACCAGAAGGATCAGCAACAGGGCGGTGATGGGCGATGGCCCCTTTTGCGCGTCCATGCGGAAGCACTGGAAGACCGCGGCCGCGATCAGGAACAGCAGCACCGCGTCCTGTTCGGCAAGGAAGGCCGAGACCGTGGCAATGGCGGCACAGATCAGCCAGATCGCGATAGGTCCGGCCACGAGCTTTGCCGCGCCCGACGGCGGCGAACCCGGGGCCATCATGACGACGGCAAACAGCGGACCGACCAGCGCGATCAGCGGATTCGAAAACCCCATGCCGACGAGCAGGGCAGCGATCACCGCCAGCGTCAGGCGCAGGCCGTGATCCTCCAGCCCGGGCAGGACCCGGCGTGCGGATCCACGCGTTGCAACCCGGTCAGTTGACATAGTTCCACAGGCTGGCAAGGCGGATGCGCAGCTTGCCCAGGGTATTCATCAGGCCGTTCTCGGTGGGATAGACGATGACATCGACATGGGCGCCAAAGCGCAGGCCCTTGGGGTACTCCTCGCCATCCAGCTTGATGCGCACGGGAAAGCGCAGGTCCGAGGAGGTCACCGAACGGCCCGGTGTGCCCGAGGGAAGCGTGCCGGCCGCGGAGGTGTCCTCGACCGCGATGCCGAAGCCGGTGG
>CALGGB010000096.1 GCA_937880925.1 uncultured Rhodospirillaceae bacterium | reverse complement strand
CGATCAGGTTGCCGTCATGGTCGCGCATGGCACAATTGCTTAATGCGCAGGCCGCCCATGCGTCCCGCGGCGGGCAAACTGGCGGCTTCCCGCCCGCCGGCGGTGAATCCCGGGCCTCCGCGGCTGTACTTGGCCTGGCCGTCGCTGTTGATGGCGTAGCGGCTCAGGCCCAAAGGTGCCAGTACGGCATCGTAAAAGGCGATGGCGCGCTCCAGATCGTTGGTCCCCAGGTCGACGCGGCTGAAGACCACCGGCGCCTACATCTCCGAAAGCGCCTGGTCCATGGCTTCGACCAGGACGTCGGCATGTTCGGGCTTGAAGACCATGGGCGGGCGGATCTTGAAGACGTTGTGATAGTGGCCTTCGCTGCCGGTGAGCACGCCCAGTTCGCGCATGCGGTTCTGGATCCGGCTCATCTCCGCAGGTGCCGGTTCCTTGGTCTTGCGATCCTTGACGATCTCGACGCCGGCGATCATGCCATGGCCGCGCACGTCGCCGATCAGGCTGTGCTTCTTCATCAGCTTGCGCAGGCCGGCCCGCATGTACTCGCCCGTGGTGCGCCCGTTCTCCACCAGGTTCTCGCGCTCGATGACGTCGAGCACCGCGATGCCCGCCGCACAGGCCACGGGATTGCCGCCGAAGGTGGAGAAGAGGCCGCTGCGGCGGCTGAACTCCTCCATGATCTCCGGCGTCGTGACCACGACGCCGAGCGGGAAGCCGTCGCCCGCCGGTTTGCCGATGGTCACGATATCAGGGGTCATGCCGTGGAATTCGAAACCCCACATATGCGTGCCCGGACGGCCGAAGCCGTACTGCACCTCGTCGGCGATGCTCAGGCCGCCGGCCTTGTGCACCTTCTTCTCGACCGCCTTCAGGTATCCCTTGGGCACGTCGGGGATGCCGTTGGAGCAGAATGAGGTGTCGATCATGAAGCAGGCGGTGCCGAAATCGGCCTCCTCCAGTTCGGCAATCGCGCGGTCGGCGTCGGCCGCATACTTGGCCGCCACACCCTTCACCTTGGCCCCCCACTCGCCGCGATAGGTATCGGGCGAGACCAGGGTGCGCACATTGGCTTCCAGAGCGTCGTCACCCTCCGGCGAGAGCGCGGCGATCGCCTCGGTGATGCCGTGATAGGCATGCTCCATGATGATGCCGCCATAGTTCCCCGTCAGCATCGTCGACATGCGCCAGGCGATATCGTTGGCCTCGCTGCCGGAGTTGACGAAGATGCAGGACTTGAGATCGCCCGGCATGGTCGCAACCAGCTTCTCGGCGTAGTCCAGGATGATGCTGTAGACGTAGCGTGTGTTGGTCGCCAGCGCAGCGGCCTGACGCGCCACCGCATTGGCGACATACGGGTGGCAATGGCCGACGCTGGGCACGTTGTTGTAGGCGTCGACAAAGGCGCGCCCGTTGGCATCATAGAGGATCGCACCGCGGCCGCGCTCCATGTGGATCGGCTTGTCGTAGAACAGCGACAGGCGCTTGGAGAGCACGGTCTTGCGTCGCTTCATCAGCGCTTTCAGGTCCTTGGCCTCGGGGGTCTGGCGGTCGCCCATGGCGCAGTACACCGGGAAACGCAGTTCCTTGCGCAAGCGGTCGCGACCGCCGTTCCAGCCGACGCTCAGCGCCCGCTCCACCGCCTCCCAGCACGGTCCCTCGTGCTCGGGCAGGTAGTCGGGCGATTCCTGGCGGGCGACCTTGCGCCGGGCGATGATGATCGCGGTCATGGCGTGGCGCGCTGCGACATGGTCGAACAGGGTGTCGATCTCGTCGTCTTCCAGCGGGTTGATCGCATCGTAGCCGCGCGCCACCTCGGCGATGGTCGGGATAGGATCTTCCTTGCCGATGGTGAAGCCATCGGCGGCCATGGCGACCTCGCAGACGATGGGGGCGTGGATCATGTCGCCGAAATCGATGATGCCGCCGACCTTCTCCAGATTGTCGAGCCGGGTCACGACATTGCCCTGGTTGGCGTCGTTGTGAATGACCTGGCTGCGCATCGTGTTCCAGCGCGGAAGCACGTTCTTGATGAAGTGGTCGCACACCTTCTCGATGTTGCGCCGCGCGGTCTTGTCGGCGATGTCCTTGGTGTGGCGACGCAGGGCAGGGATCTGGCGCAGGTCCCAGAGCAGGGTGTGAAGCGCGCTGGGATGAAAGAAGCCGCGCAGGCACAGATCAAGACGGGCCAGGGTGCCGCCCAGGTCGAACAGCAGGTCGGGGGTTGCCGGCACGTCACCCAGCACCTTGCCGGGCAGCCAGGTCAACAGGCGCACGATGCTGGTGCGGCCATCGGGCGCGGTGTAGTGGCCCATCGGCTCGCCGGTCACAGTGCGTCGGACATGAGGTACCGGCAGGTCGGGTGACTGGGCCTGGATGTGGAGCAGGCCCTGGGTCTGGAAGTCGATTACCCCGGGGTCCTCATCGGGGTGGAAGAATTTCAGGATGAACTCGCCCTCGCTCGTGGCGAGGTGGAAGTTCGTGTCGCGGTCGGAAATCAGCGGCTTGAGCTTGCCCTCCAGGCCGAACAGTTCACGCGCGGCCTTGGCCGCATGCGCCTTGGGCACGCTGGGCACCTCGGTGATCAGAAACTTGATGTCGCCGCTGGCGGTCATGCGTGCGCTCCCCTGGATGATTGGCGGCGCAGTGTGCCTCAGGGCCATCAGCGGAAAAAGAGCACAAGAAGGATTATTCCGCCGCCGGACGCTGGCTGCTCAACCGCCCAGGAACAGGCGCGCGACTTCCTCGTCATCGAGCAGGTCGTTGCCCTTGCCCGCCTTGGCGAGCTGGCCCGAAACCAGGACATAGCCGATGTCGGCGAACTCCAGGCCCTTCTTGGCGTTCTGCTCGACCATGACGATAGTCTTGCCTTCCTCCTTCTGGAGGTCGCCCAGGATTTCGAAGACCATGTCGATGAAGCGTGGCTCCAGGCCGATGGAGGGCTCGTCGACCAGCAGGACCTGCGGCTCCATGATCAGCGCGCGGGAGATTTCCAGAAGGCGCCGCTCACCGCCCGAAAGTACACCGGCGCGCTGGCGCCGCCGCTCGGCCAGCCGGTCGTAGCGGTCGAAGATGCGCTCGGCCGCCTGCTTGGCCTCGCTCGGGCGGTTCTTCAGGAAACCGCCCATCAGCAGGTTTTCCTCCACCGTCATGTCGGGGAAGACCGAGTTGTCCTGCAGGATGTAGGCAACCCCGGCGGTGGCGAGCTTCTGGTTCGAGGAGAGCCGGGTGATGTCCTTGCCGCCCGCGCGCACCGAGCCGCTCATGATGTCGGCAAAGCCGAACACGGCATGCAGCACGGTGGACTTGCCCGCGCCGTTGGGCCCGATCAGGCATAACGATTGGCCCTTGCCGACGATCAGATCCAGGCCGTGGAGGATCTCCATGCGGCCGTAGCCTGCACACAGGGAGGCGATGTCGAGCGCCAGTTCAGCCTCGACCAGCGCTTCCAGATCGGCACGGGATGGTCCGCCGCCCGACAGCTCGCGTGCGGCTTTCTCCACCGCATCGACCGACATCACCGTATCGACGCTGCCCAGACCGTATCCACTGATGCGTTTGTCCTGCGCCATCAGTGGGCTCCCAGATAGGCGTCGATCACGCGCTTGTCGTTGCGGATCTCTTCGGGGCTTCCCGCCGCCAGGAGCTCGCCATGGGCCAGGCAGTAGATGTGTTCCGCCAGGTTCATGATGACGCGCATGTTGTGTTCGATCACCAGCAGGGTGATGCCCAGATCCTGGTTGGCGCGTTTGAGACGCTCGATCAGGCCGTTGATCAGGGTCGGGTTGATGCCGGCGGTGGGTTCGTCGAGCAGCAGCATGCTGGGCTTGGCCATCAGCGCCATGGCGAACTCCAGCAGCTTCTGCTGGCCGAAGGATAGGTCGCCCGCGCGCAGATGGCGCTTGGAATGCAGGCCGCAGAATTCGAGCAGGGCCTCCGCATTGTCGCGGGTTTCGGCCGAGACCGGGCGGAGCAGGTCGAAGATACCGCGGCCGCATGCGCCGTCGCTGGCGGCCATGTTCTCCATGCAGGTCATCTTGCCGTAGATGCGGGTCTGCTGGAACGTGCGGAGCATGCCCAGGCGCGCGATCTCGGGCACGCGCATGCTGGTAATCTCCTGGCCTTCGAAGCGGATCGAGCCGGAATCGAGCGCGTGGTAGCCGACGATGGAATTGAACAGCGTGGTCTTGCCCGATCCGTTGGGTCCGATCAGGCCGACGATGGAGCCCTGCGGCACCTCGATGGAGATGCTGTCGTTGGCGACGACCCCGCCGAAGCGTTTGGTCGCCCGGTCGACGACAAGCTGTGCGCTCATGACGCCTCCACCTTGTGGCCGAACCGCTCGGGCCAGCGTTCCCGCGCCCAGCCCAGGATGCCCTGGGGGAAGAAGACAACGATGCCGACGATGATCAGGCCCAGGGCGACCCGCTGCCAGCCCAGCAGGTGGGTCCAAAGCACCTCCTGGGTGACGTGGAAGACCACCGCGCCCAGTACCGGACCCCACAGGGTACCCTTGCCGCCGAGGATCGCCATCAGCACCATCCAGACGCCGTAGGTCGGCCCGGCAAAGGCGGTGTCGCGCGGATCGACGAAGCGCAGAAGGTTGCCCACCGCGCCGCCGGTGATGCCAAGGAAGAACGCGGCGATCATCCAGGCGACCGTCTTGTAGAGGCCCGTCTTCAGGCCCATCGCCTCGGCCTTGTCCTCGTTGTCGCGGATCGCGTTGAGCGCCAGGCCGAAGCGGGTGCGGTAGAGCCAGGCGAGCAGGCAGAAGACCACCGCCGCCAGGCCGAAGAAGAGGTAGCAGAAGAAGAGGTACTGGACGCCGGGATCGCCGGGGAAGAGCGGCGTCGTCATGCCGGAACCGGCGCCGATGAACTCCCATCCGGCGGCAAGCTCGGCGGCAGCGATGCCCAGGCCCAGTGTGGCGATGGCGAAGTAATGGCCGCGCATGCGCAGCACCAGGCTGCCCATGATCGCGGCCACGACGATGGCGATCAGGCCGCCCAGGCCCATGCCCAGGAACAGGGCGAGGAAGTAGTCGAGGCCGGAATCGCGCTGCACCACGGCCGAGGCATACATGCCGATGCCGAAGAAGACGACGTTGCCGAAGCTGTTGTAGCCGGTCTGGCCGCCCAGGATGTCCCAGGTCATGGCGAACAGCACCATGACCCAGAGCAGGGCGATCTGCGCCCGGTAGTCGGGCGTCACCAGCGGCAGCGCCAGCGCAATAAGCGCGATGACGATCGCCAGAACCGTCTGCTTGCGTCCGTTCATTTCAGGTACCGCCGCTTGCGTCCCAGCATGGTGTTGCGGAAGACCAGGATGGCGACCAGCAGGCAGAAGACGAAGGCAACCTGGAACTGCACGCCCAGGACAAAGCCCGCCATCGTCTCAGCGGCGCCAAGACCGAGGCCGGCCAGGATGACGGCGGGCAGGTTGCCCAGCCCCGCGACCACCACGATCATGAACGAACGCACGGTATAGGGCAGGCCGGTGTAGGGATGGACCGAGTAGGCCATCACGACAAAGGCACCCGCGGCACCGCAAAGCGCGGCGTTGATGCCGTAGGTCGCGGCAAAGACCTTGTTGGTGTCGATGCCCAGCACGCGCGCCGCGCGCGGATTCTGCGCCGTGGCGCGGATCGCCTGGCCAAGGCGGGTGCGTTTAAGGAACAGGATGAGCAGCCCGCCGATCAGCAGGGCGCCCGCGAAGGCCACCAGTTTCACCTGAGAAACGGTCACCTGATAATCGAACAGGAACCAGGTGGAGAGGCCCGACTGCGCGGTGCGCACCTGGCTGCCCCAGATCTGGTTCATCAACTGCTGCATCAGGATCGACAGGCCGAAGGTGGCCAGCAGCGAGATGAACATGTCCTTG
The DNA here is from genome assembly GCA_937880925.1 of uncultured Rhodospirillaceae bacterium. Taxonomy (GTDB): domain Bacteria; phylum Pseudomonadota; class Alphaproteobacteria; order SP197; family SP197; genus CALGGB01. Next base: position 21,397 of record CALGGB010000096.1, on the reverse strand, counting down.
TCGACCACGCGCCGGATGATGCCGTAGTAGATGCCGATGCCGAGGAGAAACAGGATCACCGCCGCCACGGGAACGCCCAGGAACGGGTTGATGCCCCACAGGGTCAACTGGAAGGCGATGAAGCCGCCCAGCATGACGTATTCGCCCTGCACGATGTTGATCACGTTCATGACGCCCCAGACGAGCGCCATGCCATAGGCGGCGACGGCGAAGATCGAACCGATCAGGATGCCGTCGATCAGCAGCTGCACGATCAGCAGCGGTGCGTCGAACAAGAGCGCCAGATTGTCGGCCATGGCCGGAATGCCCCATCTGCACGGATTGCCTGCGGTACCCTGCGGCCGCCTCCGGGCCGGGAAACCGTTCTTGGCACGCCCGCCCCGGAGCCAGGGCCCCGGGGCGTTCGCACATTCAGCAGATCAGCGCTCGGCCCAGGGCGGGGTCGGGAAGCGCACGTCGGCCGCGGCCCACTTGGTGGGTGCGACGACGACGTAGTTGCCGTCCTGAACCTGATAGAGCACCATGGGCTTGGCGATGTTGCGGCCGGTCTCATCGAATTCGATGTTGCCGTAGAAGGTTTCCATCTTGGTCGCCGAGATCGCATCGCGCACGGCGTCCTTGTCGAAGCTGCCGGCGCGCTCGAAGGCATCGGCAAAGACCTGCACCGCGGCAGCGGATTCCGCTGCCTGGTAAGGCGGTGCATAACCATAGGTTTCCTCAAACAGCACGGCGAAGTCGCCGGCCGAGCCGAAGAGATCATCGCTGTAGGAGAGTGTCGGCGCCCACTGGCTCGAGCATAGCGTGTACTCGGCAGCAGCGCCGAAATTGCCGATGATATCGGCGGAATCGCAATGGGTGAGTGCCAGCAGCGGCACGTCCACGCGCATTTCCTCGATCTGGCGGATCGCCAGCGAGGCGCCCTTGTCATGGCCCGAAACCACCAGGATATCGGGCTTGAGCGCCTTGACCTTGGCCAGGGTGGCGGCCATGTCGTTGAGCTCGGGCGGCAACTGGTCGTCGATCACGACGGTGATACCGTACTTCTCCGCATCGGCCAGAACGCCGGCACGGATATCCTGGCTGAACGGGTCGTTTTCGAACGCTCCGGCCAGGGTGAGTGTCGAGGGATCGCGGCCCTCGCGTTCGGCAAGTTCGGCAGCAAGCGCCACGGAGCTGGCCAGGTACTGCTCGGTCGTCGAGAGCACTGCGAAGAGGTACTTGTATCCGTTCTGGAACAGCGAGATCGAGGCGCCGTTGGCCTCGATCATGGGAATGCCGTACTGCTCGGTCACCGGCGCCATGGCTTCGGTCAGGCCCGAGCTGTACGGGCCGAGCATGTAATCGACGCCGTCCTGGTTGATCAGGCGCTCGGCAAGCTGGGCGCCGCGGGCCGGTGTCGACTCGTCATCGTAGTAGATGACGGCCAGCTGGTACTGCTTGCCGTCGACCGTGACGCCGCCGGCGTCGTTGATCATCTTCACGGCCAGGTCGTAGCCGCGCTGGGTATGTTCGCCGTTGGCGGCATACTTGCCGGTCAGCGAGATGGCAGCACCCAGATAGATGGTGTCGTCTTCGACCTTGGCATTCGCAGGCCCGGCGGCAAACACCGCAAGTCCAACGATCGCAAGGCAAGCCCTTACAAGACGTCGAAGCATGATCTCCTCCCTCAAGGTGATTGCTTGATCGTGAGCATCGTGGCCGAGCGATCCGTAACTGTCCAGATGAACAGCAAGAATCGCGCGAATACGCTCAAATCTGCCTGCTTTCCTGGCAAATTGTCTTGCGCGGCCTTGCAATAGGTCTTGTGCCCGATAGTGTCGCGCCGATCAGAAAAGGGCATGCGGCATGCACATCAGTTCCAGCTTCGATGGCGGCAACATCGACGTTCTCTCGCTCGATGGCAGCGGTCGTGCGCGCCTGGCGATCCGGCGCGACACCCAGGCGGATTTCTTCCAGTGGTTCTATTTCCGCGCTGCCGGCCTGCGCGGCAGGGAGGCCTTGTTCTCGATCGAGAATGCCGGCAATGCTAGCTACCCCAGGGGCTGGGAAGATTACCGGGCTGTCGCGAGCTACGATCTGGAGACCTGGTTCCGCGTGCCCACCGAATTCGATGGCCAGACGCTGACCATCCGTCACACGCCTGAGCACGACATCGTCGAATACGCCTATTTCGCGCCTTACCCGCTGGTGCGCCACCGCGCCATGATCGGCGCCCTGCAAATGCGTCCTGGGGTGCGCGCCGGGGTACTTGGCGCAACCGTGGACGAGCGCGATCTGGACCTGATCGAAACCGGGGAGGGGTCGCTGGCGCTGTGGTTCATCGGCCGCCAGCACCCCGGCGAGACACAGGCCTCATGGTGGATGGAAGGCTTCCTCAACCGCCTGACCGATCCTGACGATGCCCTGGCGCGCCGTTTGCGCGGCCTGGCGAGCTTCCATGTCGTCCCGCACATGAACCCGGATGGAGGCGTGCGCGGCAACCTGCGGACCAATGCTGCGGGCGCCAACCTCAACCGCGAATGGCAGTCGCCTTCCGAGCGCACGAGTCCTGAGGTGTTCCACGTCCGCGAGCGTATGGTCGCCACGGGGGTCGATTTCATGCTCGATGTGCACGGCGATGAGGGGCTGCCCTACAACTTCATCGCCGGTCCGGACGGCATCCCGGGATTTCCGCCCGCCATGCTGGAGCGCAAGAGTGAGTTCTGTGCCGCATTGAAGGCCGCCAACCCGGACTTTCAGACCGAGATCGGTTATCCGCCCGCGCCAGAGGGCAAGGCAGACATGCGCATCTGCACCAAATATGTCGCCGGCGCCTTTTCCTGTCTGGCGATGACCCTGGAGCAGCCCTTCAAGGACAGTGCGATCACACCCGAACCGGTCGCTGGCTGGTCGCCGGCACGCTGCCGCCGACTGGGAGCCTCGACGCTTGATGCGCTTGCCGTGGTGATCGACCGATTGCGCTGAATGCGCCGCCTCCGTGCGTGAATCAGGACGCGGGTTGGACTAGATTGAGAGCATGCAGCCCTCCGATGCCGTGCTCGAAACCAACACCGATTTCTACGTCGCCTTCGCACGCGGCGATCATGAGGCGATGGAACGGCTCTGGGCCCGCGGTCATGACGTCACATGCATCCATCCCGGCTGGCAGGCGCTGATCGGCCGGGAGGCCGTGATGGAGAGCTGGAAGGCGATTCTGGCCAGTCCGCCGCCGGTACGCTGCATCGGCGCGCGCGTCTTCGTGAACGGGACAAATGCCCATGTAATCTGCTATGAAGGGTTAGGTGACGGCATGCTCGTGGCGACCAATCTGTTCGTGCTCGAAGATCAGGGATGGCAGATGATCCATCATCAGGCAGGCCCTACCCGCACGGTGCAGGATGTCACACCACGACGCGATGCCCCGGTTCATTGAAGTCCTAGTTGTTCATCAGGCCAGACCCCAGGGGATTCATGACGCTCAAGCGCTCACTGCTCGCCATCATGGCATGTGCATTCCTGACCACCGCCACCGCTGCTGTGGCCCATGCTCAGACCAGCGAATACGATCGTGGTCTTTCTTCCTTCAAGAAGCGTGACTACGCACAGGCGCTGGCGATCTGGGCGCCGCTCGCCGAGGCGGGCAATGTCTCGGCCCAATTCAACGTGGCGCGCATGTACGACAATGGCATCGGCACGCCGGAGGACGATGTTGTCGCGTCTGGCTGGTACAGCCGTGCGGCTGCCGCCGGTTTCAGCCCGGCCCAGCGCGAGCTCGCCCTGGACTATATCGAGGGTGAGGGCGTGGTGACCGACCCGGCCAAGGGCATTCAGTTGCTGCACCAGGCTGCCGATGCCGGCGACGCCGATGCCCAGTTTCAGCTCGGCATGCTTTACCGCGAAGGTGAGATTGTCGCCAAGGACTACAGCCAGGCCATGAAGTGGTACCTGACAGCTGCTGCCAAGGGACATTCCGAAGCGCAGTACATGATCGGTTTCATGTACGGCTCGGGCTACGGTGTGCCTCAGGATTTCGTCATGGCCTACTACTACTATTCGCTGGCCTCCGACAAAATCGACATCTCGGTCAAGGCGAGAGAGCATCTGACCGAGTACATGTCGACCGACGATATCACCCGTGCCATGAGCCTCGTGACCGAGCAGCGGATGATCGCCTCGACGGGCCAGAATCTGGCCGTCAACAACCCCTGATCGCTTGGAGCGAATCACCTTCCTGCGCGATCGCATAGCGATCGGCAGGAAGGTGTGAATCTGCTCTATCCGGTGTGGTCGTGACGCCAGAGTGCCAGCGTCACGATCGCCGCTCCGGCCAGCAGCCACTCCGGCCCGAACAACCACATCACAAGCGGTACCGTCAGGTAGAAGCCGCGCATGCCCGCGGCGTAACGCATGGCGCCGTTCTGCACGTGCCGGGTTGCCCGTGCGATGGCCACATCGGGTTCGTCCGCCAGAGACAGGCCGATCAGGAAGACAGCGTAGTTGTAGTGTCGCATGGCCAGCGACAGGTTGAAGAAGGCGACGAAGAAATCGACGATGATGAGGGCCAGCTTGAGCGTCAGCAGGTCCTCGCTGCGCGTGCCGGCGAAGTTCAGCCGGTGAATGAGGTTCGTCACGCCGTCCGATGACATCAGGAAGGTCAGCAGACCGACCGAGATCAGCGCGGCGGTCGAGGCCAGGAAGCTGGTCGTCATCACCCAGTTGCGCATGGTTTGAACCGCCAGGATATCGCGCCGGTTGGTCATGACATCGGCGACCCAGGCGGCGCGCAGCGCCCTGGCGCTGCCGATGGTGGTGCGATGCGGCCTTGTCTGCAGTTCGTGCAGGAACCAGAGGTGATAGCCGATCAGCAGCGTGGCTGAGGCGAGCATCAGCCAGAGTTCGGTGGTCCCCGGCATGGCTCAGTTCGCGCGAAGAAGCCGGAAGGCGAGCATGCCGGTGAGCATGGCCAGCACGAACAGGCCGACCTGCCACAGGCCCGTCGAGAGAGCGGCAAAGGCCGGGCCGGGACAGAAGCCGGCAAGGCCCCAGCCCAGGCCGAAGAGTGCGCTTCCCGCGATCAGCGGCAGGTCGATCGTCCGTTTGCCCGGCAGATCGAACGACTCTGCCAGGACGGGCCGTGCGCGCCGTCGCGCCAGCAGAGTCGCGGGCAGGGCAACGATCAGCGCGCCGCCCATCACAAAGGCCAGCGTCGGGTCCCAGTCGCCCGTGATGTCGAGAAAGCCCAGGACCTTGGCCGGGTTCATCATGCCCGATACGGCAAGCCCCGCGCCGAAGAGCATGCCGATCAGCAAGGCGGATACGGTGCGCGGCATGGTGTTCACCCGATCACATGGCGGACGACATAAACCGTCGCCGCAGCCACGATCATGAAGGTTGCGGTCGCGGCCAGGGAGCGTGGCGAGAGGCGGGCAAGGCCGCAGACCCCGTGGCCGCTTGTACAACCCGAGCCCAGACGCGTGCCGAAGCCCACCAACAGTCCGGCGGCCACCAGCCAGGGCCACTGCGCTTCGATTTCCACCTGCGGCATCGCTCCTGTGACGGCTGCGACCGCCAGCGGACCCACGACCAGGCCAACGACGAAGGCTATCCGCCAGAGCCGCTCGCGGCCGGCGTTGTTCATGATGCCGCCTGCGATGCCGCTGATCCCGGCGATCCTGCCGTTGAGAAGGAGCAACAGGGCTGCTGCCGCACCGATCATGATGCCGCCGGCAAGTCCAGACAGGGGTGTGAAGTCGCTCATGGCTGATGTCCGATTGCTGCGGGCCAGCATAGTCCTGTCATTGGCGCGATCACGACTTGATTTACGTCAACGCCGTGGCGTCCTCCAGGGGGCAGACTCAGAGCCATGGACGCTCAAACTCTCGCCAGTCTGGACCGGCGCGTGCCGCGCTACACCAGCTACCCCACCGCGCCGCACTTCGGCCCCTCTGTCGACGGCGCCCGTTACGCCGGCTGGCTCGCCGCTTTGCCGGGCGATGCGCCGTTGTCGCTTTATCTCCACATCCCGTTCTGCGATTCCCTGTGCTGGTTTTGCGGCTGCAACACCAGCGTGGTGAACCGTTATGCGCCGGTCGCGGCCTATCTTGAGGACCTGCGGGCCGAGATCGGGCTGGTTGCCGATCATCTGGATGATGGCAGGAAGGTCGCCCATGTCCATTTTGGCGGTGGTTCCCCTTCCATGCTTGAAGCGGGCGACATCGCGGCAATCGGCGCGTTGCTGAAGCAACGTTTCTCGATTGCCGATGACGCAGAGATCGCTGTCGAGTTTGATCCCCGCGGCCTGTCGCCGGAAACGGTCGCGGCCTTTGCCGCCATCGGCGTCAACCGTGCGAGCCTGGGCCTGCAGGACATCAACCCCCAGGTGCAGCAGGCCATCAACCGCCTGCAGCCGCCCGAAAGCAACATCAGGGCCGTCGCCATGCTGCGCGAGGCCGGTGTCGACGCGCTCAACCTCGATCTGATTTACGGCCTGCCCTATCAGGACGAGGCGGGCATTGCGGCGACGGTCGATCACGCCTGTTCGCTGGAGCCTGACCGCATAGCGCTTTTTGGTTATGCCCATGTGCCGGGCATGAAGCGTCACCAGTTGCTGATCCCGGAAGAAGCGCTGCCCGACACGGCGGCGCGTTTCGCCCAGGCCGGTCTTGCCGCCGAGCGGCTGATGGCCGCCGGGTATCGCCGAATCGGGCTGGACCACTTCGTGCGGCCGGGGGATGCCATGGCGCGTGCAGCCGATCTGGGTACGCTGCGGCGCAACTTCCAGGGTTACTCTGCCGATCCCGCGGCAACGCTGATCGGCCTTGGGGCTTCCGCCATCGGCGCCCTGCCGCAGGGCTACGTGCAGAACGCCTCCGACGTGCCGACCTGGCGCAAGGCGGTGCGGGAAGGGCGCCTGCCGGTCGCGCGCGGCATCGCCATCGACGACGACGACCGCCTGCGCCGCGCCGTGATCGACAGCCTGATGTGCTTCCTGGAAGTCGATCTGGAGGCGCTCGGCCGCCGCCATGGCAGCGCCGAGGATTTCGAGAGGGAGCTCGCCCGTCTGGAACCCTATCGCGCCATGGGCCTCATCGAGATCAACGGCGCCCAGGTCCGGGTTGTCGAGCCGGGCCGGCCCTTCGTGCGTCTGATTGCCGCGGTCTTCGATGTACGCCTCGATGCCGCGCCCGCTCGCCACAGCCGCGCGGTCTGACTTGCCCGGCCGGCCGCTTGCTCGCGCTCCGTTTCCATGCACGCCTCGATTCGGTCGATGCGGAAATGGCTGGCTTAGCGTGCGCGCCAGCGCGACAGCGCCATCATGGCACCACCGGCCACCAGACCCCAGAACGCGCCGCTGATGCCCAGCAGGGTGAGCCCGGAGGCCGTGACGACAAAGGTGACCACCGCCGCCTCGCGGTGCCGTGGCTCCGACAGAGCGGCGGCCAGCGAAGCGCCGAAGGCGCCGAGCAGGGCAAGGCCCGCGACCGCCTCGATCAGCACGGGCGGGGCCGCCGCGATCAGCGCGGTGGCAAGCCCCGCCAGCAGGCCGAAGCCGATATAGGTCCAGCCTGCGACGACAGCCGCACCGTAGCGTTTGGCCGGATCGGGATGGGCGTCGGGACCCGCGCACAGCGCCGCGGTAATCGCGGCCAGGTTCACCGCATGGCCGCCCAGGGGTGCGGCCAGCAGGCTGAAGACGCCGGTGGTGGTGAACAGCGGGCCGGGCTCGGGGCGATAGCCGTTGGCGTTGAGCACCGCAATGCCGGGAATGTTCTGCGAAGCCATGGTGACGATGAACAGCGGCAGGGCGATGCCGATCATTGCCGCAGGCTCGAACGCCGGCATGACGAAGACCGGCAGCGGCAGCAGTTCGGCGATGCCGTAGCCCGGCCATGCCGTCAGGCCCGGCCAGCTTTCGGCCGTCGCGATGCCGGGGATCAGTCCGGCGTTCCATGCGATCAGAAGGGCCGTCACCAGCACGGCGGCGGGCACGGCCATCAGGCGGCGCAGGCGCGCCACGACAGCCCATGTGATGACCACGGCAAGGCCGATGGCGGGGAACTGCGCCACGGCCTCCACCGGGGCCAGGCACAGGCCCAGAAGGACGCCCGCGAGCATGGCGTTGGCGAGCGGCGCGGGGATCGCGGCGACCGCCCGTCCCAGGGGTTTCCAAAGGCCGGCGACGACGATGGCTGCCCCGCACACCAGGAACGCGCCGACCGCGGCGGCAAAGCCGCCCTCGGGTGCGGCGGTCGTGGCGAGCAGGGCGACGCCCGGCGTCGACCATGCGACGCTGATCGGCTGGCGTTTCCTCAGGCTCAGCAGGATGCCGCACAGGCCCATGGAAACCGACAGCGCCATCAGCCCTGACGCGGCCTGCGCCTGGGTGGCGCCGACCGATGTCAGCCCGGCGATGATCACCGCGAAGGTGCTGGCGAAGCCGACAAAACCCGCCAGAAGCCCCGCCGTCACCGGCGGCAGGGAGAAGGGACCGCCCGTGGCTGCCGGCTCGCTCATGATGCCAGCAGGCGTTCGGCCAGCGCCGCCTTCTGCTGCGGCGTCATCTTCTTGATCTCGTTGTCGAGCGCGCGCTGGTTGACCTCCTGGTTCCACAGGTCCAGCGCCTCGAAGCCCAGCAGGCCGGCGCGCCCCAGGAAGTTGCGCACCACCTCGTTGGTCGGCGCCATCACCCAGCCTGCCTTGGCGTCGCGCAGCAGGCGCTCCATGCCCAGGCCCGCCTTGTAGGCGGTGCCGCCGCAGGCATGCAGCATCTTGTCGGAAACCTCGGTGACGTTGGAGGAGGCAAGGTACTTCGCCGACCAGCTCCAGGGTATCAGGGTGGCGCGCGGATTGTTCGTGACGTCGGCGTGGATCGACCAGTCGCAGTTGCCGGTCAGCCGGTCCATCTCCTGGGCGACGCCGTAGCTCATCATGCGGCTGGCGTTCGTTCGGATCAGCGCCTCGCCGACGTAGTCCTGGATCGTGGCGTAGTCGCACACCCGCAGCCCCACATCGACATGGGTCTTGCGCGTCGTGTGTTTCCTCGCAAGATCGATCATGCCAAGCGCGATCCCGTTCCAGCACGATGCCGTGCCGAACAGGAAAAACGGATCGGTCACCTCGTCGTTGGAGGTCGCGCCGTCGCCCACCGGGCCGATCAGGCGTTCGGCGGCAACACGCACCTTGTCGATCTCGATCGGGCCGGACTGATTGCCGCGCAGGCCCATGCCGTCCCAGGAGCCGGGGTTGGCGGTAACCTCGTCTGCCATCACCAGCCAGGTCGAGAAGTCGGCGTAGTTGCCCGCAAAGTCCGGACTGGTGGTCTGGGCGACATACCAGTCGGCAAAGCCGCCCGAGGTCGTCCACGAAGCCTTCTTGGAGATGACGAAACCGTCGCCGTCGCGCTCGGCCCCCGAGGACATCAGGAACCAGACATGGCTGCCGGTCGCGGGGTCCGAGAGCGACAGCGTGCCGACCAGGCACTCCTTCGACAGGCGCGCAACCAGCTTCTCGATGGCCGGGTTGCCGTGATGGCGCAGCATCAGGGCCGCCACGGCCGAGCAGTGCATGACGAAGCACATGGCGGTGGAGGGGCAGCCGTAACGCGCGATGGTCTCCACGACCATGGCGGTGGCGACATGGTTTTCGCCCAGGCCGCCCATCTCCCTGGGCACGTTCAGCGCCAGCAGGCCGAGTTCGGCCAGGGCCTCGAAGTTCTTGCGCGGGAAGATGAAACCCTTGTCGCTCTCGATGGCGTTGGTCCGCAGCGTGGTGCGCGAAAGCGCAATGATCTTCGCCCGCAGCTCCTTTTGCGCGTCGGTCAGGAACCAGTCGGGGTCGAACTCCGCCCCCAGGCCGCGATAGCTGCCGTCATCGTTCCACATGTCCAGGCTCATGGCATTCTCCCCGTTGCGCCAGTGGTCATAGCCGCAATCCTGCCTGTGCGGAAGCCGACGCGGGCGGCCGCATTGACGTGCCCGTCAACCGGTGCGACGACTGCGCAGGGCATCCGATGCCGCCGCGCCGAGGCTCCATGCCGACCCATGTTCGACACTATGTCACCGGCGATGCCGCCGCCCTGATCGACGTCTTCGTGCGCTCCGTGCGCGGCCTGGGCCCCCGGGACTATACGGCGGCGCAGGTCGAGGCCTGGGTCTCCCGCATCGGCGGACCCGAGCGGACCCATGCCCGCTGCAGCGATGGCCGTCTGGTGCTGGTCGCGGTCGATGCTGCTGACCGGCCGCTGGCCTTCATTGATCTGGAAGACGACGGTCACATCGACATGCTCTTCTGCGTTCCCGAGGCCGCCGGAACGGGTGTTGCCGACGCGCTCTACGCACGGCTGGAGGAGGCAGCGCGCCACCGTGGAACGGCGCGCCTCTATACCGAGGCAAGCGAGGCGGCGCGCCGCTTCTTTCTTCGCCGGGACTTCAAGGTTCTGAGGCGGCGGGACTTCGAACTCGGCGGCGTGGCGATCCACAACTACGCAATGGAAAAGCCGCTGGCGTCGCCGGGTCCGCGCCGCGAGGATGGGCGATGACGCGGAACATCCTGATCGTTCAGGGCCATCCCGATGCCGCGCCGGAGCGTTTCTGCCGGGCGCTCGCCACAGCCTACGGCGAGGCCGCAGAGGCTTCCGGCCATGCCGTGCGGCGTATCGACCTCGCCACGCTCTCCTTCGATCTGCTGCGCACCAAGGTGGAACACGACCATGGTCCCGTGCCCGCGGCAATCGCGCCCCTGCAGGATGCGATTGCCTGGGCCGATCACATCGTTTTCGTCTTTCCGCTCTGGCTGGGCGGTATGCCGGCCATGCTCAAGGGCTTCCTGGAACAGGTGCTGCGGCCGGGCTTTGCCTATGAGGTTGAGAGTGGCTGGAAGCGGCTGCTGACGGGGCGATCGGCACGCATCATCGTCACCATGGGCATGCCGGCGCTGGCCTATCGCTTCTGGTTCGGCGGTCACGGTGTCAGGCAGCTCGAGCGGAGCATTCTGCGCTTCGTCGGCATCGCGCCGGTAAGCACCACACTGATCGGGCGCATTGAGGCCATGGACGACAAGCAGCGTATCCGCTGGCTGGAGCGCATGCGCGATCTGGGCCGCGGCGCGCGCTAACGCTCACCGGCCAGCTTGTAGGCCGCCAGCAGCGGCGGCAGACCGGTCGTCACGATGCGCTGCAGCAGGCGCCGGCTCGCCTTGTCGACCGCCGCCCCGATGGGAGAGGCGGCATGCAGAGTCTGCGTGTTGTCCCACATCACCAGGTCGCCTGGGGTGTAGCGGTGGGTCGTGGTGAAGCGCGGATCGATAGCGTGCAGCTTCAGCGAGCGCATCAGGGCGCGCGCCGCTTCGTGGTCCAGCCCCTCCACCTCATGCCAGGTGCCCGCAACCGAATAGAGTCCGCGTTTGCCGGTCACGTCGTGGCGGCGCACAAGGGGTTGGCGTCCGATGGGCAGCGTCTCTTCCTGACCCGGCACCATGGGATGCACCTCGAACTCCCAGTCCTCCCGGTCGCCGCCGCCGTAGCGGTGCGTGGCGACGACGTCCTTGATGCGCTCCTTGGTCTCGTCATCAAGCGCGTCGTAGGCCGCGACCAGGTCGGCGAAATGCGTCTCGCCGCCGCTCGCGGGAGCATGGATGCAGTAGAGCATGGTGATGGCGTTGCAGTCGGGCGCATAGGCGCGGTCGGTGTGCCAGAAGGCGGCGCCGTTGCGGTAGGCCTCGGTCTCCAGCACGCCGCCGGTGTTACCCACCTCCATGATCGCGGGGTGGCCCGGCACGGTCATGTTGTCGTAGGTCTCGATATAGGGCTCGCCCCATTGCCGGGCGAAGGCCTGATAGGCGTCCTTCGAGAGTTTCTGCCCCGGGAAGACCATCAGCTTGACCGAATAGAAGGCCTCGATCAGGCGGTCGAGCGCCTCCCGCTCGATCGGCTTGCCGAGGTCGATGCCGGTGACACGGGCGCCGAAGGCGCCCTCAAGCCGTGTGAATTCCATCTCGTCCTCCCACGCAAAAGCCCCGCGCCTGTCGCGCCGACGGGGCGGTGCAGCAGCCTCAGGCAAGCCCCATCAACGCCAGCAGTGCCCGTGACATCCTGCTCTCCCGGTCGGCCAGCGTCTGGGTCACCGAATAGTGGTGGGTGCCCGCCAGGATTATCAGTTCGCCGGGAATGCCTTCCTCGCGCAGCATGGTGTCGTAATCGACCGACATGCGGATCCACTCGTCGGGTTCGTCGCCGCCCACGGCTACGATCACCGGGCAGCGGATGACCGGCGCCTTGTCAAACGTGGTGTTGCGCTGTGCCATGGCGGCATCCAGGCGGATGTCGTCGTTGGGCGGAATCCGCAATACCGGCTCCAGGCGGTGGACGCCGGTGATCGACAGCGCGCCTTTCACGATGTCGCCGGGCAGACCATCTCTGGTGTAGTCGTGGGCGAGGATCATGGCGACCAGATGCCCGCCGGCCGAACTGCCGGAGATGAACAGCCGCTGGGGATCGCCCCCCAGCTCGCGTCCGTTGCGCCAGACCCATGCCACTGCCGCGATGGCCTGGGCGACCAGTTCGTCCAGTGTCACGCTGGGGCAGAGGTCGTAGTTGGCCAGCACGGTGGTCGCGCCCGCGGGCACCAGCATGCCGGGGATGTAGCGGTAGTTCGCCTTGTCGTAGGCGCGCCAGTAGCCGCCGTGGAGGTAGAGATGGATCGGTGCGTTCGGATCGGCGGCGGGAAAGACGTCCAGGGTCTGCAGGGGCCCTTCGCCGTAACGCACGTCCCAGCGCACGTTCTTCAGGCTGGCGGTGGCTTCCTCGCCCAGCTTCTGAGCGCGCGCGATCCAGGGCGCGGGATCGCCGACGGCCGTCGAGGGCATGAAGTGGCGCAGGAAGAACGCCTCGTCGCGCCCGGCGTAGATCGGCATGTTGCGTGCGGCCATGATCGCTTCCCCAGTCTGGCCCGCGCAGCATTGCGGCAAGCGCGGCCGGAGGGCAAGGTGCGCGCGCTCCAGGGAGGACACGATGGCGTCAGGCAACAACTTCTACGAACCGGTCGATGCGGCGGTGGTGCCGCGCTTTGGCGATATCCCCACCTTCATGCGCCTGCCGCACCTACGCGATCCCGCCCTGGTCGACATCGCGCTCGTCGGCGTGCCCTGGGATGGCGGCACGACCAACCGGGCAGGTGCGCGCCATGGTCCGCGCGAGATCCGCAACCAGTCCAGCCTGATGCGCCGCGTCCACCACGTCAGCCGCATCGCACCCTATGAACTTGCCCGCGTCGCCGATCTCGGCGACTGCCCGGTCAATCCCATCGACCTGATGGATACGCTGGGCCGTGTCGAAGCCTTTTTTGCCAAGATCCATGCTGCGGGGGCATGCCCGCTCAGCGCCGGCGGCGATCATCTCGTCACCCTGCCGATCATGCGCGCCATCGCAAAGGATCGGCCCGTGGGCATGGTCCATGTCGATGCCCATAGCGACACCAACGACCGCTACTTCGGCGACAACAAGTACACCCACGGCACGCCGTTCCGCCGCGCCGTCGAAGAGGGCCTGCTCGACCCGAAGCGCACCGTGCAGATCGGCATCCGCGGCTCGATCTACTACCCCGACGACATGGCCTTTGCCGAAGAGAACGGCATGCGCGTCATCTACATGGAGGAGTTCACCGAGCTTGGCGTTCCGGCCGTGATCGACGAGGTGCGCCGTGTCGTCGGCGACGAGGCCACCTACATCAGCTTCGATGTTGACGGCCTCGATCCGGTCTATGCGCCCGGCACCGGCACGCCGGAGATCGGCGGCATCACGACGCGGGAGGCCCAGCAACTGCTGCGCGGCCTGCAGGGCCTCGACATCGTCGGCGGCGATGTCGTGGAGGTCTCGCCGCCCTTCGATCCCAGCGGCAACACCGCGCTGGTCGGGGCAACGATGATGTTCGAAATTCTCTGCATCCTGGCTGATGCGATCGCCCGCCGTCGCGGCTGAGAAGCTTCAGCGCAGGTCCAGGGCGTCGGCCACCAGAAGCTGGAAATGGTGCACCGAGTGTTCGCTGATATGGGAACGCTCACGGTCGACAATGAAGCGGCCCCGGCCATAGCCCCGCGAGCCCAGCCCGCGCTGCACGGACTCGCAGATGGCGTAATCCTCAAGCAGCGTGTCGTTGCTTTCCATCTGGGCTATTTCCTGCGCATCGGGAATATCGCCGGGCAGGCGATAGAAATGCCCGATCATGGCGAAGCGCCCGGCGCCCAGGGCTTCACGCGTGTAGATCGATAGCTGCGGTTTCTCGCCCGGGTTGGCGTCGATCTCGGTCAGGGGCCAGAGGTACCAGTAGCGGAACGGGGTGTCGCTGCCGCGCTGCATGCCGGTGTGCATGGTCAGCACGCCGTCGCTCTCGGAGCGGTAGGTTGCCATGTCGACATCATCGGAAAAGCCCGGATGGCACGGTTCGCAGTGGTAGCACTCCAGGGAATTCTCGATCAGCACCTTCCAGTTGCAGGCAACCTCGTGGCGGATCTGGTGGCACAGCACCAGTTCCTCGATGCGCGGCACGAAGTCGATCAGGGAAGGGCCGAACTCCGGCGTCAGGCTCTCCAGATCGTCGGCCCCGTTGTCGAGATTGGCAAAGACGAGGCCGCTTAAAACGCAGAGGCGCAGCTTCGAGGGCGCGGTGCCGTCGATCCGTTCGCCTGCGATGCCGCCCGATGGCTCGCGCCAGAAGCGGATCGGGCAGTCATCGATCCAGCCGGTTGCGACGCGGCCGTCGCGGGCATCGCTGACATGGCCGACGAAGGACCAGTTGCGGCGGAAGATCGTTTCCCGTTCGCGCACCAGCAGGTCGCTGTCCGTATAGATCCAGGAAGGCAGGGTTCGCGCCTGCTCAGGCGAGCGGGCCAGAACCTTGCGTGAATGTCGGGGGCGTTCTTGTGTGGCCATGCGGGGAGCCTAACCCAGGCGTTTGCCTGATGCACACCCGGTTGCCCCTTCGACGCCGATTAGAACCCGCTTGAAGACCGGGCCTTACCTGTCCCAAAACGCATAAAGAATGTTCAGAAGTCCATTTATGATATCTCAGACATGATAATTGCCACCCAGATGCGCGCCGCACGCGCCCTGCTCGGGATCGATCAGCGCACGCTTGCCGCCCTCAGCAGCCTTTCCGTGCCGACCATCCAGCGCATGGAGGCCAGCGACGGCGTCGTGCGCGGCAATGTCGATTCCCTGATGAAGCTCGTGGCTGCCCTGGAAAGCGCCGGCATCGAACTGATCGGGGAGGGGGCCGCAAGTTCCGCCGGCGGCCGCGGGGTTCGTCTGCGGTGAGGAAACGATGAACGCGCTCCCCCCCGGACCATCAAGGCAGGGTGCCTTTCCCGGCAGTCTGTTCGTTCCCAAGCTCGTCACCGTGCTGCGCGAAGGCTACCGCTTCGATGCCTTCCGCGCCGATTGCATCGCCGGCATCACGGTCGCCATCGTCGCCCTGCCGCTGGCCATGGCTCTGGCCATCGCCAGCGGCACGACGCCCGACAAGGGCCTGCTCACGGCCGCCGTCGCCGGTTTCCTGATCTCGGCTCTGGGCGGCAGCCGCTTCCAGATCGGCGGCCCCACCGGCGCATTCGTGGTGGTCGTCTTCAACGTCATCGACCAGCACGGCTTCGACGGTCTGGTGATTGCCACCTTCATGGCTGGCATCATCCTGATCGTTGCGGGTTTTGCGCGCCTTGGGACCTGGATCAAGTACATTCCGGAGCCGGTCGTCACCGGCTTCACGGCCGGCATCGCGGTCATCATCCTCGCCAGCCAGTTCAAGGACTTCTTCGGCCTGTCGCTTGATCAGGTGCCTGCCGCCTTCTTCGACAAGTGGCCTGCCTTCTGGGCGGCGCGCGATACGCTCAGTCCGGCAACGCTTGGTGTTGCGCTTGGCGCTCTGGCGCTCATCGTCGCGCTGCGGCGTTATGCGCCGCGGCTGCCGGGTTTCCTGATCGCGGTGGTGCTGGCCTCGCTTGTCGTCATGGCCTTTGGGCTGCCGGTGGAAACCATCGGCAGCCGTTTTGGCGGCGTTTCGAGCAGCATCCTCATGCCGCAGCTGCCCGAGGTGAGTTTCGCGCGCCTGGGTGGACTTCTGCCCAGCGCCTTCACCATCGCGTTCCTCGCGGGTGTGGAATCGCTGCTCTCGGCGGTCGTCGCCGACGGCATGACCGGGCGGCGCCATCGCTCCAACTGCGAACTGGTCGCCCAGGGTGTCGCCAACGCGGCTTCGGCCCTGGTCGGCGGTATTCCAGCAACCGGCGCTATCGCGCGTACCGCAACCAATGTGCGCACCGGCGCGCGCTCCCCGGTCGCCGGCATGGTCCATGCGGTCATCATCCTGGTCTTCATGCTGTTTCTGGCCCCGGTTGCCGATGTCATCCCGCTGGCCAGCCTTGCAGCCGTGCTGGTGGTGGTGGCGGTCAACATGAGCGAGATGGGCCGCTTCCGCGCGCTGATGCGTGGCCCCTGGGGCGACCGGCTGGTGCTGCTGCTGACCTTCGGCCTGACGGTGGCCGTGGACCTTGTCCTGGCGATCGAGGTCGGCGTCGTGCTGGCAGCGGTCCTCTTCATGCACCGCATGACCGGGGTGGTGGCGATCTCGTCGGGCCGGGCAGGCGGCGTGATCGAGGAGGATGTCGATGATTTCCCCCTCACGCACGACGAGGCCGCGCGCCAGCCGCTGGTGCTGCCCCGCCATGTCGTCACCTTCCATGTCCGCGGTCCGCTGTTCTTCGGCGTCGCGGGGCATTTTGCCGAGGTCATTGACCGCATCGACGGCACGCCGCGCGTGCTGATCCTGCGCATGCGGGAGGTGCCGATGGTCGATGCGACCGGCGCCTCGCGCCTGAAGGACCTGCTTGCCCGCTGCCGCCGCCAGGGCACCGTGGTCCTGGTCACCGGCCTGCAGGCCCAGCCGCGCAAGGTGCTGACCGAAATGGCGATCCTGGCCGAGGACGACCACCTGCGCGTGCTGCCCGATATCGAGGCTGCCGTCGCGGTTGCCCGTGGAATCGTGGAAGAGGACTGAAGGCTCCGGCTTGCCGGAGCGCCGTGCTGCTCTAGCATGGTGCGATGATCCTGCCATTTCGACCTCTGATCTTCCGGTGTGAGCCGTGAAGCGCCGCCGGAACCTGCCGAGCCTCGGCGCGCTGCGCGCCTTCGAGGCGGCCGCGCGTCACGGCAGCTTCAAGCAGGCGGCCGATGAACTGGCGGTGACGCCGACTTCGATCAGCCACCAGGTGCGCGGGCTGGAGGAGCAACTCGGCACGCAGCTCTTCGAGCGCTTCAACCGCCGTGTGGAACTGACGCCGGCCGGCAGGGCCCTGGCGGCCTCCCTGACCCGTGCGCTCGATGCGATGGATGCCGCCGTGGCCGACGCAAGGGAGTCGGGCAAGGCGCCTGCCGAGGAACGGCTGGTCGTTGCCGGTAACCCCGGCCTGCTCGATTGCTGGCTGCGCGCGCGGCTCGCGGACTTTCGCAAGATCCATCCCGATCTTGACCTGGAGTTCATCTCCAGCGACGACACCGCCGCCATGCTTGCCGGTCCCGCCGACATCGCGCTGCACTTCGGCTCGGAGCGGCCCTCGCCCTTCAACAGCCGCCGCCTCTGGGTGACCTGCGATTTTCCGGTCTGCGCTCCTACACTGGCCGCAAATCTCAACGAGCCTGCCGACCTCGCCGGGCAGACCTTCCTGCACGAGCAGTCGCTGGAGTGGTGGGCTGCCTGGCTCGCCGCGGCCCAGGCCGAAGCCGGCCAGGGCTGGCGGCGCGGCCCGGTGTTCCATTCCTCTGCGCTGGCGATCGAATCCGCGGTGGCCGGCGATGGCGTCGCCATGGCCGATGAACTGCTGGCCGGCGATCACCTGATGGCCGGGCGTCTGGTCAAACCCTTTGCTCTCACCCTGAAAAGCGGCAGCGCGCTCTATCTTGCCTGGTCCTCGGGCAGCGATCTCTGCGATGCCGGTGAGCGGTTTGCTGCCTGGCTGGCAGGCCAGTTCCAGCAGTTCGAGGCGGTTGCGCAATCCCTGTGCCGCCAGGAGCCCTTTGGTATCGGATGATCCTGACTCAGCCGAATGATGGGAATTGATCGTTTGTTTCGGTCCGGCGTGGCGGACTAGCGTGACCCGATTGCAGTAACGGGAGACGATCGTTGGACGAGGACTTTGCGGCCAGGGGCACGGCCCGTGTCGACCCTCAGGTGCTGCGCAGCCTGATGAAGAAGTCCGATCGGGCCGGTTTCATCCAGCTTGGCAGCCATCTCCTGGCGCTTGGGGCAAGCGGCCTGCTTCTCTGGACCCTGTGGGGCAGCTGGTGGGGCGTGCCGGTGTTCATAATCTACGGGGCGCTGATCAACTGGCTGTACGCCGCCCAGCATGAATCCAGCCACGACACCGTGTTCCGTACGCGCTGGTTCAACGAGGTCCTGGGCCGCTTCACCGGCTTCGTGCTGCTTTATCCGCGCGACTACGACCGCTGGCAGCATTTCACCCATCACCGCCATACCCAGGACCCTGAACGCGACGGGGAACTGGTGGGCGACAAGGGAAGGGAAGGGCGCTTCTGGGCGGCGATGGGCCTGCTCGGCGTCACGCTCTGGACCTATCTGATCTCGCGCATGGTCTGGCATGCCTTTGCCGGGCGCCGCTGGCCCGGACGCGAGGAATACTACCTCAGCGACGAGCAGGAGCAGAAGGTGGTGGCCGAGGCGCGCTGGCACCTTGCCGGGTACGCCGCCTGCATCGCGCTCTCTCTGGTCTTCCAGAGCTCTGCGCTGGTGATCCTGTGGTGGGCGCCCATGTTCGCCACCGCCTGGACCCATCAGATCCAGAACCACATCGAACACGGCGGCATGCCCTATGTCGCCGATACCTGGCGCAACACGCGCACGATGAAGACCATCGCGCCGATGCGCTGGCTGTCCTGGGGCATGGTCTATCACACGGCCCACCACACCTATCCCGGCGTGCCCTTTCATCGCCTGGCCGACCTGCACCGTGCGATCTGCGATGCCCGTGGCGAGGAACCCGTGACGGTCAGCTACCTGCCCTATTGGTGGGGGCTGATCCGCGCCATCGCGGCGCCCGCGCGGGGCTGAACCGTGGCAGCAGGAGATCCCGTGACCCGCGGTATCTTTCCGGGCTATTCTCCGACTCTGGAAGCCGGTGGTCGGCCGGTGCGTCCAGTTGGGCCATGTGCCCTTGTGTCCACCCCGGAGCGACAATGTCAAAGCGCCTTCTGTTCGGTGTCTTGGTGGTTCTTGCCGCTGCGGCGGTTCTGGCGATCGTCCTGCGCGGCGGCGACACAAGGCAGGAAACCCTGAACGCAGTGCCCGACACGCCCGAATCCGATGCCATCGGACAAACAGAGGACCTCGAAAACATGCTCTATCTCGATCTCAAGGACGGCCGCGTGGTGATCAAGCTGCGTCCCGATCTCGCCCCCAACCATGTCGCGCGTATCAAGGAACTTGCGCGCGATGGCTTCTACGACGGGGTCGTCTTCCACCGCGTCATACCAGGCTTCATGGCCCAGACGGGCGATCCGACAGGCACGGGCGCCGGCGGTTCTGGCCAGAAGCTGAAGGCGGAGTTCTCGCAGGAACCCCATGTGCGCGGCACCGTCTCCATGGCGCGCGCACAGAGCCCCGACAGCGCCGACAGCCAGTTCTTCATCTGCTTCGATGACGCCCGCTTCCTCGACGGCCAGTACACGGTCTGGGGTGAAGTGGTCGAAGGCATGGAGTTCGTCGACAACATCAAGAAGGGCAGCCAGGGCAACAACGGTTCGGTCAGCGACCCCGACAAGATCGTCAAGATGCAGGTCGCTGCGGACGCCGAGCCGGCGTCCTGATCATGGATTGAGCCGCTAGGTTTGATTTCCCGGCCTGCGCCGGGTTAGGCTTGTGTATCGCATTGGGCCGTCCGGCGTTCTATCGGACGGCCCTTTTCTTTTATCAACATACGGAAGAGGCAAGCATGACGACAGCCAAGCAGGGCGATACCGTCCGCATCCACTACACCGGCACGCTCGACGACGGCCGCACTTTCGACAGCTCCGAAGGCAATGAGCCGCTTGAGTTCAAGCTGGGCAAGCGCCAGGTGATCGCGGGCTTCGAGAACGCCGTCGAAGGCATGACGACGGGTGACGAAAAGACCGTCAGCATCGAGCCTGCGCAGGCCTATGGAGAGCGTGACGAGAATCTGGTGCAGACGGTCGCGCGCGATCGCTTCCCTGCCGATGCGCAGATTGAAGTCGGCACCCAGTTTCAGGCTTCCACCCAGAACGGCCCGGTGGTCGTGACGGTGGTCGATATGAACGACGACGATGTCACGGTCGATGCCAACCACATGCTGGCAGGTCAGCGCCTGACCTTTGCGCTGCGTCTGGTCGAGGTCGTCTAGGCCGACTAAGATTCGTGCCGCCGGCCGTCAGGCAAAGTCCAGGCGGCCGGCGCGCACCACATTGAGGGCCGCCTCGGCGCTCATCGGCGGGGCAAAGAGAAAGCCTTGCGCGAAGTTGCAGCCGATCTTGCGGATCATGGCGAGCTGATCGTGCCGCTCGATCCCCTCGGCAACCACGCGCATGCCCATGCGGTGGGCCAGTTCGGTGATCATCTCCATGATGACCCTGTTGCGGCGGCCTTCTGCCATGCCGGCGACAAAACCACGATCGATCTTCAGCACGTCGTAGGGCATCGTCTGCAGGAGCTGCAGCGAAGAGTAGCCGGTTCCAAAATCATCGACGCAGATCAGGACACCCAGATCCCGGATGCTGGCGACCGCCTCGGCCACCTGCTCGGGATTTTCGACCATGGTCGACTCGGTGATCTCCAGGTGCAGCGAGTCTGTCGGCAGTTTATGGCGCTTCATGGTTGAGCGCAGGTCGGCGACCAGGTCGTGTTCGTCGAACTGGCGCGGCGAGATGTTGACGGTAACGAAGAGGCGCTCGTTGTGCACAAGCCAGGTCGCAAGGTCGCCCGCCGCGATATCGAGTGCCAGCCGGCCCAGCGGCGCGATCAGTCCGGAGTCCTCTGCCATGCGGATGAAGACACCCGGCGGTACATCCTTCAGGCGCGGATGCGGCCATCGCGCCAGTGCCTCAAAGCCTACCAGCCGCAAGGTCTCGACCTCGACGATGGGCTGGTAGTGCATGGTGATCGTGCGCTGACGGATCGCCTGACGCAGCTCGATATCAAGCTGGAACCGGGTCTGTGTCGTGGAACGCATGACCTGATCGAACACGGCAATTGCATTGTTTGAACGCTCGCCCTTGGCAAGATCCAGGGCAATCGCGGCATCGCGCATGATGGCTTCGGCATCGGTCACCGTGCGATCGCCAAAGGCGATGCCGATGCCGGCGTTGATGGGTATCTCCAGGCCTTCGAATTTTACCGGGTCGGCGAGC
>CALGGB010000095.1 GCA_937880925.1 uncultured Rhodospirillaceae bacterium | reverse complement strand
CGCATGGGCTATCCACCCCTTTTCCGCGGCGGCGGTCATTATAGCATTTCCGACCTGCTCTTCTGTGATATCTCCGAAATCTTTGTTTATCGGCGCTTCTACTACATCGTAAACAGATTGCAGTCGTTCACAGCTCACAATTGATAAAGAAATTAGCACAACCAGCGCAACTGCACTTCGTTTCATCCCAAGACCCTCAATTCTGGTTCACAGTCCATATGTATCCAACTGGCTGTTGATTTGCACTGAGAGTTGACCCGGGAGGGGCATAAATTTCCACTGAGAAGTGACCCATGTTTTGACCTCCCTCTGGCTGATTGGTCGGAGGATCCAGGAGTGATCGACATGGCGTTATTGAGTGTAATTCGGCGCTGGCATTTTCGTGATGGGATGGCGATCCGAGAGATAGAGCGGCGCACAGGCTTGTCGCGCAACACGATCCGCAAGTACCTGCGGTCGGACACGGTAGAGCCGAAGTTCAAGGTTGCCGATCGGCCGAGCAAGCTGGACCCGTTTGCTGAGAAGCTTTCGTGCTGGCTGCGGATCGAGGCCGGCAAGTCGCGCAAGCAGCGGCGCACGGCCAAGCAGATGCATGGCGATCTGGTAGTCTTGGGCTACGATGGTTCCTACGGGCGCGTTGCGGCCTTCGTGCGGACCTGGAAGGGCGACCGCCAGCGTGATGCCCAGACCAGTGGGCGCGGAACCTTCGTGCCATTGATCTTCCAACCCGGCGAGGCCTTCCAGTTCGACTGGAGCGAGGACTGGGCCCTGCTGGGCGGCAAGCAGACCAAGCTGCAGGTGGCGCACACCAAGCTGTCGCACAGCCGGGCCTTCACCGTCCGGGCCTATCGGCTCCAGACCCATGAGATGCTGTTCGACGCTCTGACCCAGGCCTTCCGGGTGCTGGGCGGCGTTCCCCAGCGCGGGATCTTCGACAACATGAAGACCGCGGTCGACCGGATCGGCACGGGCAAGGTTCGGCAGGTCAACGCGCGCTTTGCCGCCATGGCCAGCCATTACCTGTTCGAGCCCGAGTTCTGTAACCCGGCTTCTGGTTGGGAGAAGGGACAGGTCGAGAAGAACGTCCAGGATGCGCGCCGCCGGCTGTGGCAGCCGATGCCCAGCTTCCCCGACATCGCTGCCCTGAACGTCTGGCTCGAGGAGCAGTGTGTCGCGCAATGGGGGCAGATCCAGCATGGCGTCCTGCCCGGCACCGTTGCTGATGCGCATGCCGCCGAGGTTGCCAGCCTGATGCCGCTGGGTCGGCCCTTCGACGGCTTTGTCGAACACACCAAGCGGGTATCGCCCACCTGCCTGATCGCCTTCGAGCGTAACCGCTACAGCGTGCCCGCCTCCTTTGCCAACCGGCCAGTAAGCCTGCGAGTCTATCCCGAGCAGCTCGTCATCGCCGCCGAGGGGCAGATCCTGTGCGAGCATGGCCGGATTATTGAGCGATCCCATCACCTGCCAGGGCGCACGATCTATGACTGGCGGCACTATCTGGCTGTGATCCAGCGCAAGCCCGGAGCCCTGCGCAATGGAGCGCCGTTCACTGAGATGCCTGATGCATTCCGGCAGTTGCAGGGTCATCTGCTCAAGCGCACCGGTGGTGACCGGGAGATGGTGGAGATCCTGGCGCTTGTCCTGCAGCACGACGAGCAGGCGGTGCTCTGTGCCGTCGAACTGGCGCTCGAGGCCGGCGTGCCGACCAAGACCCACACCCTCAACATCCTCCACCGGCTGCTCGACGGCAAGCCGACCAGCCTCGCCGCTATCGATGCCCCACAGGTGCTGAGCTTGCGGCGCGAACCCAAGGCCAATGTCGCACGCTACGACATGCTGCGCAGGAAGGCGGCCGCCCGTGCGTCATGATCCTGCCAGTGCCGCCGTCGTGGTCATGCTGCGCGGTCTCAAGATGTACGGCATGGCCCAGGCTGTCGGCGACCTCATGGAGCAGGGAGCACCGGCGTTCGATACGGCTGTGCCGATCCTCTCCCAACTGCTCAAAGCCGAGGTCGCCGAGCGCGAGGTCAGGTCCATCGCTTACCAGATCAAGGCCGCCCGCTTCCCGGCCTACAAGGACCTGACCGGCTTCGACTTCGCTGCCAGCGAGGTCAACGAAGCCATGGTCCGCCAGTTGCACCGCAGCGAGTTCATCGATGGCGCCGATAACATCGTGCTGATCGGCGGACCCGGAACCGGCAAGACCCACATCGCTTCCGCACTCGGCGTCCAGGCGGTCGAGCATCACCGCAAGAAGGTCCGGTTCTTCGCCACCGTCGATCTGGTCAATGCGCTGGAACAGGAAAAGGCCATGAACAAGGCAGGCCAGCTCGCCGAGCGACTGCTGCGCCTCGATCTCGTCATCCTCGACGAACTGGGCTACCTGCCGTTCAGCCCATCAGGTGGTGCCCTTCTCTTCCACCTGCTCAGCAAGCTCTACGAGCGCACCAGCGTCGTCATCACCACCAACCTCAGCTTCAGCGAGTGGGCCGGCGTGTTCGGCGATGCCAAGATGACAACCGCACTGCTCGATCGGCTCACCCACCACTGCCACATCCTCGAGACCGGCAATGACAGCTTCCGGTTCAGGGCCAGCTCCGCCGCGCCAAAAACACGAAAGGAAAAATCACCACCTTGAACAACAGCCCGCTCCGCGGGACTATCTTCCAACCGGGTCACTTCTCGATGAAAATCCCGGGTCAACTCTCAGTGCAAATCAACAACGAAGAGGTCTGAAGCCGACTCAGCCCTGGGGCAGGCCGTCCTTGACCGGGCCGTGGCGCAGCGGCGCGCTGCCGTCGATGAACCCCTGGTAACGGGGCAGGTTGTCGGCGACGTCGAACCAGGAGATGCGCTCGTGCTCGAAGGCGTGGGCCGTGGGGACCAGCAGGTCCGGTTCGTCGAAGGTGGAGATGTGGAGTTCGAAGATTGGTCCCAGCTTGCCGCCGTCGCCTTCCCAGGTCAGCGGCGTGCCGCACTTGCCGCAGAAGGCGCGCCGCTGACCTGGCGAGGAGGCGTAGATCTGGCGTTTGTCGCCCGACCAGGAGACCTGATCGTCCTTGTAGCCCGCCAGCGCCACCACCGCCGTGCCGTTGTGCTTGCGGCAACTGCGGCAAGGCGAGCATTGAAGCTCTCGATAAACCCGTTCTGCATCGGCTTGCCCGGTGCGATGTAGTGCCACGCCACTCCGGTGCGGTTGGCCCATTCCAGCATGGCGCGCGAGATCATCTCCGTACCGTTGTCGCTGACGAAAATCACGGGCCTGCGGCGTCGGGCGATCAGGATGTCGAGCTCCCGGGCCAGGCGTCGACCTCCGATCGAGGTGTCGAACACCAGGGCCAGAGCTTCCCGGGCGTGGTCATCGACAAGTATGGGCTCTCGACGTTCGACTGTTGGATGCAAGCTGAAACGCCAGCTGAAGCCCGAGCATTGGCGGCAGCGAATGTCCCCAACCTGGACGCGGCGACCGATCCCGCGATCTTCGATTGTGTTGCCGATAGCAGCGGCAAGCTTCCCCCTTGGGTCATGATCTATTGGGCGTGCCGGGGTCCACTGGCGATCGTTGAGCGGCCCAGCGTGCGCTATGCCGAAACATCGTTACCGAAGGGCGAGCTTTCGGGCTCGCCTCTCTTTTTGCCCGCCGCGCTTACATCGCGCTTACACGGCACGAAACGCCGGGCGGCGAGGCCCAGAGGCTAGGGTAAATTATTCAATGATTTCAAGGAGAAGGATGGTGGGCACGACTGGGATTGAACCAGTGACCCCTACGATGTCAACGTAGTGCTCTCCCGCTGAGCTACGCGCCCATCCCTCGGGTGAGGCCGGTACATAACCAAGCTCGACGCGCTTGGCAACAGGGGCGTTTGCCCCTTCTCAATCTCCGCCGGCCCGCGCCGCTTCGGTGGCGGCGGCTTCGGTGAAGGGAACCTTGGCCGTGATGGTCAGGCCATACCCCTCGATGCCGCGGTAATGCGCGGGATTGTTGGTCAGGATGCGGAAGGAGCGCAGGCCCAGATCGTAGAGAATCTGCGCACCCGTGCCGTACTGGCGCCAGTCCGAACCGGTCAGCAGGTTGGTCTCCTTGTCGTCCTGGTCGTAGATGCGCTTGCGGTTGAGGCCCAGTCCCCAGCCTTCCGCACCGCGCAGATAGACGAAGACCCCTGCCCCCTCGCCCGCGATCCGTTCGATGGCGAGGTCAACCAGGCTGCGGCCGTTGCCGCGCAGCGGGCCGAAGACGTCATCAAGCGCGCTGGCGCTGTGGACGCGCACCAGCACGTCGCTTGCCTTGCGCAGATCGCCGTGGACGAGGGTCAGGTGTTCGGTGCCGTCGATCAGGCTGCGGTAGATGCGCGCCTCGAACATGCCGTGGCGCGTGGCAAAGGGTTCGGTCTCGACCAGTTCGACCAGCTTCTCGGTGCTGCGCCGGTGGGCAATGAGGTCCGCAATGGAGATCAGCAGCAGGCCGTGCTCGCGCGCGAATTCGATCAGCCGCGGCAGGCGCATCATGGTGCCGTCGGGCTCGACGATCTCGCAGATCGCGCCGGCGGGATAACAGCCTGCCATGCGGGCGAGATCGACAGCGGCCTCGGTGTGGCCCGCACGCGTGAGCACGCCACCCTCGCGCGCGCGCAGGGGGAAGATGTGGCCCGGCCGGGCGAAATCACCACCGCGCACGTCGCGGTTGCCGCCGTCGCCCGCCAGCGCCCGGATCGTCTTGGCCCGGTCCGAGGCCGAGATGCCGGTGGTGGTGCCGTAACGGTAGTCGACCGAGACGGTGAACGCCGTGCTGTGGCTTTCGGTGTTGTTGGAGACCATCTGGGGCAGGTCCAGCTCGTCCAGCCGTTCGCCTTCCATGGGCGTGCAGAGCAGGCCGCGGGCATGCATGGCGATAAAGGCGACGGCCTCGGGCGTCACCTTGTCGGCAGCCATCACGATATCACCCTCGTTCTCGCGCGATTCATCATCGACCACGACCAGCATCCGGCCTTCGGCGATCGCTCGGATCGCCTCGTCGATGGGGGCAAAGGGGCTTGTCTCGCTCATGGTTCCGCCGTCCGGGAAATCAGGGTTTGCCGCCTATCACGCAGCCAGCAGGTTGTCGATCACATGGGCCAGACGGTTGAGATGGAAGGCGGGCTCCAGCGTATCGTCGGCCAGCACCGTGCGGGCGCCCTCCTTCAGCGGCAGGACCCGGAAGCCTTCCAGGAAGAAGATGCGCAGGCCGGGAACGGCCGCTGCCGCGCGGCGGGCGAACTCGGGCCCATCGACCCCGTCCATGTCGGCCTGGGCGATCAGGATGTCAAAGGCGCCGGGCATCAGCAACCCGACCGCCTCGCGCGGGCAGGTGACGGGCAGAACGCCGTGGCCCATGCGGGTCAACTGCCGTGAAATGTAGCCGCGCAGCACGTCATCCTGGGTTGCAAGAAGGATGCGTGCCATCGCCCGCTCAGTCCTGCTCTGCCCGAGGGGACCGCCGACGGGCCACGGAGGCCCTGGAGCCGGGGGATGACATCACCATGGGGCTAGTCTAAATCGGTGTGGTGACGCGCGCAAACGACAGCGAAGCCGACACCGACCCCACCCGGGTCGTGATCCGGCGCCCGGAACGGCAACGCCTGCCCGTGGTCGTCTCCTCGCCCCATAGCGGGCGCGACTATCCCGAAGCTTTCCTTTCCGCCAGCCGCCTGGATGCCCAGGCCATCCGACGCTCCGAGGATGCCTTTGTCGACGAGCTGGTGGCCCGCGCGCCCGAGCTGGGCTGCCCCCTGGTGGTGGCGCGTTTTCCCCGCGCCTATCTCGACGTCAACCGCGAACCCTTCGAGCTCGATCCCGCCATGTTCGACGGTGCGCTGAGCGGCCCGGTCAACAGCCGCAGCCCACGGGTGCGCTCGGGCCTTGGGACTGTGCCGCGTGTCGTTGCCGGCGGGGCGGAGATCTACCGCACCAGACTGCCCGTGGCCGAGGCCGCCGCACGCCTGGAGCGCTGCTACCTGCCCTACCACGCGGCCCTGGCCGAACTGCTGGAGGAAACCCGGCAACGCTTCGGCGCGGCCTGCCTGATCGACTGCCACTCCATGCCCTCGGTCGGCCACGAGGGCGCGGCGCGCGCCCGGGTCGACATCGTGCTGGGCGACCGCTTCGGGGCCTCCTGCGACCGCACCATGACCGAGGCCGCCAGCGCCAGCCTGCGCCGCAGCGGCCTGACGGTGCGGCGCAACGATCCCTATCCCGGCGGCTTCATCACCGAACACTACGGTCGGCCCGAGGTGGGCCTGCACGCCGTGCAGGTGGAGATGAACCGGGGGCTCTACATGGATGAAAAGGCCCTGGTGCGCGGCCCGGGCATGGCCGGGCTTGCGGCCTGCATCGAAACGCTGATCGCCGACATGGGCCAGGCCATGCTGGCGCTCGCCCGCCCGGCCGCCGCGGCGGAATAACCCTGATGGACCCGGTCGAGGCCGCCTTCCGTCAGGCCCAGCAACAGCATCAGGCCGGCAACGCCACGGCCGCTCGCGCGCTCTACGAGAAGGTGCTGGCAAAGGTTCCCGGCCACCCCGGCGCCCACCACGGCTGCGGCCTGCTGCTGCTCGCACAGAACCGGACGCGGGACGCCCTCGACCACCTGGGCAAGGCCGTGAAGGCAGCGCCGGGACGTCCGCTCTACCGCTTCAATCATGGTCTGGCGCTCAGCCGGGCCGGTCAGACCGACGCGGCGATCGATGCCTATCGCCAGGCGGTGCGCCTGAAGGCCGACTTCGCCGATGCCTGGAACAACCTGGGCCTGCTCCTGGGCGAGGCCCCCCGGCAAGCCGAGGACGCCTTTACCGCTGCGGTTGCAGCCAATCCCGGCCATGTCGCCGCGCGCATCAACCTCGCCCGTCTGCAATGTGCGGCCCGGCGACGCAGCGATGCTGCCGCGACCCTGGCGCCGGTCCTGACCATGGACAGTCCGCCCGCCGAGGCCTGGTTCCTGCAGGGCACGATCGAGGAGGACGAACAGCGCTTCGACGCGGCGATCGCCTGCTACCGGCGCGCACTGGAACGCGACGGCGCCATGCGCAGCGCGCGCAACAACATCGGGACGGCGCAACTGGGACTGCGGCAGTACGCGCAGGCGCACACCACCTTCCACACGATGTTCGCCGAGCGGCGCGGGCCACTGCACAGCGATCCCGGAGTCTTCGATCCGTCGTTGGTGCGGGGAGGACCAGAAACCAGCCTGCGCACCTGCCGGGCACGTCTGGTGGATGCGGCCGAGCAGCTTCGCCACATGATCGGCATGGGGCTGCTTGAACCGAGCTGGGAGGATGCCGCGGGTTTCTACGATGCCGGCGCTGCCGAGCTGGATTTACGAGGGCTCGATCCCGCCAAGCCCCAGGTGCTGGACGGCGAGGCTGCCCAGGCCATCGCCGGGATGCACGAACACGCGGTACGGTTTGCCGATGTCGACATCGAAGGCGGCGCCGCGATCGGCGCCGGGAACGACTGGCGTGCGATCGAGGAAGGGTTCCTGGCAAGCCCAACGTCCATCACGGCGATCGACGGCTTCCTCTCCCCACAGGCGCACGAGGCGCTGCAGCGGTTCTGCCGGGAATCGACCATCTTCTTTGGCCACAACGCGACAGGCTACGTCACCTCCTACATGGCCGACGGCTTTGCCTGCAGCCTGCTCTACCGCATCGCGGAGGAGTTGCAGGCGCTGATGCCGACCGTGCTGGGCGGGCGCCACCTGCACAACATGTGGGTCTATCGCTACGGCGCGGAGGGCAACGGCGTTGAGGCCCACACCGATGACGCCGCGGTCACCTTCAACTTCTGGATCGGGCCGGAGGACGCCAGTCTTGATCCCGATCATGGCGGCCTGGTGCTCTTTGCCAAGGAGCAGCCGCTGGACTGGGACTGGACCGACATCAACCTGCGCAAGAACGCACCGGACGTGAAGACGCGCATCGGCGCGTTCCTCAGTGATGCCGAGCAGGTCACGGTGGCGCACAGGCCCAATCGGGCCGTGCTCTTCGGCTCCAACATGTTCCACCGTTCCGACCGCTTCGCCTTTCGCCAGGGCTTTGGCAACCGGCGCACCAACGTCACCCTGCTCTTTGGCGAACGCGGCGCCTGAATCTCTTCCACCGCCGCGGCGAAATCGTCATCCCGCCGACATCACGTTGTCACCAGCGCCCCTCAAAGTCGGCTCCGACGGCGCCACCGCCCACCGCACATTCCCAGAGGGCGCCGCTCCGGGATCGCAGCCCTTGCGAACCCAGGATCGCGTCCCTGCGATCCGACCCCGCCTGCCTTGCCTGAGGGACCGGTTCGCCGGTCCCTCTCTTTTTGTCCGCCGCGGGTCTGGAAACAGCCGCGGCGTTTGACCGCCGCGCCACGGCAGGTCTAGCGTCGCGCCGCACAGATCAGGGAAAGCGAACATGGCCGTCGACGACATCGAAGTGGTGACCCAGTACCCGCGCAAGGTGCGCGAGATCGAGAACGCCTGGATCACCCTGTCTGACGGCGTGAAGGTGGCCGCCCGCATCTGGCTGCCCGAGGACGCCGAAACCGACCCGGTGCCCGCGATCTTCGAGTTCCTGCCCTATCGCAAGCGCGACGGCACGGCCGACCGCGACGAACTGACCCACCCCTACTACGCCGGTCACGGCTATGCCTGTGTGCGCGTCGACATCCGCGGCTCGGGCGAGTCCGACGGCATCCTGGAGGACGAGTACCTCAAACAGGAACAGGACGATGCGCTGGAGATCCTGGCGTGGATCGCCGCCCAGCCCTGGTGCACCGGCAAGTGCGGCATGATCGGCATCTCCTGGGGCGGCTTCAACGGCCTGCAGGTCGCCGCGCGGCGCCCGCCCGAGCTGAAGGCCATCGTCACCATCGCCTCGACCGACGACCGCTACAGCGACGACATCCACTACATGGGCGGCGTCATGATCAACGACACCATGTCGTGGGGCGCCACCATGCTGGGGCTCAACACCCGCCCGCCCGACCCGAAGCTGGTCGGCGAGAAATGGCGCGAGCTGTGGATGGACCGCCTGAAGGCCAACGATCCCTGGGTGCTGCAGTGGCTCCCCCATCAGCGCCGCGACGCGATGTGGCAGCACGGCTCGGTGATCGAGAACCATGCCGACATCGAAGCCGCGGTCTATGCGGTGGGCGGCTGGGCCGACGGCTATTCCAACACCGTGCCGCGCCTGCTTGCCGGCCTGAAGGGACCCAAGAAGGGTCTGGTCGGCCCCTGGGCGCACAAGTACCCGCACTTTGCCGTACCCGGCCCGCGCATCGGTTTTCTGCAGGATACCCTGCGCTGGTGGGACCACTGGCTGAAGGACATCGACACCGGGATCATGGACGAGCCGGAATACCGGGTGTGGATGCAGGACCATGTCGCGCCTGCGACATGGTACGCCGAGCGGCCGGGCCGCTGGGTCGCGGAGGCGAGCTGGCCCTCGCCCAGCATCAAGGCGCGCACCCTGCACCTCAACGCTGACGGCCGCCTGGGCGACCTGGCCGTCGACGGCGCGCCGGCACTGATCCGCACGCCCATGACCATGGGCCTGCGCCAGGGCGAGTGGTGCGGCTATGGCCTGGTGCCCGACAGCCCCGCCGATCAGCGCGAGGACGACGGCTGCTCCATCGTCTTCGAGACCGCCCCCCTGGAGGCGCCGCTGGAGATCATGGGCGCGCCGGTGCTGGAACTCGACGTCAGCGCCGACAAGCCCAACGCCTTCGTCGTCGCCCGTCTCTCCAGTGTGGCGCCCGACGGCGCCTCGACACGCGTCACCTACGGCGTGCTCAACCTTACCCACCGCGACAGCCACGAGAATCCGGAGCCGCTGGAACCGGGCAAAAGCTATCGCGTGCGCATCCAGCTCAACGACATCGCCCAGCAGTTTCCGGCGGGCAACCGCATCCGCGTGGCGCTCTCCAACAGCCTGTGGCCCTTGTTCTGGCCCTCGCCTGAGACCGTCACCGTGACCATGGCGACGGGTTCCAGCACGCTTACCCTGCCGACGCGCCAGCCGCGCGACGAGGACGGCAAGCTGCGCCCCTTCGGCCCGCCCGAGAGCGCGCGCCCGGTCGACGTCTCGCGGCTTGCTCCCGGCAGCTACAGTCGCCGTGTCGAACGCGACGACACCACCGGCCATGCCTGCGTCACCGTCATCAGCGACGGCGGCATGAACCGCTTCAACAAGCTGGACGGCTGGGAGGTCGGCGCGCGGGTCGAACAGCGCTTCTCCATCACCGAGGGCGATCCGACCTCGGCGCGCATTGCGATTGAAATCACCTGGCGTTTCCGACGCCCTTCCGATGGGTTCGACGTGCGGAGTGAAACCCGCTCGACGCTTGCCTGCTCGAAGGACGACTGGCTGTTCTGGGCCGATTGTGAAGCCTTCGAGAACGAGCGGCGCGTCTATGGCAAGAGCTGGAACGAGGCGATCCCGCGCGATCTCAACTGAGCGAAAGCCGCCTGGAGCAAGCGATGGCAAACAAGGGGCAATGCCTGTGCGGCACCGTCACCTGGGAGATCACAGGCCAGCCGCACGGCGCCAGCCACTGCCACTGCAGCATGTGCCGCAAGGCCCACGGCGCGGCCTTCGCCACCTACTGGACCGTGGCACCGGGCGATCTCCGCTTCATCTCGGGCACGGATGCCATCGTTGTCTATCCATCCTCGCCCACCCTGCCTCGGGCGTTCTGCGGCACCTGTGGCGCGAAGGTCCCCTTCGCCGGGGCTGAGGGCGCGGAGTGGTCGGTGCCGGCAGGCGGCCATGAGGAGGGACCGGCCGCGGAGGCCGAGATCTTCGTTGCCAGCCGGGCGCCATGGTTCACCCTGACCTCTGATCTGCCGCGCCACGACGCCTACCCCGCCGGGAGCGGCCTGCCGAGCATTGAGCGGCCCGTGGCGCCCCCGCGCACCGACGGCAAGGTCGGCGGAAGCTGCCTGTGCGGTGCGGTTGCCTTTGAGATCACCGCGCCCTTCAGGACGGCACGCCACTGCCACTGCTCGCGCTGCCGGCACGGCCGGGCGGCGGCGCACGCCAGCAACGCCTTTGCCGGCTTCGACGATGTCGTGTTCCTCAGGGGCGGGGAGAACCTCGCCACCTTCAAGCTTCCCGAGGCGCGTTTCTTCGCCCAGACCTTCTGCCGAACCTGCGGCTCCCTGATGCCCAGGCGCGACCCCGAACGACAGATAACCGTAGTGCCCATGGGCAGCCTGGACGATGATCCCGGCATCCGCCCCGGCGATCATGTTCACGTCGGATCAAAGGCCGGCTGGTTCACGATCACCGACGACCTGCCGCGCAACCAGGAAGGTCCGCCACCGCAGTAACACTCCGCGAGCGGGATCATCCACGACTTCTTGGACATACGTCCGACAGAAGGGTTGACATAAAACCCGATCCATCGCCCGATAGGTTCATCATGCTGCTGTACACGTTCCGACGCCTGGGACTGGCGGTGCTTATCGTGTGTCTCGCGATGCTTCTGTTGCTCGCGGCGATCCACATGGTACCTGGCGACCCCGCAGGCATTGCCCTTGGCCCCCGCGCGACGCCGGAGATGCGCGAAGCATTCAAGGCCAAGATGGGTCTGGATCAGCCCTTTGTCGTGCAGTACGTCAACTTCCTGACCAACGTCGTGACCGGCGATCTGGGTGTCGATGTCTGGTCGAACCGTCCGGTCTCCACCATGATCGGCGAGCAGCTTCCCCATACCATCGCCCTGGCGATTGCCGGCCTGGGCTGGTCGATCATGATCGGCATCCCCCTGGGCTGTTTCTCGGCCGTCCACCGCAACAGCTGGATCGACAAACTGACCGGTGTGCTGTCGGTGGGATGTATCGCCATTCCATCGTTTATCGTCGGGCTCTATGCGCTGCTGCTGTTTGCCGTGAACCTGCGCTGGTTCCCTGCCATCGGTGCGGGGGAAAACGGCGACCTGGGCGACCAGGCGATGCACCTGGTGCTTCCTGGCCTGGCGGTCGGCCTGGGCTGGGTCGGATATCTCGCCCGCTTCGTGCGCACCTCGATGCTGGAAGTGCTGGGCGAGAATCACATCCGCATGGCGCGGGCCTATGGCCTGCCCCGGCGCCGGATCACCTATGTCTATGCTCTCAAGCTCGCGATTCTGCCGACCATCGCCCTGCTCGGCGTGGGTGTCGGCGGCCTGATTTCCGGCGCTGTCTTTGCCGAGATCATCTTTGCCCGGCCGGGCGTGGGCAAGATGGTGGTCGATGCGGTCAACACCCGGAACTATCCCATCGTCATGGGCGGCGTGCTGGTGACGACCATGCTGTTTGCCCTTTCGACCCTGCTCTCGGACCTTCTGGCGGCATGGATCGATCCGCGCGTACGGCAGGGACTGTAGCGATGACAGCCGCGATCGAAACCACCGAGGCCGGCGCGCCAATCAAGCGCGAACCACGGTTTTCCTGGCTCTGGCAGCTCCTGCGCGATCCGCTGGGCTGCTTCGGGCTGATCCTGGTGTTGCTGATCGTGCTCGCCGCGGCCGGCGCCGACATACTCTCGCCCTACGACTACAAGGCGCTCGACATCAAGGCGCGCCTGGCCCCGCCCTCCTTCGAGCATCTTCTGGGCACCGACAACCTGGGCCGCGACACCTTCAGCCGCATTCTCCACGGCGGACGCATCGCGCTTTACGTGGCGCTGGTTTCGGTCGGCGGCTCGCTCGTCCTGGGGCTGATCCTGGGCATGCTGGCGGGCTACGGGCCGCGCTGGCTCGACAATCTGCTGATGCTGCTGTTCGACGCGGTGCGCGCCTTCCCGGTCATCATGTTCGCCCTGGCGGTGATCACCGTGGTGGGGCCGAGCCTGGAGACCATCATCTTCGTCGTCATCGTCACCAGCGTACCGGGCTACGCGCGAATAACGCGCGCGGCGACCCTGTCGCTGAAGAACACGGAGTTCATCCTGGCCGAGCGATCGCTGGGCGCCGGCACGGTGCGCGTCATGGTCTCGCACCTGCTGCCCAACCTGATCGCGCCGCTGCTGATCCTTGCCAGCATGGACATTCCGGTCGTCATCACGATCGAGGCGGGCCTGTCGTTCCTGGGCCTGGGCGTAAAACCGCCGACGCCGTCCTGGGGTTCGATCCTGAACGACGGTTATTCCTTCATCCGCAACACGCCCTGGCTGGTCATCGCGGGCGGCATTCCGCTGATCATCACCACCCTGGGCTTCACGTTCCTGGGCGAGGCCATGCGCGATGTCTTCGACCCGAAGATGAAAAAAGACCGATGAGCGGCAACGAGCACGTCCTGGACGTCCGCGACCTGTCGGTCAGCTTCCGCACGGCACGCGGTAAGGTGCGCGCCCTGCGCCACGTCGACATCAACGTGCCCAGGAACAAGATCGTCGGCATCGTTGGTGAATCCGGTTGCGGCAAGTCCACCCTGATCAACACCGTCCTGCGCCTGCTGGCGCCCAACGCGGTGATCGAGGACGGCTCGGAGGTCATCTTCCAGGGCGACGACGTGCTCAAGATGAGCAACAGCCAGCTCACCGACCTGCGTGGCCAGCGCATCTCCATGGTCTTCCAGGACCCGATGACGGCGCTCAACCCGGTGATCTCCATCGGCACCCAGATGACCGATATCCTCTACCGCCAGAAGATTCCGATGGCGCAGAAGAGGAAGCGCGCGGCCGACATGCTCGCCCAGGTCGGCATTCCCGACGCCGTGCGGCGTCTGGACGACCATCCCCATCAGTTCTCCGGCGGCATGCGCCAGCGCATCTGCATCGCCATGGCGCTGATGATGAACCCTTCCCTGCTGATCGCCGACGAACCGACCACCGCGCTGGACGTGACGCTGGAAGCCCAGATCATCCATCTGATGAAAGAGCTGCGGGAAGAGTTCGAGTGTTCCATGCTCTTCGTCAGCCACAACCTGGGCCTGATCGCCGAGCTGTGCGACGAGGTGATCGTGATGTACGCCGGCGAGGTCGTGGAGCAGGGAGAGGTCCATGACCTGTTCCACCGCGCCCAGCATCCCTACACACGCATGCTCCTGGAATGCGATCCCGCCCGCATCGAGGAGACGCGCCAGGAGCTGCCGACCATCTCGGGCAGCGTGCCGGACCTCATCGACCTGCCCAAGGGCTGCATCTTTTCGCCGCGCTGCCCGCACCGCTATGAGCCCTGCAACGAATCGCCGCCGGACCACTATGCGGTGAGCGACCAGCATTCCGCCCGCTGCTTCCTGGTGCGCGATGGCCGATAACATCATCACCGTGAAGGACCTGCGCGTCCGGTTCCGCACCGCGGGCCTGGTGAAGTCGCTGATCAAGCGCATCGACGATCCGTTCATCGATGCCGTGATGAAGGTTTCATTCAGCCTGGGCCGCGGCGAGACCTTCGGTCTGGTCGGCGAGTCCGGCTCGGGCAAGACCACCCTGGGGCGCGCCATCATCGGCCTGGTCAAGGCCCAGGAAGGCAGCATCGAATTCAACGGCAAGGAGCTTGTGGGCCTGAAAGACGGCCAGTTCCGCGATATCCGCCGCAACATCGCGATGATGTTCCAGGATCCCGTCGCCAGCCTGTCGCCGCGCAAGAACGTGCGCGCGAGCATCACCGAGCCCTTCCGCATCCACAACATGGGCGTTGCCAACCTGGGCGAGGAGGCGCGACGTCTGCTCGACCTGGTCGGCCTGCACCAGGGTTTCATGGCCGCCTACCCGCACCAGCTATCGGGCGGTCAGGCGCGCCGCGTCGGCGTCGCCCGCGCCCTGGCGCTGGAGCCCAAGCTGATCATCGCCGACGAACCGACGGCGGGCCTCGACGTTTCGGTTCAGGGCGAGATCCTCAACCTGATGAACCGGCTGCAGCGCGAGCTGGGCCTGTCCTACCTCATCATCACGCACAACCTGCCGGTGGTGCGCCACGTCTCCGACAAGCTGGCGATCATGTATCTGGGCCGCTTCGTGGAGCAGGGTTCGACCAAGGAGATCTTCGAGCGCCCGGCCCACCCCTACACCCTGGGCCTGCTCGCCGCCGTGCCCGAGCCCGACCCCGACAAGCGCCGCGACAAGCTGGAGCTGCAGGGCGAAATCCCCTCCCTGATGCGCCGTCCCAGCGGCTGCGAGTTCCACACCCGCTGCCCCTTCGTGCAGAAGAAGTGCCTGGAAGTCGCGCCCAAGTACGAGGAAGTCGCGCCCGGCCACTGGGCAAGCTGCCACTTCCCCTTCCCCGATCCGGCAAACGCCAAGGCCGTGCCCAAGGGCGCGATGACGGGAGACGGCTACATCCCGCATGTGGACGGTCACACGATCGAGGCGGGAAACAAGAGACAGCGCTTTTGATCGGGGCCGCGGCAGATGACCTTCAGCCGAAACGCCTGGGAGGCCAATACCGGCCTCTACGAGACCATCGCCGCGATGCCGTTCAACAAGGAGCTTGCCGCGGGCACCCTCTCGGGTGAACGCTTCCGGCACTACATCGTCCAGGACGCGCACTACCTGAAGGCATACGCGCGGGTCTATGCCATGGCCTCGGCACGGGCGGACACCGAGGACCTGATGGTCACCATGGCCGACTGGGCCGCAGGCACCATGCGGGCCGAACGCAGCCTGCATGAGCGTTACTTCGAGGAATTCGGCCTGTCCGCCGAAGAAGTCGCGGCGATCGAGCCGACGCCGACGTGCCTGGCCTACACCGGCTTCCTCACCGAGTGCGGCGCCGTCGCGCCGCTGGAGGTGACCATCGCGGCCATGCTGCCCTGCCAGTGGGTCTACTGGGAGGTCGGCCAGGCGATCGCCGCCCAGGCCGCGCCGGACAATCCCTTTGCCGCCTGGATCGCCACCTACTCCGCCGAGGGTTTCGGCGAGGCCTGTGCCCAGGGCCGCGCCGAGACCGATCGCCTGGCCGCCGCCGCGACGCCGGCCGTGCGCGCGCGCATGCACCACGCCTTCCGCAAGGCGATGCAGCTCGAGTATCTGTTCTGGGACAGCTCCTGGCGGCTCGAGGCCTGGCCCGCGGGCTAGCCCAGGATCGACTTAAAGCAATGGATTCGGAGAATCGGATTCGGCTCGTTCCGACAGGGCGTTAGGCCGAATTGGGTTTGTTTCGCAAAAATCCGCTGGAAGCACAGTCAGGGATGATGTGTCACATCAACAATTGACTGCAAGTTTCTGAAAAAATCATCTATTTATCCGATCTCCGTCATCCTCCGCGAAAGCGGAGGATCCATGCTGTGACAGCGCGACCGGCGCCGCCGTGAGGCGGTGCGGCACGGCCGGCCACAGCATGGATCCCGGATCGGCGCGCCCTGCGGGCGCTTGTCCGGGATGACGGTGGTGGGTGTGTGGGGCGGCGGTCCCGCGCGAGAGGGCGGCGGAGTTCTGCCTCAGCCCCAGAGGTCGCGGGGCGCCGGGTGCATGATGTTGCCGTCGAAGGCGATGCCGGGTTCGCGGTCCTGCTTCATCAGCAAAGGTCCGTCGAGATCGACGACGCGGGCGTTCTGGGCGACCAGCATGGCGGGCGCCATGGCCAGCGACGTTCCGACCATGCAGCCGACCATGATCTCCAGGCCCGCCGCCATGGCGGCCTCGCGCAGGGCCAGCGCCTCGGTCAGGCCGCCGGTCTTGTCGAGCTTGATGTTGACCATGCCGTAGCGGTCGGTGAGCTCGGCCACGGTGTCGCTGCCGTGGCAGCTTTCATCGGCGCACAGGATGACGGGGCAGTCGATGCCCGCCAGACCGGCGTCGTCGGAAGCCGGCAAGGGCTGCTCGATCATCTCGACGCCGAGGCCGGCGAGATCGCCGCCGATGGCGCGCAGCAGATCGACACTCCAGGCCTCGTTGGCATCGACCACCATCCGCGCCTTCGGCGCACCCGCGCGCACCGCGCCCAGACGCTCCAGCACCTGTTCGCCGTCGAGCTTGATCTTGAGCAACGCGCGGTCGGCATTTTTTGCGGCCGCCGCACCCATGGCCTCCGGAGTGTCGATGGAGAGGGTGTAGGCGGTGACAAGGTCGGAAGGCTGCTCCAGACCGGCAAGCTGCCAGACCGGCGTGCCGGTCATCTTGGCCTCCAGGTCCCACAGCGCGCAGTCCAGCGCGTTGCGCGCCGCGCCGGGGGCCATGAGGGTGATAAGCTCGTGGCGAGCCGCGCCCTCCTCAACCGCGCGACGCACCGCGGCGATCTCGGCCAGGCTGGAATCGATGGTCTGGTTGTAGCGGGGATAGGGTACCGCCTCGCCCCGGCCGGTGAGGCCATCCTCGGCGATCTCCACGACGATGACGTCGGCGGCCGTCTTGGAGCCGCGCGAGATGCGGAAGACCTGAGCCAGCGGCCAGGATTCGTGGGCGGCCTTGAGCAAACGGCTCATGAATACACAAGAACGGCTGCGCCGTTCCCCCCCATCCTGTCCTTCCCCCTCCAGGGGGGAAGGGACGCTGTCGCAGCGGCCGTGAAAACATCACCGGCCGCTGCCGGCAAACGGGATTGCCCTCCCCCCAGGAGGGGGAGGGTTGGGGTGGGGGCGATCGAGGCGAGCACCACGTCTACATCTTGGCCAGAACGTCGACGATGGGGCCGACGCCGCCGCGCAGCGGATCGCAGCAGGGCATGCCGAAGCGCTTGGCGGTCTCTTCCATCCAGGCATGGGCCTTGTCCTCGGGCATGGCCGAGGTGTTGATGGCGAAGCCCACAACCTTGGCCGCGGGATTGGTCAGGCGCGCGGAACGCTCGTTGGCCTCGATGCACTCCTCCAGAGAGGGCAGCGCACGGCCGGGAACGCCGCGCATGTGCGGACGGGTCGGCTCGTGGCACATGATCAGGGCATCGGCCTGGGCGCCGTGCAGCAGGCCCAGGCTGACGCCGGCAAAGGAGGGGTGGAAGAGCGAGCCCTGGCCTTCGACGACATCCCAGTGATCGGGCGTGTTCTCGGGCGTCAGCCACTCGGTGGCGCCGGCGATGAAATCGGCGATGACGCCGTCGATCGCCACGCCTTCACCGGCGATGAAGATGCCGGACTGGCCGGTGGCGCGGAAGGTGGCGTTCATGCCGCGCGCCTTCATCTCCTTCTCGATGGCGAGCGAGGTGAACATCTTGCCCAGCGAGCAGTCGGTGCCCACGGTGAGCACGCGCTTGCCGGCGCGCTCGTAACCCTTGCCGACCTTGAAGTCCTGGCTGGGCTGGCGCACGTCGAACAGGGTACGGCCATGCTTCCTGGCTGCTTCGGCAAGCTGGGGAATGTCGGCCATGCGCTTGTGCATGCCGGCCATCACGTCCATGCCCGATTCCAGGGCCTGCAGGATCGTGGGGATCCAGTTGTCGGGAATGAAGCCGCCGGCGTTGGCCACGCCCAGCAGCATGGTCTTGCATCCGGCAGCGGCGGCCTCGGCAGGCGTCATATCGGGCAGCTTGAGGTCCTGGGTGCAGCCTTCCAGACGGATCTGCGCCTTGGCCTTCTCGGGCCGCCAGATCTTGACGCCGGTGCAGCCCTTGATCGAGAGCTCGTCC
Organism: uncultured Rhodospirillaceae bacterium; assembly: GCA_937880925.1. GTDB lineage: Bacteria > Pseudomonadota > Alphaproteobacteria > SP197 > SP197 > CALGGB01. The sequence goes on along the minus strand of CALGGB010000095.1, from coordinate 51,683 downwards.
TGGGCATCACCGAGGAAAAGCAGATAAGGCGAACCCGCCTTTTGCATGATGTCGTTCCTTCCCGCTGTTGGCCGAACGTCGTTGCACCGCGCCGGCTCGATTCGGCGCGATCTTACCGATTTGGCCCCGTGATGAAAGCCGCCAAACGCTCAACGGTGCCGTTCAAGGAAGCCTTCCACAACAGTGCGATAGGCCTCCGGCTCGTCCCGTGCAGGCATGTGGCCGCTGTTGGCGAACACGGTCATTTCCGAGCCGGCCACCGCGGCTTGGATCTCCGCGCCCTCCCGGATGGTGAGGTAATCGTGGACACCGTTGAAGACCAGGCAGGGCGATGTGAAGCGGCGCAGGTCGTCAAGCCGCGACCAGCCGCGCAGGCTGCCGGTGCAGGAGAATTCCGCCGGCCCCCACAGCGCCATCTGGATCTGCATGTTGAGTTTGGTGATCCCTTCCGGCAGGCGTTCTCCGGTGGGCCGCCTGTTCTGGTGGCGGCAGTAGAACAGCGTGCAGAAGGCGCGGTATTCGGCATCCTTCAGCGTGCCGGTGGCCTCGTGCCGATCGACCATGGTCTGGGTCTCAACCCCGAAAGCGCCGATCAGGCGGCGCAGCTCGGCCAAATGCAAGGCCATGTCGGCGCCCGTGTTGGCTGCGATCAGGCTTTTGACCGAACCGGGATAACGGCAGACATAGTCGCATGAGAGCCAGCCGCCCCAGGAGTGGCCGAGCAGATGGACGGTTCCCAGGCCAAGCGCCCGGCGCACCGCCTCAATCTCGTCGCCGTAGCGCGCGATGGTCCACAGGGAAGGATCGTCAGGGCAGTCGGATGCCCCGGTCCCAAGCTGGTCGTGGGCGACGACGCGCCAGCCCTTCTCGGCCAGCCAGGCATGATCGGCGCGGATGCCGCTGCTGACGATGCCCGGCCCCCCGTTGACCAGAAACAGCACGTCCGGACCGCTGCCCATGCTGTAGGCGGCAACCTCGCCGCCGGGGACCGGCACCCGGAAGCTGTCCACAGGCGGCGCGTCGGCCAGACCCACGACGCGAATCCCTAGAGCAGGCCCTGCGCCTGGTACCACGCTTGCGCAGCCGGATGGAGCGGCGCCGAAAGGCCCCGCATCATCTCGGCGGGCTCGAGGTTCTCGAACACAGGATAACTTTCGCGAAGCTCATCCAGGTTACCGAAGATCATGGAAACAAAGTCGGTGACGACCTCGTCGGACATTTCCGCGCGGGTCACCACGGTCGCCTTGACGCCGAAGGTCGGCACCCCCTGATCGACACCGCGGTAGAGGCCGCCCGGAACCTCGGTCAGCACCAGGTAAGGCCGTTCGGCCACGAAGGCGCGCACAGCTTCAGAATCGATCGGGATGATGCGGATGTCGACCGCGTCGGCGATGTCCTCAATGGCGAATGCGGGATTGCCGACGGTGTAGAAGAAGGCTTCGATCTTGCCATCGATCAGGGCCTGGTTGGCCTCGTTCTGCTGCAGACCTCCGGAGCGAATATCCTTCTCGACATCAATGCCGTAAAGCGCCAGCACCTGCTCGGCATTGACCCGCGCGCCGGAGCCTGGATTGCCCAGGTTCACGTCGTGGCCGCGGATATCGTCAACGCTGTTGATGCCCGTGTCGGCGCGGGTGATCAGCAGCACCGTCTCCGAATGCAGACTGAACAGGCTGCGCAGGTTCTCGACCGGCTTGTTTTCCCACTCACCCTGGCCCGTAAAGGCCTGAAAGTTCACATCGGACTGCACGACGCCGAAATCGAGCAGGCCACGGCTCACCGCATTGACGTTGAAGACCGAACCCAGGCCGGGGCGGCCGATGCAGTTGTATTTGCCGTCGGAGACCTTGTTGACGATGTTGCAGGCGTAGAGCACCGCCTTGAAATAGACGCCTGTCACGGCGCCGCCGCCGAACAGCAGGTCCTGGGCCGCCCGTGTCGGAGCGCCCGAGAGAACAAGCCCGCCAGCGACGGCGATGGCGAGGATGGCAAGGCGCAGGCGGCGCATGACGGCACTCCATTTCAGCAGATGAATGGACTTTAGCGCGAGTCGGCTCCAGCGCCCAGCAGTCGCGGCGTTATTGCCCACCCAACCACGAGATCATTGCTGCGGCAATCTCCTCGGGCTGTTCGGGCAGCATGGCATGACCAACTCCTGGAAGGTCGATCACGCTGACACGCTTCCCCAGTTCGGCGGCCAGGAGATGGCCGTTGCCCGGCGGCGCAACGATGTCGTCGGCACCCTGGATCACCAGCATCGGCGCGGAACCACCGCGCCACCACGCATCAAGCGCGACAGCCTCATTGGCGCGGTCCTGCAGCAGGCGGGCCTCCTGCCACCAGCCGTCGAGCCAGACCGAGGCATCGGCGCCGGGCGCAAAGAAGAGGCAGGAGAGAACCTCCAGGCGCTGCGCCAGCGGCAGGTTACGGTCGTACAGTTCACCATAGCGCGCCCACAGATCGGGCAGCGGCAGCTTGCCGCCACAGGCCAGCAGTACCAGCCTGTCGATCAGCTCGGGCCGGTCGGCAGCCAGACAGCGGGCGATGCGCTGGCCGTTGGCATGACCGACGACATCAACAGGCGCGGTGCAGAGCGCCTCGATGACCAGCGCAGCGTCGTGGGCAAGGTCGTGCAGCGTCACGGGGCCCTCTGGTCCCGTGCTCTCTCCCACGCCACGGGGATCGAGCGCGATCGTGCGGAAGCCCGCTGCGGCAAGCCGACCGGCAAGATCATCAAAATCATCGGCGCCGCGACCGTGGGAGGGAATCAGCACGACGTCGCGCCCCTGCCCCCGCATGGAGACAGCCAGACGTCTGCCATCGGCCTCGATGACGGTGCGCGAAGGGACCATGACCGGCCTAGTGCTCTTCCTCGTCGGGCACCTCAGCGGTCTTCAGGATGGTCGCCATGATGAAGTAGGTGCCGACGGTGAAGATGATGTCGAGAAGCTGCTGGTCGCCGAAGATCGCACACATGGCGGCCCAGGTCGGCCGGGCGATCTCCTTGTCGGCATACATGTCGTCGGCGGCCTTGAGCAGCAGGGCCTCCTCTTCCGTCCAGCCCCGTGCGCCGGCGCCGTGGCGCACGCGGTCGATTTCCTCTTCACTCATGCCGATGGCGCGCGAGCGCACGACATGGTGGCTCCATTCGTATTCCGAGCCGGTGTTGTGCGCGGTGCGCAGCACCAGCAGTTCGCGCTGACGGCCAGAAAGGCTGCTGGTCTTGACGATGTGGTTGCGGAAATCGACGTAGTTCAGCATCAGAGCCGGATGGCGCGCGATGACGTTGTGGATGTTCAGCGGGGTCTTCAGATCGTCGAGAACGGGCTTGAGCGAAGCGTCCCACTGGCTCGGCGGCAGTGGAGAAAGGCGCCCTTCGGCGGCATCGGTCATGGCGTTTCCTGTTGTTGGAACCACCCGGCGCTGGCCGGGTGTGGGTTCAGTTGCACTTGGCGGTGATGCCGCCGTCGACCAGAAGCTGCGCCCCGGTCACATACTTGGCCTCGTCGCTGGCCAGGAACAGGGCGGCGTGCGCCACGTCCCAGGCATCGCCCATGCGGCCCATGGGGACCATGGCGTTGCGTTCGGCGATCAGCTTCTCGCGGTCGCCGTCACCGTATTGCTTGAGCAGACGGGCCTCGACCAGCGGTGTGTGCATGAGGCCGGCGATCACCGTGTTGGCGCGGATGTTCTCGGGCGCGTAGCGCACGGCGATCTGCTCGGTGAACTTGTGGAGCCCCGCCTTGGCCGCGGTATAGGCGATGTTGTCGCGCCCGAAGTAACGCACGCCCGCGAGCGAGCTGACGTTGACGATGGCGCCGCCGCCCTGGGCCTGCATCACGGGGACGGCGTGTTTGCAGGTGAGGAAGACGCTGGTGAGGTTGAGCGCGATCTGGGCCTCCCAGACCTCCTCCTCCATGGTCACCGGATTGCCCGGCGCGGAACCGCCGGCGTTGTTGTGGAGCACGTCCAGCCGCCCGAATTCGGCAAGGCAGGCATCGACGGCGGCCTTGACCGCAGCGCTGTCTGTGACGTCGGCCTGGAAGGTGGCGCAGCGGCCGCCCTCTCCGGCGATCAGGTCGGCGGTGACCCGGGCGGCGGCAAGGTCACGGTCGATGGCGAAGACCCGCGCCCCCTCGCGGGCGAAAAGCACGCTGGCGGCCTTGCCGTTGCCCCAGCCGGGACCCACGGAACCCGCGCCCGTCACCAGCACCACCTTGTCCTGCAGCCGTCCCGCCATGGTTCCCCCTCTGCGCGCGGCGAACCTTTGCACGGCGTGCGGCGAAGTCCAACGGCCGCGCAAGGGCTGATGACGCAGGCATGCAACAGCGTCCGAAAATGTTGCGAATCGTTCGCAAGATCAGCGTTGCTTCATTGACGGGCGAGAAGATTGCGCAATGCTTGTCAAAACACTTGCCAACGGAGCGCGCATGAACACGCCAGCCAGCATCGCCGACCTGATCGACCTCGACCGCTATCCCCTCGACAGGATCGGTTCTCCTCAGTGGCAGGCGCTGATCGATGACTGCAGGCGCCAGTACGCCAAGCAGGGCGCGGCCAACCTCCACGGTTTCGTGCGCCAGGAGGCCCTGCCTGCGCTCGCTGAAGAAGCCAAACACCTGCTCAAGGGCGGCCTGAAGAAGAAGCGGGTGCGCACCGCCTTCTTCCATGAAGATGAGCCCGAGTATCCCGAAGGCCATCCCCGCCGCCGCCAGTGGCCCGACGACGTGCTGCAGCTTGCCTACGACCAGATCCCCGTCGATGCGCTGATCCGCACGATCTACGAATGGGATCCGCTGACCGAATTCATCCGCGTCGTCGAGGGGCGCGACACGCTTTACCGCATGGCCGACGAATTCCAGGCGCTGAACCTGACGGCGCTGGCCGATGGCGAGATGCAGCCATGGCACTTCGACGCCAACGACTTCACCATCACCCTGCTGTTGCAGGCCAGCGAAGAGGGCGGCGATTTCAACTACGCCACCGAACTGCGCCAGGACGGCAACCCCGACTACGAGACGATCAGCCGCATCTTTGACGGCGACATGAGCAAGGTTCGTACCCTGGAGCGTGGCGCGGGCACGCTGACCCTGTTCCGCGGCCGCAACGCGTTTCACGTCGTGACGCCGGTGAAAGGCAAGGACCAGCGCATCACCGCCATCATGACCTATGACGAAAAGCCCGATTGCGTAGCCGGCGAGCGCGGCAATACATTCATCTACGGCCCCCGCGTGGCCGAGATCTATCGCCGCCGCAGGGAGGCCGCCAAAGCTCCATGACATCGCCCGCCGCCAGTCTGGTCGATCTCGAGCGTTATCCCGTCGACCGCCTCGATACGCCTGAAGGCCAGGCGCTGGTCGCATCCTGCCGCGCCCAGCTCGAAACCAACGGCTGCTGCAACCTCACCGGTTTCGTGCGGAAAGAGGCGGTCGCCGCCATGCGTGAGGAAGCGCTGGGCCTGGAGGACATGGCCTATCGCCAGGACGGGCGGCGCAATGCCTACTTCACCCTCGACGATCCGGCACTGCCGCAGGACGACCCGCGGCGGCGCTACTGGCACTACCGCATGCACCAGCTTGCAGGTGATGCGATTCCCGGGGGCACCGGCTGCCGCGCGCTGTTCCAGTGGGGCGCGCTGACCGAGTTCTTCCGGCAGATCCTGGATTACGAGGCGCTCTACCCCATGGCCGATGAATTCCAGAACCTGAACCTGATTTATCTGCATTCCGGCCACCACCAGCCCTGGCACTACGATCAGGGCGAGTTCGCCGTGACCCTGCTGCTGCAGGCACCGGAAGCCGGTGGCGACTTCGAATTCGTGCCCGCGATCCGCAGCGAAACCGATGAAAACCTGGCAGGCGTCGCCGCCGCCATCGATGGCCGCCACCCCGGCGTGGTGCGCCCGGTACGCGATGCCGGGACCCTGACCGTGTTCCGCGGCATGTATTCCCTGCACCGTGTGAGCGAGGTCCAGGGCAACCGCCCCCGCATTACCGCCGTGCTGAGCTATGACGGCCGCCCGGACCGCATCGCCACCGACCGCGAGAACATCCATATCTACGGCCCCCGCGTGGCCGCCGTGCTGGAGTCCCGCCGGGCGCAAGAAAGCCTTTGAAAGCCCGGGCCGGGCGGGCTACCCCCGCATGATGTTCAGAATCACTCACAAATCCGGGCGCAACGCCGGACGCCCGCATACAATCGCGCGGCTGACCGGAACGTTGCTGCCGGTGCTGGTCCTGCTGCTTGCCGGCGCCTGCCAGCACGGCGCCTTTCCCGTGGCCCAGGGCGGCGGCGCCGGCACGACGCTGGAGCCTATCGTCGTCAGCCTCGCCCTGCCCGGCGAGGACACCGCCCGCGACATCGCCGTCGCAGCGGCCATGAAAGAATTGCATGTGCCATCGGTCAGCCTTGCCGTGATCGAGGGTGGGACGCTCGCCTGGACACGCAGCTGGGGCGAGGGCATCGGTCCGACGACGCCGTTCCAGGCCGGCGCCATGGCCCAGCCGGTCAGCGCAGCCACCGCTCTCAGCCTGGTTGAGGAAGGCTACCTGACGCTCGACGACGATGTCGGCCAGTGGGTCGATGGCTGGCGCCTTGCCATGTCCGACCACCCCGTGACCCTGCGCAACCTGATGAGCATGACCGCGGGCTTCGCAGAGCCCGGCTTTCAGGGTTATCCGCAGGGCGCGCCCCTGCCGACGCTTGCCCAGATCCTGGCGGGAGCGCCGCCGGCCAATTCGCCACCGCTCAGGATCATCAGCGCGCCCGGCACAGCCTTTGCCGTATCCGACAGCGGCTTTGTCGTGCTGGAGGTCGCCATGCAGGGCGCGACGGGCGTCGACTTCGGTGAGCTCGCGCGGGCGCGCGTCCTGGTCCCCGCAGACATGCCCGCCAGCAGCTTCGAGCAGCCGGCCGGCGATACCCTGGCGGTCATTGCCGCACCCGGGCATGACGGCCGAGGCAACCCGATCCCCGGTGGCTGGATGAACCGGCCTGCGCGCGCCGCCACCGGGCTCTGGTCGACCCCGGCCGATCTTTCCGCATTCCTGATTGCCCTGGGCAAAGCGCACGCGGGCCGGGGCGATCTGCTCGGCTCCGCGATCGCCGGCCAGATGCTGACGCGCCAGAACGGTGGCCCCTGGGGCCTGGGTTTTGCCCTTGCCGGCGAAGGCAGCAGTCTGGCATTGCACAAGAGCGGCAGCGGCGCAGGGTACAGCGGCTACATGGTGTTTTTCCCCGCCACAGGCCAGGGCGCAGTGGTGATGACCGGCGGAACCAACGGCGGGGCCATTGCCGCGGCAGTCCTCAAGGGCCTGGGCGAAACCTACCGCTGGCCCTGGGATGGCATCCTCATCGACTGACGCCATGGATTGACGGCGCGGCCTCAGCCACTACAACGGAGCGCTTCAGCAGGGGGTGCTCCATGGCCGACAAGCCGCTCGATCTCACATTCGTCCGTTCCTTCTTTCCCGCGCTCAACGACGGTTGGGCGTTCATGGAGAACGCAGGCGGCTCGCTGGTGCCGCATACGGTGATCGACCGGGTGAAGGACTACATGACCGAGTGCCAGGTGCAGCCCGGCGAAGGCTCGCCCATCGCGCGCGAGGCGAGCCGGCGCATGGCGCAGGGTCACAGGACCGTGGCCGCCATGCTGAACGCCGAGCCCGAGGAGGTGGTTATCGGCCCCTCCACGACGCGCAATGTCATCGCGCTGGCCGCGGGCGTGCGCGGCTGGTTCAAGCCGGGTGACGAACTGATCGTCACCAACCTCGACCACGAGGCCAACAACGGCCATTGGCGGCGCCTGGAGGAATTCGGCATCACGGTGCGCGAATGGCAGGTCAATCCGCAGACCGCCGAGCTGGAGCTGGAGACGCTGAAACCCATGCTCAGCGAGAAAACGCGGCTGGTGTGTTTCTCCCACTGCTCCAACGTCGTGGGCGGTCCCAATCCGGTGAAGCAGATCGCCGATGCGGTCCATGCCGTGGGCGGCCTGGTCTGCGTCGACGGCGTCGCCTACGCACCCCACGGCTGCGTCGACGTGAAGGCGCTGGACGTCGATTTCTACCTCTTCAGCCTCTACAAGACCTTCGGTCCGCATCTGGGCGTGATGTACGGGCGCAAGGAACTGCTGCTGAAGGCCAAGGGGCAGTACTTCTACTTCCACGGCGAGGACAACCTGCCGCTGAAGATGAACCCCGGCGCGCCGAACCACGAGCTGACCGCCGGCTGCGTCGGCATCGGGGAATACTTCGAGGCCCTGGCCGCCCACCACCTGGAGGAACCGGCCAACGACCTGCACGGGCGCATCCGGCAGGTCTACAAGCTGATCGCCACGCACGAGGAGAACCTGTCGCGCAGGTTCCTCGACTACGTCGCCTCCAACCCGCGCATCAAGCTGCTGGGCCGCACCGATCCCGATCACGACCGCCGTGCCCCGACCTTCAGCTTCACGGTCGAGGGCATGTCCTCGCAGGCGGTGATGGCCCATCTGGACGCCGCCGGCATTGCCGCCAACGCCGGCGACTTCTATGCGCCGCGCGTGCTGAAGGCCATGGGCATCGATCCCGAGGACGGCGCCGTGCGCTGCTCCTTCGTCCACTACAACACGGCGGCCGAGGTCGACCGGCTGATCAGGGCGCTGGATTCCATCGCCTGATTGAACAGCCTGGTTGAACAGCGGTTCAATCTCTCGAGCAGGACGTTTGCCAAGCGCCCCGGAAGCGGCTTGTATAGCGCCGGGTAAGACGGTCGCGTTCAAACGACCGCGAGAGGGGCGCAAGATGGCTGCAGCCGCACAGGCGGTGGCTCGGCAACCGGCGCTTGTGGCAACGGATGTCCACAAGTCGTTTGGTTCCGTGGAAGTGTTGAAGGGGGTATCGCTGACCGCGCAGGAAGGCGATGTCATCGCCATGCTGGGCGCCAGCGGCTCGGGCAAGAGCACCTTCCTGCGCTGCATCAATCTTCTGGAGATACCCGATGCGGGCGAGGTCAGCGTCGGCGGCGAGCTGATCGCGATGACCAGGAACCGGCGCGGCGAGACCGTGCCGGCCGACAGCAAGCAGGTCGACCGCATCCGCTCGCGCCTCGGCATGGTCTTCCAGTCGTTCAACCTGTGGTCCCACATGACGGTGCTGCAGAACGTCATCGAGGCGCCGATCCATGTGCTGAAGAAATCCCGCGCCGAGGCGCTTGAGATTGCCCACGCCACACTCGAGAAGGTCGGCCTTGCCGACCGGGCGAGCTACTACCCGGCCCATCTTTCGGGCGGCCAGCAGCAGCGCGCGGCCATTGCGCGCGCCCTGGCCATGGAGCCCGACGTGATGCTGTTCGACGAACCGACCAGCGCCCTTGATCCCGAACTGGTCGGCGAGGTGCTGCGTGTCATGCGCCAGCTTGCCGACGAGGGCCGCACCATGATCGTGGTCACCCACGAGATCGGCTTTGCGCGCGAGGTTTCCAACGAGGTCATCTACCTGCACGAAGGCAGGATCGAGGTTCAGGGGCCGCCGGACGAGATGTTCGGCAACCCCAGATCGGAGCGGTTCCGGCAATTCCTGGCGAGCAATCTGACCGCCTGAAGACCGGCCGCACCGACGAACGCGGGGAGCCCTGCACGGGGCTCGCAACAAGGGAGCAAGACCATGAAGAAAATGTTCGCTGCCGCACTGGCACTCACCGTCTCCGGCCTCTTTGCCCAGCAGGCAACGGCCCAGGACGTGGTGCTGATCGGCACGGAGGGCGCCTATCCTCCGTTCAACTACATCGACGAGAACGGCGACCTGCAGGGCTTCGACGTCGATATCGCCAATGCCCTGTGCGATGCCGCAGGCTTCACCTGTGAATTCGTCGTTCAGGACTGGGACGGCATCATCCCCGGCCTGCTCGCCAAGAAATACGACGCCATCATCGCCTCGATGTCGATCACGGCAGAGCGCGCCGAGGTCGTCGCCTTCACCAACAAGTACTACAACACGCCGGCCAAGTTCATCGCGGCCGAGGACTTCATGACCGAGATCCCGCCCGACACGGCTGCCGCCAACGCCGCCCTGTCCGGCCTGAAGGTCGGCGTGCAGCGCGCGACGATCCACGAGAACTTCATCAAGGACAATTTCCCCGATGTCGGCCTGATGAGCTACGCGACCCAGGACGAGGCCAATCTCGATCTGGCCAACGGCCGCGTCGACCTGGTGCTTGCCGATTCCGTGGCGCTGGACGAGGGCTTCCTGCAGACCGACATGGGTCAGGGCTTCAACTTCGTCGGGCCCGACTACTCCGATCCGCAGTGGTTCGGCGACGGTGCCGGCATCGCCGTGCGCCAGGAAGACACCGAACTGAAGGACGCGCTGAACGCCGCCCTGGCCCAGATTCTGGCCGATGGCACCTACAAGGCGATCAACGACAAGTACTTCGACTTCAACGTCTACGGCGAATGAGCCTGACGTAATGCGTGACCGGGGCGTCGTGCGCCACCAGATCCCGGTGGCCGCGGCGCCCCCTTCGTTTTCCTGGCGGAGCTGCCCATGTTCGACCTGAAGGGCTATGGCTGGATGCTCTGGGAGGGGCTCGCCACGACGCTGGAGGTCGGTGTCTGCGCCCTGCTGCTGGCGATCGTCATGGGTCTGCTGGGGGCCTGGGGCAAGCTGGCGCGCAACCCCGCGGCCAGACTGGCGGCCAACACCTATACCACCGTGATCCGCGGCATCCCCGAGCTGCTGCTGCTGCTGATCGTGTTCTACGGCACGCCGACCCTGCTGCAGGCGCTGGCCGCGCGCCTGGGCCACGACATCCGCGTCGACTTCAATGCCTTCACCGCCGGGGTGCTCACCCTGGGGTTTATCTACGGCGCCTTTGCCACCGAGGTATTCCGCGGCGCCTTCCTGGCGGTGCCCAAGGGCCAGGTCGAGGCGGCCTATGCCTGCGGCATGTCCAGGGGACTGGCCTTCCGGCGCATCATGCTGCCCCAGATCTGGCGCTTTGCCCTGCCGGGTCTCGGCAACGTATGGATGGTGCTGATCAAGGCGACGGCGCTGGTCTCGGTCATCCAGCTCGACGACCTGATGCGCAAGTCCTTCATCGCGATGGGTGTCACCAAGCTGCCGTTCGATTTCTTCTTCGTCGCGGCGATGATGTATCTCGGCATCACCGCGGTCTCCATGGTCGGCCAGCAGCAGATCGAACGCTGGGCCAACCGCGGCGTCAGGAGGGCCTGACGCCATGGACACCCAGGTCATCATCGACAGCCTGCCCGCCATGTTCGGCGGCCTCTGGCTGACGATCGAACTCACCGCCTACGCCCTGCTGATCGGCTTCTGCCTGGCGGTCGCGGTGGCCATGATGCGGGTTTCGCGCAACGTCTTCGTGCGTGCCCCGGTCATCGCCTTCATCTTCTTCTTCCGCGGCACGCCGCTGCTGGTGCAGATCTTCCTGATCTACTACGGCAGCGGCCAGTTCCGCGAGGAACTGACGCAGATCGGCCTTTGGCACCTGTTCCGCGAGCCCTATTTCTGCGCCCTGCTCACCCTGGTGCTCAACACCGGGGCCTACACCGCCGAGATCTTCCGCGGCGCCATCCAGGCCGTGCCCCATGGCGAGGTCGAGGCGGCGCGGGCCTGCGGCATGTCGGGCTGGCTGCTCTACCGGCGCATCATCCTGCCCAAGGCGCTGCGCCTGGCGTTGCCTGCCTATTCCAACGAGGTCATCCAGCTTTTCCAGTCGACCTCGCTGGTCTCGATCATCACCCTGCTCGACCTGACCGGCGTGGCGCGCACGATCGTGGCGCGCACCTTCGACGTCTACGAGATCTACATCACCGCCGGCCTCATGTACCTGGCCGTCACCTATGGCGTATTGTGGATTTTCCGCATCGTTGAGCACCGGCTGTCGGGCCACCTGCGCGAGCGGGAGGACCCGGCCACCGCAGTGCGCGACGCCCTGCGTGCCCGCTCCTGAAGGAGGACGCGATGGACGGCTGCAATGTTCTCGTCATCGTCTCCGACGAACACGCCCGCGACATGGCTGGTTTCTACGGCAGCGACATTGCACAGACGCCGAACCTCGACGTGCTTGCCGCGCGCGGCACGGTGTTCACCAGGGCCTACACCCCCTCGCCCATCTGCGTGCCCGCGCGCGCCAGTCTGGCCACGGGCCGCTGGGTGCACCAGACCGGCTGCTGGTCCAACGCCCAGCCCTATGACGGCTCCATCGAAGGCTGGGGGCATCGCCTGAAGGAGAGCGGCCGCCGCAGCGTCTCGGTCGGCAAGCTGCACTACCGCTCGGAAGAGGACGACAACGGTTTCGACGAGGAGATCGTGCCGCTCCACGTCAAGGGCGGCCTGGGCTGGACGCGCGGGCTGCTCGGCCGCGACGGTTCGCCCTGGGGAGCCGCAGCGCATTTCGTCGAGGAGATCGGGCCGGGCCTGTGCGACTACAACCGCTACGACATGCGGGTGCAGCGCGAGATGGTGGACTGGCTGACCAAGGTGGCGCCGGGTCTCGACAAACCGTGGACGCTTTATGCTTCCTTCGTTTCCCCGCACTACCCGCTGATCGTGCCCCAGCAGTTCTACGACCTCTATCCGCTGGACAGCCTGGAACCGCCGCGCCTCAACAAACCCGGGGAGATGGCGAAGAACCCGGTGGTCGCGGCGATGCGCGCCTACATGAACTACGACGACTATTTCGACGATCACACGCGGCTGGTCGCCAAGGCGAGTTACCTCGGCCTCGTCTCCTTCCTCGACCGCCAGATCGGCCACGTGCTGGCCGCACTGGAGGCGAGCGGGCAGTTGGAAAACACCCTGATCATCTACACCAGCGACCACGGCGACTGCGTCGGCAACCACGGCATCTGGACCAAGTGCTGCATGTTCGAGGAATCCGCGGCGATTCCCATGGTGGTCGCGGGGCCCGGCGTGCCCGGCGGGCACCGGGTGGAGGACGAGCAGGTCTCCCTGGTCGACATTCATGCCACGGTGCTGGAGGCCAGCGGGCTGGGTCTCTCCGAAAGCGACCGCGCCCTGCCCAGCCGCGATCTCGTCGCCATCGCCAACGGCGCGCGCCACGGACGCTGCGTGCTCAGCGAGTACCACGACGGCGGTTCGATCACGGCCATGTTCATGGTCCGCGTCGGCGACTGGAAGTACAACGCCTATCCGGGCTACCCGCCCGAGCTCTACGATCTGGCGAGCGATCCGCACGAGGCGATCGATCTGGGCGAAAGCCCCGAGCACGCAGACGTTCGCGCCATGTGCGCGGCGAAGCTGTCGGAAATCTGCGACATCGACGCGGTGAATGCGCAGGCCTTCGCCGACCAGGAAGCCAAGATCGCCGAACTGGGCGGCCGCCGGGCCATCCTAGACAGCCCCAACTTCGACTTCACGCCGATCCCGGTGTAGGCGCGTAGCGCCGCCCGTCTGCCTCAGTAAGTCGCGCGGCCGCCGGAGATGTCGTAGACGCCGCCGGTCGAGAAGCTGCAGTCCTCGCTGGAGAGCCAGGCGACCAGGGCGGCGACCTCGTCGGGCTGGCCGAGGCGGCCCATGGGTATTTTCGCCGTCATGTAGACCATCTGCTCGGGCGTCACCTGATGGATCATCGGGGTTTCGATGACGGCGGGGCAGACGCAGTTGGCGAGCACGCCGGTGCCGATCAGTTCCTTGCCCAGGGACTTGGTGAGGCCGATGAGACCGGCCTTGGACGCGCTGTAGGCCGCGGCGTTGGGGTTGCCCTCCTTGCCTGCGACCGAGGCGATGTTGACGATGCGGCCCCAACGGGAAGCGATCATGCCCGGCGCCAGGGCACGGCATACGAGGAACTGCCCGGTGAGGTTGATCTCGATCATGCGCCGCCAGAGCGCGACGTCGACTTCCCAGACCGGCTGGCCGCTGCCGCCGATGCCGGCGCTGTTGACGAGAATCTGCGCCGAGCCGCTGCTTGCCACCTGATCGGCCGCAGCGGCGACCGCGGCCTCGTCGGTGACGTCCACGGCCATGGCCTCGACCCCCTCGCCCAGACCGGACACGGCAGCATCAAGCCCGGCCGCGTCACGGTCCCACAGGACAACGCGCGCACCCGCCTCGTGGAGACGCCGGGCGCAAGCAAGGCCGATACCGCTTGCCCCTCCGGTCACCACCGCCGTTTTCCCCGTGAAATCGTACACCGCCGCCATCGCACCCTCCCCGCTGATCCGACCGGCTTAGCACAGAGACGGACGCGGCGTTAGAATGGGCGATGCGTACCCTCCTCCTGCTGCTCGCCCTGCTGGCAGCCGACCGCCCCGCCGCCGCAGAGCCGGTGGTGGTGGCCGGCCTCAGCGGACAGCCGCCGCTAGCGGTGGTGCAGGACGACGGCCACCTGGGCGGGCTCGAGCCCGATCTGGTGGCGACGCTGTGCGCGCGCCTTGAGGATGGCTGTACCCTGGTCGTCGCGACGGACTGGAGCGATCTGATCTCCGGTCTGCGCGAGGGCCGCTATGCCATCGGCTTCGGCGGGCTTTCGACCGTGACGCTCGCCAGCCAGGGGACCGCGGCGAGCTCGCCCTACCTGCCGCTGCTGGCCCAGCACGCGGTGCTCGCCCATGCGGCGGGGGCGGGCGATCCGCTCGCGGACGACGGCGCGATGATCGGCGTCATACGCGGCACGCCGCACGCGCTGTGGCTGGAGGCGCACCTGCCCCTGGAACGGCTGCAGCGCTTTGCCGATGACGAGGAGATGTTCCTCTCGCTCCACACCGGCAGCGTGGATGCCGTGTTCGGCGACGGCCTGATCCTGTGGCGCGACCTGCTCAATGCGCCGCTGGGCCAGGGCGTGGTGCTCGCGGGACCGGGAATCGCGGTGGAGGACGATGGCCTTGCGCTGGCGCTCTCCCACGATCCGGCAGCCGCCGCCGAGGTCGAGGCCGCGCTGGCGCAGATGCGGGAGGATGGCAGCTTCGCAGCGCTGATCGCCCGCCACCTGCCCGGTCTGCCCCTGCCCTAGTCGCCCAGCAGGTTGGCGCGCTGATCCGCCAGGGGTTCGCGTCCCGCGACATGGCACACGGTCTGCCCGGCCCAGAGGAAGCGGCTGTCGGCCAGTTCATAGACCAGGCCGTCCGTGGGGCTGGTGACGGGGGTACGTGCGGCAGCCGCGCTGGGCGCGGCTGGATCGACGATCTCGGCCACCACATCGCCGCGCCGGACATGATCGCCGAGCGCCACGCGGAACGTGACGATCCCGGTGGCCGGCGCATCGGCAAAACCCACGGTCTCCAGCGGATAAGCCTCGCCGACGGCTTCCGGCAGCGGCCCGGCATCGCCCGCCACCACGCCCTTGCGGCGCAGGAAGCGCAGGATGTTTTCGGCATCGGTCGCTGCGACGTCCTCATCGACATCGCTGAAGCCGCGCAGCTCCACGGTGGCTGCCAGGCAGGCGTCGGGAATGGCCTTGTCCGGGTGGCGCGCCTGCAGGGTGCGCCAGACCACCGTGCAGGCGTGGTCGAAGGCAGTGCCGCTGCCGGTGTCGCTCTCCAGCAGGGTGACGGCGCAGCCCAGATCGGCATGCAGCTCGGCGGCCTGGGTCCACAGGCCGGCATCGACGAAAAGATGCAGCAGGGCGCGCTGGGCGCAGTGCAGGTCGAGCACGATGTCGGCATCGCAGGCCAGGCCGAGCAGGGCCGCCTTCAGCACCGAACCCTCGCGCGCCATGCGCAGACCGGCCAGCGCCTCGGCCATGGCCTCGCGCACGATGGCGACGTTGATCGGTGCGTCGCTCCCCAGCCCCTCGCCCACCGCAGCGTCAACCGCCTCGGAAAGGTCCGGAAGGTCGCGGTTGAAGTTGACGCCGCTGTCGAGGTCGTAGCGCCCCAGATGCCGGCCATGGACCCGCTGGCCAAGACCGACGGGATTGGCAAAAGGCACCAGCACCACCTCGCCCGGCACGTCGGCGTTCTCGAGCAGAGCGAGCAGGTGGTGGGCCACCAGCAGGGCCGGTGTCTCCCCGGCGTGGATCGCAGCCTGGATGTAGGCCTTCGGGCCTTCACCGCGGCCGAAGCGGTGGACCATCAGCTGGCGCGTCGTGCCCGGCGAGGGCGTATCGAGCGCGATGGTCTCGATGCGATGGGTCATGGCGCGGTCTCGTGCAGCATGTCGCCGGCGATAGCGCAGAAGTACTGGCCCTGGCGGGTGAAACGATGGCTGCGGCGGGCGTAGAGCAGGCCGTCGATGGGCGCCGGCACGGGCGTGCGCCTGCGGCTCTCGGGGTCGACGATGTGGCAGATCGTTTCGCCCTCGCGCACGCGATCGCCCAGCTCGCAGTGATAGACGAGGATGCCGAAGGTTTCGGCGAACAGGCGCCACAACCCCTTGCTGGAACGGGCGGGGCACAGCGCTTCGGGCAGCGGGCCCGGATGGCCGGCGATCAGGCCGCGCCGTTGCAGGAAGTGGAACAGGCCGTCGGCATCCGGGCGCGTGAGATGGTCGTCGACATCGCGCTGACCGCGCAGCTCGACCACGGCGGCGAGCGCGCCGGGCGGCACCGGCAGGCCGGGCCAGGCCGCCGCGACCGCCTTCCAGACCAGGACATGGGCGGACTTGAAGGTCATCATGCGGTTGCCACGATCGATCATCACGACCTCGGCCCCCATCTGGCGAGTGAGGTCCTCTGCATCCGGCCAGTTGCTGTCGCTGACCAGAACGTGGAGCAACGCCTCCCAGGCCGAATGCAGGTCAAGCACGATGTCGGCGTCGAAAGAAAGGCGCATCAGCGTCGCCTTCAGCACCTCGGGCTCGCGTTTGTCGCGCCGGGCGGCGAGCGTCTCTGCCATGGCCGCGCGCACGACGGCGACATTGGCCGCGCCGTCTTCGCCCAGGCGGCCCTCGATACGTTCGAGCACGCCGTCGACCAGATCGGGGAAACCCCGATTGTAGTTGCGGTTGGTGTCGAGATCGTAGCGGCCCTGGGCCTCCATCAGCACCTGCTGGGCAAGGCCGATGGGATTGGCGAACGGCACGACGACGATCTCGCCCGTCACCTGCCCCGCGGCATCGGCCTCACTCAGGCGGTCGAGCAGATGATCGAGCACGACGATGCCGGGCAGCTCCGCGGCATGAAGCCCGGCGTGGAGATAGGCCTTGGGCCGCGCGCCCGCCGTGCCGAAGCGATGGACCAGCAGGTGCCGGCCGGTACCCAGAGTGGCGGTGGGCAGATCGAAACGTTCGGTGACGTGGGTCACGGCCGCCTCAGTGGTCGATCAGGGGCAGCTCGGGCGGCGGCAGGGCGTGATCGCCCGCAACCACCGCAAAGCTCTGGCCGGGCTTCACCAGCATGGAGACGTTGCGGCCATAGACGATGCCGCCGGTGCGTGTGGCGACCGGCGTGCGCGCTGCGGCAAAATCGGCAACGGCGGGATCGACGATATCGGCCACGACATCGCCCGCCTTCACGGTTCCGCCCAGGGGCACACGGTAGGAGATCACCCCGGCGCAGGGCGCGACAAGGGTATCGGAACCTTCCAGCGGCGTCGGCTTGCACAAGGGCTCGGGCGGCGGGCCGGGATCGCCCGCGACCATGCCGTGGCGCTGCAGGAAGCGCAGGATGGCGCGGGCATCGCCCTCGGCCAGGGCATCGCCGACATCCTGCTGGCCGCGCAGCTCCAGGGTCGTGGTGAAGGGCGGCGGCGGGATCGGGCGGTCCGGGAAGCGGGCCGCCAGGTCGTGCATCAGCACGCTGGCGACGGCATCGAAGGTCGAACCCTCGTCGGTGGGAAAAAACAGGACGACGCGGCAGCCGAGTTCAGCAGTGAGATCGCCGTAGGCCTGCCACTGCGCTTCAGGAAAGTAGGCATACTGCACGGCGGCGCCGTGGCAATGCAGGTCGAAGATCATGTCGGCATCGACCGAGAGCGCCATCAGCGCCTTGCGCAGCACGTTGGCCTCACCCTCGGCCTGCCAGTCCTCCACCACCTCCAGCGCGGCGGCGCGGATCATGGCGCGGTTCTCGGCTTCATCGTCGCCAAGGCGATTGCCGATCCTGTCGGCGACCTTTTCGGAGAGGCGCGGATACCAGCGGTTGAAGTTGCCGTCGCCATCAAGGTCGTAGCGGCCCAGGTGATAGCCGTGGATGCGGTTGGCCAGGCCCACCGGATTGGCATAGGGCAGCACGGTGATGTCGGCCATGACCTCGCCGCGTGCATCTGCCTTGGCCAGCCAGCCGATGAGGTGATTGAGCACCAGGGTGCCGGGCAGCTCGTCGGCGTGCAGCGCCGCCTGGAAATAGAGTTTAGGGCCGAGGCCACGCGTGCCGAAGCGATGCACGGTCAGCGCACGGCTGGTGCCCGGCCCGGGCGCCATCAGCGGTATCGTCTCGACCTCGTGCGACATCGGCAACTCCAGCGATCACCCGGCACCTTGTCGGAGGCGCGGGGATGGGAGTCAAGCAGACCCGGCCTGGCCTCCTGCAGCCACATAGTCATAGACGCCGACCCCCTGGATAATCAGGAAGCGGCAGGCCGCGCCGTCGCGGCCATGGACGTGGTGGGCGGTCCTGGGGCCGACGGCGCAGCGCTGGCCAGGCGCCAACACATGGGTCGCGCGCGGCGCCCGCGTCTCCACCACAAGCTCACCTTCCAGACAGACAAAGCTGTCGGTGATCTCGGTGTGATAGTGCCAGGGGACAGACTGACCGGCCCCCAGGGTGAGGATGGAGACCATCATGTCGGCACCCTCGGCAACGGTTTCCGTGCCGTCGATCACGTAGTCACCCTGGCTTCGAAGCTCCATCGCCCTGCCCTTTCCGTACTGTGGGAATAGTCCCCATGGACGGCAAGATTTAGCACGGCCACCTGCGACTTGCAGCAGCCTGTCAGGTAGGCTGTCATGTGACCTGGACAGGGAAGGATGTGACCATGCTGGTGAAATCGATCGCGGATATCGCAGGAACCGGCCGCGACCGCATGGTCGCAGGCGGCAAAGCCCACGCCATGTGTTACCTGGCGGAAGAGGACGGCTGCGGCTTTTCCTTCTCGACGCTGGAAATTCCCGGCGGCAGCTCCGGTTTCCCCCTGCATTACCGCAACCACATCGAGGTCAATCTGGTCCTGGAAGGCGTGGGCGAGATTCACAACCTGGATACAGACCAACGCTGGCCGGCCTCTCCCGGCACCCTCTATGTCGTCGGGCCGGCCGACCGCCACGAGGTCATGCTGCGGGGCGACGTCAAGGTAATCTCGCTGTTCAACCCGCCGATCAAGGGCAACGAGCAGCACCAGGACTTCGGCGGCTACCCTCCCTCGGGCGAGATTCCTGAGGCCTGGGGTCCGGCGGGCGGCAGCCCGACCAGCCGGCGGATGTTCGTGAAGCAACTCGCCGACATTCCTGTGGTGCAGTTGGGCGGAGGCCGGGCGGAAGCAAGGCGCTACCTGACCAAGGCCGATGATGTCGGCATGACGCTGTCGGACCTGCGCGCCAAGCCAGGCGGGGCAAGCCAGCTCTGGTACAAGAACCATGTCGAGGCCAACTTCGTGGTTTCGGGCGGCGGCGAGGTGATGGAAATGGCGACCGGCAAGACCTGGCCGCTGGTGCCCGGCACGCTCTATGTCGTGGGCCCCAGGGACCGCCACCGCGTGACCAACACGGACGGCATCCACATCCTGAGCATCTTCAACCCGCCCCTTGTCGGCGGCGAGACCCACGACGCGGACGGCGCCTACCCGCCCACGGGCGAGATCCCCGCGGCCTGGCGCTGAAGGACGCGGACATGACAAACCAGGCTACTGGACATACCGCCCGTACCGGCCGAGGCCGCAGCCTGCCCGTGCGCCCCTGGCGTTTCGGACGTCTGCGCGCGTCTCCCTTCATCCCGTTCTACGAGGACCGGATCGGGCCCAACGCATCCTTCTCGGTCTACAGCGGCCACATGTCCCCGGGTTATCTCGACGATGACGTGGAGGCCGAATACGCCAACCTGCGCAAGGCCGCGACGTTGTTCGACGTGCCCGAGCACGCCATCGAGTTCGTCGGCCCCGACGCCGCGCGATTCCTCGACCACCTGATGACCCGCCGCATCTCGGCAATGAAGGTGGGGCGCTGCGGCTACGGTCTGATGTGCTACGATGACGGCGGCGTGCTGATGGACGGCGTGCTGATCCGCCTCGCCGAGGACCACTTCCGCTACGTGCTGGCCGACGGCGAGATCTTCGGCTGGCTCAAGGCGCACCAGAAGGGCTTCGATGTCGAGATCGTCGACACCGAGGACTGGGTGCTCCAGGTACAGGGGTCGAAATCCATGGATGTGCTCGCCGACCTCTGCGACGGCGGCGCGCCCGATCCCTTCCCCTACTTCTCCTGCGCGCAGGTGACCATGGCGCGCCAGCCGCTGCTCATCACCCGCACCGGCTGGACCGGGGAGCTGAGTTTCGAGATCTACGTGCCGGAAACCGCTGACCACGCCACCCTGTGGCACCACCTGATGGCGGCGGGCAAGCCCCACGGGATGCGCTTTGCCTCCATGTCGTGCATGAACATCCGCCGCATCGAAAGCGGCATCCTCGACAACGGCACCGACATGAACCCCTCGATGACACCCTTTGCCGCGGGCATCGGACAGTTCGTCGACCTGACCAAGGAAGACTTCATCGGCCGCGAGGCACTGGTCGACGCCGACCGGCGGCCCCGCCTCGTGGGCCTGAAAGCGCAGGCCGAGATCGCCGCCGGCATGACTCTGGCGGTCGACGGCAAGCCGGCCGGGCGCATCACCGCGTCGGCTTTCTCGCCGTTCCTGGGGCATCATGTCGCCTATGCGCGCTTCGATGCCCCGGGCGACTGGACCGGTCGCCACGTCGCCTGCGGCCCCGACGCCGTGCCGGGAGAGACCGTTGCGCTGCCGTTCTATGACGCCGAAAAATTGATCCCGCGCGGAAAGCAGGCAACATGAACGCCACCCATGTACCGACGGCGACGACAACACGAGCCTGGGAGGTCCGGGGGTGCTGGTGATCCGCAAGCGCGACCTCGCAGGCAGCGCCCGCGAGACCCCCTTTGGCGCCGGCGCCCGCGCGCTGATCTACCTGACCCGGGACGAAGGCACCGGCTTTGCCCTTGCGACGGTCGAATCCGATGAACCGATCGAGACCGGGCCGCTGAACTACCCGCATCATGTGAAGGGCAACTACGTGCTGGAGGGCACGGGCCGCATCACGCGCGAGGACGGGCAGACATGGCCGCTGGAGCCGGGTTCGTTCTACGTCGTCGGTCCCGACGACCGCTACAGCATCGCCTTCGAGGGGCCGTGGACGACCTTCTCGATGTTCACGCCCGCCCTGATCCTGGAGAAGGGCGCGGATGGCGCCTTTGCAACATCGGGGCCCCTGCCGGAAGGGTGGGGCAACGGCGGAAGGACGATGTTCGTGCGCGGCCCGCGCGACTATGTGCGCACCGAACTCAGCACCGGCAGCTCTGGTGTCCACCGTCCCCTGCTCGCCGCCGACGGTATCGGCCTTTCGCTCTCGGACCTCACGACCAAGCCGGGCCTCGGGATCGACCTGTGGTACCGCCACCATGTCGAGGCGAACTACCTGGTCGAGGGTTCGGCCGAAGTGCTCGACAAGGCGACCGGCAAGACTCACGCGCTGGAACCCGGCGACCTCTTCGTCATCGGCCCGAAGGACAAGCACCGTGTGAGCAACAGCAACGGCGTGCGTTGGCTCAGCGTCTTCAACCCGCCGCTTGTCGGCACCGAACGCTACGATGACCTGGGCGGCTATCCACCGGGCGGAGCCGTGCCGGAAGCCTGGGTTTAGGAGAGCGCCATGTTCGCACGCACCCTGAAGGAGCTGACCGGCACACCGCGCCAGAAGGTGCTGTGCGAGGGCAAGACTGTCTCGACCCGAATGCTGGCGAAGGATGACGGGCTGGGGTTCTCGCTGTCGGACGTGCGGCTGGCGCCGGGGATGGATTTCACGCTGTGGTACAAGCATCACTGGGAAGCCAACTACATCGTGGCGGGCGCGGGCACCGTTACCGACCTCGACGACGGACGCACCTGGCGGCTGGAGCCGGGACTGCTTTATGTCGCGGGGCCGCGGGACAGGCATCGCATGGTGGCGAGCGGGGATTGCCACATCGTCAGCGTCTTCTGCCCAGCGTTGTCGGGCGAGGAGGAGCATGACGCCGACGGCAGTTATCCCACGACCGGGCCGGTGCCGGCGGGCCAGCCCAAGATGTTCGCCAAATCGGTGACGGAACTGAGCGATGCCGGACGCCTTCTCTCGGCCGCCGCGGACTCGGCGACGACCCTGCGCATGCTGACGCAGGAGGACGATGTCGGCATCACGCTGAGCGACGTTCACATGCCTGCGGGGAACAGCAATACGCTCTGGTACAAGCACCACTGGGAGGCCAACGTGGTGCTCTCCGGGCGCGGCCGCGTCGAGGACCTGACGACGGGAGAGAGCTGGGTGATGGAGCCGGGCATGATGTACTGCGTCGGGCCCAAGGACCGCCACGCCATGCACGCGGAGGAAGACCTTCACCTCATCTCTGTCTTCAATCCTCCCCTGCGGGGCGACGAGATTCACGACGCGGAGGGCACGCTCGCCGCATCCGGCCCCGTGCCGCCCGGACCGAAAGGAAGCTGACACCATGTTCCATCGCAGCATCGACACGGCGCGCGGCGTCGCCATCTCCCACGGAAAGGCGAGCGCGGCGCGGCCCCTGACGAAAGGCGATGGCCTGGGCTTTTCGCTCTCGATCGTCACCGGGCCGGCCGGCGGGCCGCACGAGCTCTGGTACAAGCACCACTGGGAGGCCAACTACGTCATTGCCGGGGAGCTTCTCCTGGAAGAGGTGGCGAGCGGGCGGACCTGGGACCTGACGGCGGGCGACATGTACTGCGTCGGCCCGACCGACCGCCACCGGGTCACCGCGCAGACGCCGATGACGGTAATGAGCGTCTTCAACCCGCCGATCAACGGCGACGAGACTCATGACAGCGAAGGCACCTATCCGCCCACCGGCAACGTGCCGGCGGGGCAGCCTTCCATGTTCGTCGTCACGCCCGGTGATCTGAAGCAGCGGGGCCGTGCCAAGACCAGCGCTTCCGGCAACGCCGAACTGCTGCGTTACCTGCTGGCCGAGGACGGGCTGGGTTTTGCCTGGTCGGATGTTCATTTCAGGGACGGCGTCGTCTCCAACCTGTGGTACCGCAACCACTGGGAAGCCAACTATGTCTTTTCCGGCAGCGGCACGATCGACCATCACGGTACCGGCGAGACGCTGATTCTGGCGCCCGGCCTGCTCTACTGTGTCGGGCCGGAGGATCGCCATACCCTGACGGCGGGCAGCGACCTGCATCTGGTCAGCATCTTCAATCCGCCGCTGGCCGGCGACGAGCTGCACGACGACAAGGGCGGCTATCCCCCAACCGGGCCGGTGCCGCCGGGCCCGGGAGGGATCTGAGCGATGTTCCACCGCACGCGCACCGACCTCAACGGCACCGCCATCTCCCACGGCGGGGCGAACACCCAGCGCCTGCTGCTGGCCGGCGACGGGCTGGGCTTCTCGATCTCTGTGGTCACCGCGCCCAAGGGCGGGCCGCATACCATCTGGTACCGCCATCACTGGGAGGCGAGCTACATGATCTCCGGCCGCGCCCTGCTGGAGGAGCTTTCGGGCGAGAAGCGGAGCTGGGAACTTGGGCCGGGCGACATGTACTGCGTCGGTCCGAACGATCACCATCGCGTCACGGACCTCACCGAATGCACGGTGCTGGGGGTCTTCAACCCGGCGCTGAGCGGTACGGAAAGCCACGACGCGGAGGGCAATTATCCCCGCGGCGCCACGCCGCCGCCCGCGGGGCACGAGGCGATGTTCGTCTATCGCCCGGCGGACCTGCAGGCCATGGGCCGCGCCAAGACGAGCAAGGGCGGCTCGCAACTGCTGCGCTATCTGCTGGATGCCGACGGCCTGGGACTGACCTGGTCGGACGTTCACTTCCAGGACGGCAGCGAAGCCAACCTCTGGTACAAGAACCACTGGGAAGGCAACTATGTCTTCGGCGGCGAGGGCGAACTGCACCACCACGGCACCGGCGAGGTACTGAAGCTGACGCCGGGCATGATGTATGCCGTGGGGCCCGACGACCGCCACACGCTGAAGGCGGTGCGCGACTTCCACATCGTGAGCCTGTTCAACCCGCCGCTTTCGGGCACCGAGGTGCACGACGAGGACGGCGCCTATCCCCCCACCGGCCCGCTGCCGCCGGGGCCGCAAACCTGACACCGAGGAGAACACCATGCTGGTCCGCACGCTCGAGGAGATGGAGAGCGGCGATCGCCTGATCGCCATCAACCAGGGCAGGTCGAGCGCCCTGCGCATGATCAACCGCTCCGACGGCATCGGCTTTTCGCTTTCGGAGGCGCGCGGCGCGCCGGGCGGCAACGCGACCCTCTGGTACAAGAACCACTGGGAGGCGAACTACGTGCGCCAGGGCACGGGCACGCTGGAAAACCTGACCACCGGCCAGGTCTGGCAGCTTGAACCCGGCATGCTCTACTGCGTCGGCCCGACCGACCGCCACCGCCTGGAGAACGCCGGTGGCGAAGGCTTCCGCATCATCAGCGTCTTCAACCCGCCGCTGCAGGGCGGCGAGAGCCACGATGCAGACGGCAGCTATCCGCCCGGCGGCGAGATCCCGCCCGGACAGCCGGCGATGTTCGTGCGCACCTGGAAGGACGCCGAGGCCGCCGGCCATGTCGTGGTCAAGGAGGGCGGCTCGCCGCGCTGGGCGCGCCTGCTGACCGCGCCGGACGGGCTGGGTTTCACCCTC
Source organism: uncultured Rhodospirillaceae bacterium (assembly GCA_937880925.1). Lineage (GTDB taxonomy): Bacteria > Pseudomonadota > Alphaproteobacteria > SP197 > SP197 > CALGGB01. Next base: position 26,888 of record CALGGB010000095.1, on the reverse strand, counting down.
TCGGACGTGCGCTTCCGGAAGGGCCAGGAAATGGCACTCTGGTACAAGAACCACTGGGAGGCCAACATCGTGCTCGATGGCCTGCTCGTGGTCACCGACCACGCCACGGGCAAGACCCACGACATCGGCACCGGCAGCATCTTCGCCGTCGGCCCCAGGGACCGCCATCATGTGCGGATCGCCGAGGACTCCCATGTGCTGAGCATCTTCAACCCGCCGCTCCACGGCAACGAACTGCACGACGAAGACGGCAGCTATCCCCCGACGGGGCCGGTGCCGGCGGGGCCGGAAAATTAGGAAATAGAAAAGAGAAAAGAGAAAAGAGAAAAGAGGAGTTAGGAAATAGGGGTGCGAGCCTTTCGGCCGCAGCTCTCTATTTTCTATCTGCTATTTTCTAAATGTTCAGCGTGGTGGCAGGCGACCAGGCGGCCGGCGACGGGGCGCAGTTCGGGGCGCTCGGCGCTGCACAGCGATGTCGCAAACGGACAGCGGGTGTGAAAGGCGCAGCCGCTGGGGGGATTGAGGGGGCTTGGCAGTTCGCCCTTCAGCATGACGCGCTCGGCGCGCTGGCGCGGATCGACACGGGGTGTGGCGGCCATCAGGGCGCGCGTATAGGGGTGGCGCGGCTCGGCGAAAACGACCGCACCCTCGCCCTGCTCCACCGGACGGCCCAGGTACATCACCATGATGTCGTCGGCGATGTGGCGCACGACCGAGAGGTCGTGGCTGATGAAGAGATAGGCGAGCTGGAATTCCTGCTGCAGGTCCGAAAGCAGGTTCAAGACCTGGGCCTGGATCGAGATGTCAAGGGCCGAGACCGGCTCGTCGGCGACGACGATCTTCGGGTTCAGCATCAGCGCGCGGCCTACGGCGATGCGCTGGCGCTGGCCGCCCGAGAACATGTGCGGGTAGCGGTCGATGTGCTCGGGGCGCAGGCCGACCTTCTCGATCATGGCGCGCGCGGCCTCGCGGCGCTCGGTGCGGCTCATGGCGCGGTTGATCGCCAGCGGCTCACCCAGGATGTCGCCGACCTTGCGGCGCGGATTGAGCGAACCATAAGGGTCCTGGAAGACGATCTGGACCTCCTCGCGCAGATCCTCGACGTCGCGCTTGCCGGCGGTGGCGATGTCGTGGCCCTCGATCTCCAGGCTGCCCGAGGTCGGTTTCTCGATCATGGTGACAAGCCGGGCGAGCGTCGACTTGCCGCAGCCTGATTCCCCGACCACCGCCAGGGTGCGGCCCCGATAGAGCTCGAAGGAGACGCCGTTCAGCGCCTTCACCGTGGCGGGCTTGCGGAAGGCGCCGCGCCGCACGGTGTAGAAACGGGCGAGATCGCGGGCGACCAGGATGGGCTTCTCGCTCACGGCGCGCTCTCCACCGGCATGGGGGCGTCCAGCGGGCGGATGCAGCGCACGCGGCCGTCGGCGACATCGAGCAGCGGCGGCACGGCGGCGCGGCAGGCATCGTCGGCCAGGCGGCACCGCGGCGCAAAGAGGCAGCCGGGCGGGCGGTCATAGACGCCGGGCACGGTGCCCGGAATGGCCGGCAGCCGGCCCTTGCCCAGGGCGCGCTCGGGCAGCGCCTCCAGCAGGGCTGCGGTGTAGGGGTGACGCGGTCGGGTGAAGAGGTTGATCGCGGCGCGTTCCTCCATCACCTGCCCGGCATACATCACGGCGACCCGGCGCGCGGTTTCGGCGACCACGCCCATGTCGTGGGTGATGAGGATGAGGGTCATGCCGCGTTCGCGCTGGAGCTGGAGCAGCAGGTCGAGGATCTGCGCCTGGATGGTGACGTCGAGCGCCGTGGTCGGCTCGTCGGCGATCAGCAGGCGCGGGTTGCAGGAGATCGCCATGGCGATCATCACGCGCTGGTTCATGCCGCCCGAAAGCTGGTGCGGGAACGCAGAGAGGCGTGAGGCGGCATCGGGGATGCCGACGAGATCGAGCAGTTCGATGGCGCGGGCACGCCGGGCACGCCGGTCCAGCCCCTCGTGGACGCGGAGTTGCTCCATGATCTGGAAGCCGACCGTGAAGCAGGGATTGAGGCTGGTCATGGGCTCCTGAAAGATCATCGCCATGTCCTTGCCGACGATCCTGCGACGCTCGCGCGGCGAGACGTGCAGCAGGTCGCGCCCGGCAAAGGTCATGCGGTCGGCGGTGACGACGCCGGGGAAGCCGATGAGGCCCAGCAGGGCAAGCGAGGTGACGGACTTGCCCGAGCCGGACTCCCCGACGATGCCCAGGACATCGCCCTCCTCCAGCACCAGGTCGATGCCGTCGACGGCGGTGAGGCTGCCGAAGCGGACGGAGAGGTTGCGGATTTCCACAAGAGGCATCGCGCTACCTCTTGAGCTTGGGGTCGAGGGCGTCGCGCAGGCCGTCGCCCATCAGGTTGAAGGCAAGCACCGTGACAAGGATCGCCAGCCCCGGGAAGGTGACGACCCACCAGGCGCGCTGGATGAACTGCAGGGCGTTGGCCAGCATCGAGCCCCATTCGGGTGTCGGCGGCTGCGCGCCCAGGCCCAGGAAGCCAAGCGCTGCAGCGTCCAGGATGGCGCCGGAGAAACCGAGTGTGGCCTGCACGATGAGCGGGGCGAGGCAGTTGGGGAGGACCGTGACGAACATCAGGCGCAACGGCCCGGCGCCGGCGACACGCGAGGCGGTGACGTAGTCACGACCGAGTTCGGAGAGCACGGCGCCGCGGGTCAGGCGCGCGTAGTGGGGCACCACGACCACCGTCACCGCGACCATGGCGTTCATCAGGCCCGGCCCCAGGATGGCGACGATGACGATGGCGAGCAGCAGGGCCGGCAGCGCCAGCATGATGTCCATCAGGCGCATCACGACGATGTCGACAATGCCGCCGAAGAAACCGGCGCACAGGCCCAGGGTGACGCCTGCGGCAAGCGCCAGGGTAACGACAACCACGCCGATCAGCAGCGACAGGCGGGCGCCGTAGATCAGGCGCGAGAGCATGTCGCGGCCGACATCGTCGGTGCCGAGCAGGAAGCGGGGATCGCCGCCCTCCAGCCATGCGGGGGGTGAGAGGAAGGCATCGCGAAACTGCTCGGCCGGGCCGTAGGGTGCGACGACATCGGCAAAGACCGCGAGGAAGGTGACGATCAGGATCAGCGCCAGGCCGACCATGGCGCCGCGGTTGCGGCGGAAATCGGCCCAGATGTCCTGCAGCGGATGGGGCGGCTTTGACGGCGCCGTATCGAGGGTGCGGTCGGTCATGTCCGCTCCGAAGCGTGGCGGATGCGCGGGTTGATGACGCCGTAGAGCAGGTCGACCAGGAGGTTGACCAGCATGATGATGGTGGCGACCAGCAGCACACCGCCCTGCACGGTGGGATAGTCGCGCCGGCGTACGGCCTCGATCAGCCATTTGCCGATGCCCGGCCAGGAGAAGATGGTTTCGGTGAGGATGGCGCCCGCGAGCAGGATGCCGGTCGCCAGGCCGACAACGGTGACGACGGGGATCAGCGCATTGCGCAGGGCGTGCACGGTGACGACGCGGAAGGGCGAAAGGCCCTTGGCTCGCGCCGTGCGCACATAATCCTCGTTCAGGACCTCGAGCATGGAGGAGCGGGTCATGCGCGCGATGATCGCCAGCGGGATGGTGCCCAGCGCCACCGCCGGCAGGATGAGATGGCTGACCGCCGAACGGAAGGCGCCCTTCTCGTCGGAAAGCAGGCTGTCGATCAGCATGAAGCCGGTACGGGCATCGACCCAGTAGAGCGCGGAGATGCGCCCCGAGACCGGCGTCCAGCCCAGGTTGACCGAGAAGAACAGGACCAGCAGCAGCGCCCACCAGAAGATCGGCATCGAAAAGCCGGTGACGGCCGTGCCCATGACCGCATAGTCGAGCACGGTACCCCGCCGCACCGCCGCCAGAATGCCCATGGGCAGGCCGATGAGGACGGCAAAAAACATGGCGCAGACGGCCAGTTCCACGGTCGCGGGGAAGCGCTCGAAGAATTCCTGCAGGACCGGCTTCTTGGTAACGACGGAGCGGCCGAAATCGCCGCCGGCAAGCTCGTAGAGATAGAGGCCGTACTGTTCCAGCAGGGGCTTGTCGTAGCCGTACTGGGCCATCAGTTCGGCATGGCGCTCGGGCGTCAGGCCGCGCTCACCCGCCATCATCTCCAGCGGGTCGCCGGGAACGAGGCGGACGAGCGCGAAGGTCAGCAGCGTCACCCCCAGGAAAGTCGGGATGACGAGGCTGGCGCGGCGAAAGAAGAACTTCAGCATGGCATGCCTGAAACGATGCGGGCGGCAGGCAATCTTGCGCCTGCCGCCCGCATACCGGAGCGCCCCCGCGGTCCGTTATTCAGCCAGATCGACGCCGTAGAACACGTGGCCGCCGAACGGATCGATCAGATAGTTCTGCACATTGTTGGTCATGGGCATGAAGACCACCGAATGGGCGATCGTCACCCAGGGGGCCTGATCCTTGAACACGACCTGGGCCTGTTCGTAGAGATCGGTACGCTGATCGACATCGCTGATCTGCTTGGCCTGCGAGATCAGCGCCTCGAAGTCCTCGTCGCACCAGCGGGCGCGGTTGGGGCCGTCCTTGGCCGCCGCACAACCCAGAAGAACGTTGAGGAAGTTGTCGGGATCGCCGTTGTCGCCGGTCCAGCCGAGCAGGACCATGTCGTGTTCGCCCTTGGACGAACGCTCCAGATACTCGCCCCATTCGTAGGTGACGATCTCGGCGGTGATGCCGACCTCGGCAAGATCGGCCTGCATCAGTTCGGCCATACGGGCAGCGTTAGGATTGTAGGGCCGCTGCACCGGCATCGCCCAGAGGGTGACGCTGAGATCCTGGACACCGGCCTCGTCGAGCAGGGCCTTGGCCGCCTCGGGATCGTATTCGTAGTCCACGACCGCGTCGTTGTAGGACCAGATCGTCGGCGGGATCGGGTTCTTGGCCTTGACGCCTGCACCCAGATAGACCGCATCGATGATCGCATCGCGGTCGATCGCCATGTTGACGGCGCGGCGCACCCGCACGTCGTCGAACGGGGCGTGCTCGACGTTCATGGCGAGGTAGCCGACGTTGAGGCCCGCCTGTTCCATGACCGTGATGTCGGGATTGTCCATCATGGCCTGGACATCGGCGGGATTGGGATAGGGCATGATGTGGCATTCGCCGGCCAGCAGCTTGTTGTAGCGCTGCGTGGCATCGATCGTGATCAGGAAGACCAGACGATCGATCGCGGCGCGGCCGGCCCAGTAATCGTCGAAGGCGACGTAGTCGATGCGCTCGTCTGGAACGTAGCGCACCATCTGGAATGGGCCGGTACCGATCGGGTTCTGGTCGAAGGCGTCCGGCGTGCCGGCATCGAGCATGGCCTGGCCATATTCGGCCGAGACGATCGAGGCGAAGTCCATCGCGAGGTTCGCGATCATCGGCGCCTCGGGCTGGCTGAGCGTAAACTTCACCGTCATGTCGTCGACCTTCTCGATCGACTTGATGATGTTGGGCATGTCCATGCCGCTGAAGTACTCGTAGGAGCCGCCCGAAACCAGATGGTAGGGGTGTTCGGGATCCCACTGGCGCATGAAGCTGAAGACCACGTCGTCGGCGTTGAAATCACGCGTCGGGGTGAAGCTGTCGCTGCTCTGGAACTTGACCCCGCTGCGGAGATGGAAGGTGTATTCCAGCCCGTCGTCGGAGATTTCCCAGCTCTCGGCCAGGCCCGGCACGACCTGCGTGGAGCCGCGCTCGAACTCCACAAGCTTGTTGTAGATCGTGCGCGAGGTGGCATCGAAGGTCGTGCCCGAGGTGTAGAGCGCCGGGTAGAAGCCCTCGGGGCTGCCCTCCGAGCAATAGACCAGGGTCTTATCGGCCTGTGCCTGTGCCGTCGCGAGCACCAGCGTAAGCGCTGCGCCGGCGGCCAGCGTGAAAAGACGAGAATGCATGGTTCCTCCCAATCGAGACCGATCCGACGCCGCTTGCTGCGTGTTCGCGGGCCGGTCGCCCCAAAGCGGGATTATGGCCTCACTGTGGCCGGGGTCAATCGGCCATTGTGAATGGTTCTCAACCTGCGAAGCGGTGCTCGGGCAGTCCGCGAAAGCCACTGCCCTCTACGACAAAGACCGCGCCGGCGTCAGTCTCCGTGGGCTCCACGCCCCAGAACGGCCGGCCGAGAGTCGTGACGAACATGAGATCCAGTTCGGGTCCGCCGAACATGACGCTGGCGGTGATCTGGCCCGGCAGGGCGATGCGCGCATCGATGCGGCCGTCGGGGGCGATACGCAGGACTTCGCCCGCGCCGAACTGCGCCGACCAGAGGAAACCCTCCGCATCGACCGTACAGCCGTCCGGGTCGATGCCGTCGATCAGCACCCTCCCCTCGCCCAGCGCACCGCTGGCGGGATCGTAGGCGAAGGCCTCGATGGTGAAGAGATCGCCGCGCCCGGCGACATAGAGCGTGCGGCCATCCGGACTGAAGCAGGGGCCGTTGAAACAGCCAAAGCCGCCCAGCAGGGTGGTGATCGTGCCGTCTGCTCCCAGGCTCACCATGTCGCAGACCGGCTCGGGCCCGGTGCCCTCGCCCACCGCGCCGTGCATGCCGCCGGAAAGGAAGCGCCCGGCCGGATCGACCTTGCCGTCATTGAAGCGGACCAGGTCGCGACCGGCGAAGGGTTCGCAGAGCAGGCTTGTGGCGCCGCTTTCGGGGTCGAAGGCGTGGAAGCCCTGGTCCATGGCGAGCACCAGGCCGCCGCTGCGGCGCACCGCCAGGCTGCCGACGCTGGCGCCCGGCAGGTCCCAGCGCCGGGTCGTGCGGGAGGCCCAGTCGTGGCGGTAGAGCGCGGGCGCCAGGCTGTCGACCCAGTAGAGGGCCTGCTGCCCGACATCCCAGAGCGGGCCTTCGCCCAGGTGGCAGCGACTGTCATCAAGCGGACGTATCAACATGGCGCAGGCCGCCTCCGCGCGGCAACGTGACTGGACCGGGATCAGCCGACACGCCATCGTGGCCGGCGTCAACACGACAAGGGAGATCGGCAATGCTGACGGTGCTGGGACGGGCAACCTCGTCGAACGTGCAGAAGGTGATGTGGACCATCGGCGAACTGGGCCTGGCGCACGAGCGGGTCGACCTGGGCGGCGCCTTCGGCGGCCTGGACAAGCCCGACTATGTGAAGCTGAACCCCAACGGCGTGGTGCCGACCCTGATCGACGGCGACCTGGTAATGTGGGAATCCAATGCCATGGTCCGCCACCTGGCGTCCAAGCACGATGCCGGCGGCCTGTGGCCGGAGGACCCCAACCAGCGCGCCATCGCCGACATGTGGATGGACTGGCAGCAGACCACCCTGCTGCGCGACTGGGTCGCCGTGTTCTTCGGCGTCTATCGCACGCCCGAGCAGTACCGCGACAAGGCCGCCAACGAAGCCGCCATCAAGCGCCTTGGCGGCCACTACGCCACGGTGGATGCCCACCTGGAGGGCCGCGGCTTCATCGCCGGCGACCGACTGACCATGGGAGACATTCCGCTCGGCATGTCGCTCTACCGCTACTTCGAGATGGACATCGCGCGGCCCAGCCTGCCCAACGTGGAAGCCTGGTACGCCCGCCTCAAGGAGCGCCCGGCCTACCGCGAGCACACCATGGTCGATTTCTCCTCCATGAAGGACACGCTGATCCCGCCGGGTGCGCAGAAGTAGCGCGCTCTAGTAGGTCTCCAGCGGCCAGGTGAGCCGCCCGGCGTTCAGGCGGTCGTGGAGGATTCTGGCCGCGAACGATCCGAACTCGGTCTTTGTGCCGCCAATCATCACCGCGATGCTGTCGTCATGATAGACCGACTTGCCCAGCACATAGTCCGGCTGGCCATCGTAACGCTTCATGACGCCCACCATGTCCTGGGGCCCGGGCTCACATCGAAAGACGCCCTGTTGCGATCCGCTTTCCGTGAGTTCCTCAGAAAACGTCCCGATGCAGACCATCTCAAGGTCCAGATCGATGCCGCTCGCCGTGAGCCTGTCGAAACCCTCAGCCGCCGCTGCGTCGTCATCATCCAGCAGATACCGCAACATGACATCGGCCAGTCCGGGTTGGCTCGCGACCACGACATAGAACATGCCGTCGTGCCGGGCGGTCCGGCCGACCAGGACCTGGGGCGAGTTGTTTAGCCGCCCGTAAACCTGCTCGTTCGACAGCGAGTTCCCTGAGGCCTGTGACAATCCCGGCGAAACGTCTGAGCTTGACGAGGCCAGTGATCCCGGCGGCGTACCTGTCGCACATGCTCCCAGAAAGGTGCAGAGCGCCAACACAACGCAGGTCGCCCTCAGGCTTCCCGCCAAGGCTCAGGTATCCCAGAAACGCACCGGCTTGCCCTGGGGCTCATGCGCCAGTTCGCCGTCGCGCATGGCAAAGCCGCCGCGGATGATGGTCGCCATCGGCCAGCCCTGGACCTTCAGGCCGTCGAAGGGCGTCCAGCCGACCTTGCTGTGCATCATGTCGTGGCTCAGGGTGCGGCGCGCCTTGAGGTCGACGACGGTGAAGTCGGCGTCGTAGCCCAGGGCGATGCGACCCTTGCCGCGGATGTTGTAGATGCGCTGGGGGCCGGCGCAGAGCAGGTCGACCACACGCGTCAGTGACAAGCGACCGCTGGAAACGTGGCTCAGCATCAGCGGCAACATGGTCTCCACGCCGGGCATGCCCGACGGACTGGCCGGATAGGGCTTTTCCTTTTCCTCCCGGGTATGGGGTGCGTGGTCGGAACCCAGCACATCCACGACACCCTCGCGCACCGCCTGCCAAAGGGCATCGCGGTGGCGCGCCTCACGGATCGGCGGGTTCATCTGCGCCAGGGTGCCCATGCGCGTGTAGCAATCTGGCGCGGCCATGGTCAGATGCTGGGGTGTCGCCTCCACGGTGGCGACATCCTTCACGCCGGCCAGAAACTCCAGTTCCTCGGCAGTGGTGATGTGGAGGACGTGGATCGGCCGGTTGGCCTCGCGCGCGAGAGCAACGATGCGGTGGGTCGCCTTCAGGGCGGATTCGACATCACGCCAGTTGGGATGGTCGGCGACATCGCCGCTCTCTTCGGCGATCTTCTTGCGCTCCTTCAGGCGAGGCTCGTCCTCAGCATGGATGGCGACGCGACGGCGGCCGGCTGCCAGAATTTTCGCCAGCGCGGCATCGTCCTCGACAAGCAGGCTGCCGGTGGAGCTTCCCATGAAGATCTTCACGCCGCAGCAGCCGGGCATCCGCTCCAGATCAGCAAGGTGATCGGCGTTGTCGGCAGCACCGATGAAAAAGGCATGATCGCAGAGCATGCGCCCTGCAGCGCGCTTGAGCTTGTCTTCCATCGCCTCGGCGGTGGTGGTGGAGGGGCTGGTGTTGGGCATCTCGAAGACCGCGGTGACACCGCCCGCCACGGCGGCGGCCGAACCGGTCGCCAGATCCTCCTTGTGCTCGTTGCCGGGCTCACGGAAGTGGACCTGCGTGTCGATCACGCCGGGCAGCACGGTCAGTCCCCGGGCGTCGAACAGCTCGCCGCCTTGTTCAGGGGCGATCTGGCCGATGCGCACGATACGGCCGTCGCGGACACCGACATCGGTTTCGAGCAGGCCGCCGGGCGAGAAGACCTGCCCGCCGCGCAGAATGAGATCGAAGGTTTCGGCCACGGAGCGGCTCCAGATGGTTCGTGAAAGGGGACGCCCAGACTAGAGCGGATCGCGCGAATGCGAAACGCCCGAGCAGGAAAGGGTTCGCGTGGACGGCCATGCGAGCAGCGCGGGGCAGCCATCCAAAGCCAGCATTTGCAGGCCGCGCCGCACCCGGCCATATCGCATGAAGGATAACCCCTGACGCTTGGAAAGGCGCACGGCCATGAACTACTTCACGCTTCCCTTCCTGGGCCTCGTCCAGACCATGTCGGCTTTGACGGCCCCTTCCAACCGGGATGCAGACCGGGCCGCGGAACGCGCCGCGACAAGCCGCAAGCGTCGCTGATACGCCGCTCTAATCCGGGTCGGATTCGACTCGGTTGCGGCCGTTGTTCTTGGCCCGATACAGCAGTGCGTCGGCGCGGGCGATGACGTCGTCCAGCGGTTCGCCGGGATTGCGCATCACCGCCCCGGCGCTGACCGTGATGGTGGCCGGTGGCACCGGCTGCATATCGTCGATGGCCGCCGTCGCGACGCGCACCCGTTCCGCGAACCGTGTGGCAGCGGTGATGTCCTGTTCAACCAGGACCGCGAGAAACTCCTCGCCGCCGTAGCGGAACACCAGATCGGCACGCCGCGCCGAACGCATCAGGATCTGGGCGAAGCGCCGCAACACGCGATCGCCGACCGCGTGTCCCCAGGTATCGTTGATCTTCTTGAAACGATCGAGGTCGAAGGACACGACGGCGATGCCGGCGAGACGGCCGCGGTCGTCCAGCTCCATCAGCTCGGGCAGCACGTCATCGGCCTGGCGCCGGTTGGCAAGCCCGGTCAGCCCGTCGCGCGTGGCCCGTTCCCGCATGCTGGCGATCTGGACCAGGGCCAGGGTCACCACCACCGTCAGCATCACGCCAAGCAGACCCAGCCCCAGGGTGGCGTTGAGATTTTCGCGCCGCGCCACGTTCAGGTCCTGGAGCGGCGCCCAGACGTGCAGCGTCATCTGTTCGTCCGGCAGTGCAAGGTCGGCATGGACCGAAACGTCGTCGCCGTCCAGGGATGCCTCAACGTCGAGCGATTCCTGCGCGACCGGCTCGAAGCGCGTCCTGCCGTAACGCAGCTTCAGCGCATCCTCGCCCATGCCGTCAAGGGCGCCGTCTCTCACCGTGCGGTAGAGCAGTTCCGGTTCGCTGGCCACCACGACGACGCCGCCACGATCGCTGAGATAGATCGTCTCCAATCCCCTCTCGATGGGCAACAGCATGCGCGCCGAGGAGGTGGCGACGATCACCGCGCCCTGGTGAAAGGGGGTCATCTCGACACGGTTCGCAAAGAAGAACATCGGCGCGCCGCTGACCGGATCGACGCCGAAACCTTCGCCCTTTCCCCCGGACATGGCTTCGAGGAAGTAATCGCGCCCCGAAAAGCTGGAGGCCAGATGCCCCCCCGGTTCGGTTCCGTCGCTGGCGGCGATAACAAAGCCCTTGTCGCTCACCAGATAGATGCCTTCCAGGTTCAGGTTGTCCGCCGACGCCGCCAGCTCCCGGCTGAGATCGAGCATCTCCTCGCGGCGCAGCAGGTCGCCCCAAAGGTGCCGGGGCACCATCGCCGAATAAACATCGAACTTCGCCAGCCTGCGGCCCAGGCGCTCCTGATCTGCAAGCAGTTCGGGGATGGTGCGCAGCGCATCCAGCCGGCGCACGACGGCCTGGGCACCGACGCCCGCGATGACCTGGGCTTCCTGCATTGCCGCGCCGACGCGGCGGTCCATCATCAGGTCCAGGCGCCAGACGCCGACATAGGTGGTTGCTGCGATCCATGCGGCGGCACAGACGCCGGCAATCAAAATGATCAAACGAATACGCGTGCGCAGGCCCTTCACGGGCCTTGCCGCACGCGCGCCAATACCGACAGCCAACGTCGCCCCCAATCGGCCTTGCTTGTCCTGGAATAGCCGGTCGCGCTCGGCCGGGATCATCGCCCGACCGCGTCGGACGGACAAGCCAGCAGAGGTTTACACGCCTAGGTGGCTGCCATCTCTTCGGGCTTATCGGAAAAGATGTAGTCGACGCCCCGTTCCCGCAGTTCGGCGGCGAGCGCGCCATCGTTGACGGTATAGACACCGACCTTCAGGCCACGTCGGTGTGCCTTGTCCAGAAGCGCCTGACTGGCCAGCGACGCATCGACATGGATCGCGCGGCAGGACAGCAGGCGGGCATGCAGCCCCCAGAACTTTACCGGCTTCTGCCACATCAGAAGTGCCAGAGGCTGTTCGGGGCCGGCCAGGCGCGACCAGTAGAGCGCGCGCAGACTGAAACTGGATACCAGCGGCCGGTCCCTGCCCGCCGGCCAGCGCTGAGCAATGACGGCCGCGACCGCCCGCGCGCAACGGCGCAGGGCTCCGCAATCGTATTTTACCTCGACATTGGGCATCAGACCGAGCACGGCGCAGGCATCGAGCGCCTGGGCGAGCGTCGGCACCCGTTCGTCGCGCCATTCCGGACCGAACCAGGAGCCGGCATCAAGTTCGGCGATACGCCGCGCAACCAGGAAGCGCACCGGCATGTCGAGGCCGGTGGTGCGTTCCAGGTTCGCGTCGTGCATCACCACGGGCACGCCGTCGCGCGAGATCTGGATATCGAACTCGACCCAGTCGCAACCCAGTTCGGCCGCACGGCCGAAGCCGCCCAGCGTGTTTTCGGGCGCGTGGGCGGCACAGCCGCGATGGCCGATGACGCTGGGCTGGCTGGCGGCCACGGTCCCTGCCCTAACCGATCAGCTCGTCCTGGCCGCGCTTGGCCAGGCTGTGGGCGATGATCATCCGCTGGATCTCGCTGGTGCCTTCCCAGATGCGGTCGACGCGCAGCTCGCGATAGAAGCGCTCGGCGGCGTATTCGCGCATGTAACCCCTCCCGCCGAAGATCTGCACGGCGCGGTCGGCGACCCGGTTTGCCATCTCCGAGCAGTAGAGCTTGGCCATGGCGCACTGGGCGTGCTGGACCTTCACATCCTCGCCGGCATCGATCGCCTGGGCCAGGCGATGGATCATCAGGCGGCCGGCCCACAGCTCGGTCAGGCTGTCGGCCAGCATGAAGGCGATGGCCTGGTTCTCGATGATCGGCTTGCCGAACTGCACGCGCTCCTCGGCAAAGGCAAGCGCCTCGTCGATGAGCCGCGAAGCCGCGCCGCAGCAGCGTCCGGCGATGCCCAGGCGCTCCTGGCGGAACCACTCGTGGGTGAGCGCGATGCCGCTGCCTTCGGGATCGATCAGGGCATCGGCGGGCACCTTCACATCCGTGAACTTCATGATCGGATGGTGCGCGGGATAGGTGTGGGTGTAGGCCGGCGTGCGCACGGTCTCGATGCCTTCAGCGTCGCTGTCGACATAGAACAGGCCATGGCTGCCGTCCTCCAGCTTGGCCTGGAAGATGATGACGTCGGCGAGATTGGCGCTGGTGACGTGCCACTTCAGGCCGTTGAGCACATAGCCGTTGCCCTCTTTCTTCGCGGTCGCCTTGATCGCGTCGACGTCCGAGCCCGCGCCCTCCTCGGTAATGGCGTAACACTCGTGGCGGGTGCCATCGAGCAGGCCCTTCACGTAGTGCTCCATCTGCCAGGGCGTTGCCGTGTTGACCAGGAAGGGCGAGGTGTCGTGGTAGCACCAGCCCACCCCGTTGGTGACACGCCCGATCTCCTCCTGGACCGCGACGATCTCGGAGGTGTCGAGACCGCCGCCGCCGTGTTCCTTGTCGATCAGCGGCAGCCAGAGGCCCATCTCCCTTGCCTTCTGGATGTGGCCCTTGCGGATGTCGTCGGGAATGAAGCCGTCGTTGTCCTCGGCGTGCTGCTCCCATGGGATCAGCTCCTTCTCGACGAAGGGGCGCAGCTTGGCGTGCCAGGCCTTCGCCTTTTCCGTCTCGGGCACACCGATCAGGGCTTCCTGGCCGCGCTTCCTCAGACTATGCGCGATGATGACGCGCTGGATTTCGCTGGTGCCCTCCCAGATGCGGTCGACGCGCAGCTCGCGATAGAAACGCTCGGCCGGGTTCTCGCGCATGTAGCCGCGGCCGCCGAAGACCTGGACGACGCGGTCGGCGGTGCGCCAGGCGAATTCCGAGCAGAAGAGCTTGGCCATGGCGCACTTGGCGTGCAGCACCTTGACGTCTTCCTTCGCATCCATGGCCGCGGCCAGGTCGTAGGTCATCAGCCGGCCGGCCCAGAGTTCGGTGAGGCTGTCGGCGATGGGGAACTGGACCGCCTGGTTCTCCCAGATCGGCGTGCCGAACTGCACGCGCTCCTGCGCGAACGCAAGGGCCTCGTCGATCAGGCGGCTGGCGGCGCCGCAGCAGCGCGCGGCGATCTTCATGCGCTCCTGGCGGAACCAGTCGTAGGTCCAGCCGATGGCGTCGCCATCGGGGTCGATCATGTCGTCGGCGGTGACATGCACGTTCTCGAACTTCATCAGCAGGTGATGGGCGCGGAAGTTGTGCGTGTACTTAGGGGTGCGGATGGTCGAGACGCCCTTGGCGCCGGAGTCGACATAAAACAGCGCGTGGCTGCCGTCCTCCAGCTTGGCCTGGAAGACCAGCCAGTCGGAAAGGTTGGCGCCGGTGACGTGGAGCTTCACGCCGTTGAGGATGTAGCCGTTACCGTCCCTGGTGGCGGTCGCCTCGATGGCATCGACGTCCGAGCCAGCGCCCTCTTCCGTGATGGCGTAGGCGACACGTTTGCCGGCCTGCAGCATCGGCTTCACGTAGCGGGCCATCTGGTGCGGGTTGGCCGTGTGGTAGAGGAAGGGCGAAAGGTCGGCGTAGCAGAACCCCAGGCCGTTGGTGGCGCGTCCGACCTGCTCCTGGATGACCGCGATCTCCAGTTTGGTGAGTTCCGCGCCGCCGCCCTCGCGCGGTAGCGATGGGAAGTAGAGACCCATGGCGCGCGTGGCGGCAAAGATCGCCTCATGCTCCTCCTGGGGTACGAAGCCGTCGTTCATCTCGGCATGGACCTCCCAGGGGATCAGCCGCTCATCGGTGAACGTGCGCATCTTCTGCTGCCAGTCGCGGGCGCCGGCGGGCAATGGATAGGGCATGAGGAGGCTCCGGGAGGCTTGGGGTCGCTGGTTACTGTGGTGCGGACGGGATGGACGCGCAAGGGAGAGGGGACGTTGCGCGCGCTCTCCTTGTCCTCATCCCTGCGGACGCGGGAAACCAGGCAGCGCGCGCAAGAGCCGCTGGAGCGCGCAACCCTGGATTCCCGCGTTCACGGGAATGAGGAGCAGAGAAGAAGGGAGCGGCGCGTCGCTACTCCGCCGCTTCGGCGAGGCGCCTTGAAAGCTGGGCGTTGACGTCGGCGACGTTGCCTTCGTGAGGCACGCGGTCGAGGGTGGCGACCGGCAGGCGGGCGCGGATGTTCTGGTGGAAGCGGGCCAGACACACCTCCTTCTCGGAGAAGTAACCCGTGGTGTAAGGCCCCGACTGCAGGCCTTCCTGCACCAGGTCGGTGAGTTCGTTGTCCTCCAGCCAGACCTGGTGGTTGATGCGGTTGGAGAGCCAGCGGCAGGCCTTCACCTCACGCCGGGCATCGGGCAGCGCGTAGGCGCCGCCGACGACCTGGCTCTTGCCCGGCGCGATCGGCATGACGTGGAATACGGTCACCTGATCGGGATAGACGTCGAAGGCCATGTTGGGGAACAGGCTGTAGTAGACCCAGGCGCGCTGGCGCTCCTCGGGCAGGTGGTCGAAGCTGGGCAGCAGCTTCATGTAGAGACCCTCCGCCCAGACGCTGGAGGGTTCGTCCTTCAGCACCGAGAAGGCGCGGCCCGTGCCGTGCTCGTTGGCCTCGGTGACGTAGCTGTTGCCGAACATGCGGAAGAGGCCGGGATGGCCGGGGTTGATGTGATACCCCTCCAGGTAGTTGTCCATCGTGTTCTTCCAGTCGGTGTTGACCACCGGACCGGTCCAGATGGGGCCGATCGGCTCCATCTCGGCGAAGCGATAGGGCGCAAGCTCCTCGGCATAGGGCGCCATGATCTGCTCGACGCTGGGACCGTCGTCGTTCTTCAGGCGCACGAAGACGAAGCCGTTCCAGATTTCCGTGTCGATCTCCCAAAGGCCGAACTTGTCGGTGTCGATCTCGGGGAAGGTGTGGCCCTCCGACATGGCGCGCAGGGTGCCGTCGAAGTTGTAGGACCAGCCGTGGTAGGGGCAGACGATGTTGAAGCGGTGGTTGCCGTGCTTGCCCGGACACAGGCGGGCGGCGCGGTGGCGGCAGACGTTGTGGAAGGCGCGCACGTCGCCGGCCTTGTCGCGGATCACGGCCACGCGGCGCGTCGCCAGATCGAGCGTGGCGTAGTCACCGGCCTTCTTCACATCGTTGAGGTGGCAGACGACCTGCCAGTGGGTGTCGAAGATGTGCTCGGTCTCGAGCTGGTAGAACTCGTCGTTCTTGTAGGTCCAGGCCGGCAGGGTCTTGACCCCGCCCGCCAGCGTCGAACCGGTGGCCGGCGGTTCCGGCAGGGGGTCGCCCGGCAGGGCGGTCAGCGGCAGTTCGCGCGGCAGGGCATCGTCGGCGCCGCCGGCGGTATAGACCGACAGGGTCGGGCGTTGCGCCGGTGCGCGGCGATAGGAATCGAAGCTTTCGGGCATGACGCGGGCGAGATAGTCGACCAGCGCGCCGCGCACGAAGGCATGATCGTAGGATTCGCCGTAGAACAGCAGGTCGTACCAGAAGCCCTGCTGCATCGCCGAGAGGCAGCGCGCGATCACCACGCCGTCCGAGGACGGGCGGCCCGAGCGCAGGATGAGCAGCTCGATCTGGTTGGAAAGCTCCTCGGCGGAGGCGACGTCGTAGCGACGGCAGATCTCGCGGTAGTCGGGATGGCTCTTGGATTCGGCCAGGAAGGCCACCCAGGCGGCGATGCGGTCGAGATTCCAGACGCGCGGATTGAGGTCGGCGTCGATGAAGGCGACGACGCGGGCAGCCGGATCGCTGCCGGCGGCGTCGACCGCGGCGCGGATCAGTCCGGCATATTCCTCGGCAAGATAACGCAGGGTCTCCAGGAAGAGATCGTCCTTGCTCTCGAAGTAGAAGTTGACGATGCCGCGCGACAAACCCGCGGCTGCGGCGACATCGGCCAATGTCGTGCGCGCAAACCCGTTGTGCGCGATCGCGCTGATCGTGGCCTCGATCAGATCCTTGCGCCGCACATCCTTCTTCTCGGCCGCCTTCGCGGTCATGGCCCGTTCCTCCAACGCGTAACCTGTTGATGTTCCTGAGAGATGGCGGCCTGGGCCGAGCACGGCACGGGCGCCAATTCTGTCGTCAGGATAGCAAGTTAATTTGTTGTACGTCAAGCAAACGTTAGATAGAGAGACAGGAAACAGGGATCGTGCTTGCCCGCTCGTGCGAACCTGATACGCAGCGCAACCAGACCAACCAGGAACTCCGCCGATGCGCCATCGCCTTGATCCCCTGCTCAACCCCCGCTCCATCGCCGTGGTGGGAGCCTCCGAACGACCGGGCAGCGTCGGCAGCGGCATGGTCGAAGGCCTGCAGGCCTGCGCCTTCGGCGGCACGATCTATGCGGTCAATCCCAAGTACGACGCCGTCCACGGCCTGCCCTGCTTCGGCAGTCTGCAGGACATTCCCGAGGCGGTGGACCTCGCCATCATCGGGGTCAACAGCGCCCATATCGAAGGCCAGCTGGCAGACGCCATCGCGCGCGGCATCAGGGCTGCGGTCATCTTCGACACCTGCTATGTCGACAACGATCCCGAGCGCGCCCTGCTTGCCCGCCTGAAGGCCATGGCGGCCGAAGCCGGCATGCCGGTGTGCGGCGGCAACGGCATGGGCTTTCTCAACATGGCCCGGCGCATTCCGGCGACGACCTACAACGCCGCCGACAAGATGCGCGAGGGCGGCAATGTCGCCTTCATCACCCATTCGGGCACGGTGTTCAGCGAGATCGGGCTCAACGACTGGCGTTACGGCTGCAACCTGGTCGTCTCCTGCGGACAGGAGATCGGTGCGACCATGGCCGAATACATCGACTATGCCCTGGAGATGCCCTCGACCAGGGCCATCGCCCTGTTCATGGAACAGGCGCGCGACCCAGCCGCCATGGAGACGGCACTGGCCAGGGCATTCGCCCAGGGCGTCCCCGTGGTCGCCATGAAGGTCGGGCGCACGCCCGCCGCGGCGGCCTTTGCCCGCGTGCATTCCAACGCCGACACCGGCAGGGATGCCGACTACGAGGCGATGTTTGCCCGCCACGGCGTGCTGCGCGTGGCCAACATGGAGGAAATGGGCAATCTGCTGACCCTGCTTTCCAGCGCGCGCAAGATCGCGGACGGCGACCTGGGCGTGGTGCTCGACAGCGGCGGCGAGCGCGAGATGCTGGTCGACCTGGCACACGACGCCGGGGTGGCGTTCGCGCAGATCGGCGAGAAGACCCGGGCACGCTTCGCCGCCCGGCTGCACCACGCACTGGAGCCGGTGAACCCGCTGGACGCCTGGGGCACTGCAAACAACTTCGAGGACGACTTCCAGGAGTTCTTCTCGGCACTTGCCGACGATCCTGCCGTCGCCATCACGATGTTCTGCGGCGACTTCACCTGGAGCCCGACCACCGAGGGCGGCTATTCCAAGGCCCTGGTCGGCGCCCAGGCGGGTACGGCAAAGCCGATGGCAGCGCTCATCAACACGCCGATGTCGGGGCTGATGACGGCAGGCAAGGCGCTGTCGGAAAAGGGCATTGTGGTGCTGTGCGGCACCGCATCCTCCCTGCGGGCCCTCAGGCTCGCCTTCGCCTGGCGCGACCGCTAGCCCCGCCGATCCCCACAACTGTATCGTGGTCTTTGCAGGCAGGACGATTGGGCGCAAACTGCCCCATGCGGCGTTGCCGCCCTTGGTGCGCCGCGGGGTAATTCGGCACGTCCTGGGAGGACAACAAAATGAAACGCATGGAACTTTCCGAGTTCAAGGATCGGCTTGCCGCGCACACCATGACGCGGCGCCAGATGAATTAGGTGTTGGCCTCGGTCGGCATCGCCACCGTTTCGCTGCCGATGGTGACGCAGCGCGCCGCCGCCGAGTCCACGATCCAGATCTTCACCTGGTCGGGTTATGACGTCGAGCAACTCCGCCCCGGCTTCGATGCCGAGTTCGGAGCACCGGGCTACCTGCTGTATGCCGACAACGACGAGGCCATCGAAAAGGTCCGCGCAGGCTACGCCCCGACCATCGTGCAGCCCACCAGCTATCTGATCGGGCGCTGGCGTGATGCGGGCCTGGCCAAGCAGATCGACACCTCGCGCCTTTCGAACTGGGAGAACGTCTTCCCCCAGCTCAAGGACATCACGGGCATCAGCTACGAGGGCGAGACCTGGGGTGCGCCGCTGGCCTGGGGCAACTCCTCCGTGCTCTACCGCAAGGATCTGGCGCCCGAGTACGTCGGCAACGATAGCTGGGGCATCCTGTGGGACGAGAAGTACAGCGGCCGCCTGGCCCAGCGTGATTCCGTCGATGCCGGGTTCCTGGAGGCAGCACTGATCCTGGGGATCGAGAACCCCTATCAGATGAGCGATGCCGATCTCGATCGCTGCCGCCAGTTGCTGGTCGAGCAGCGGCCGCTGCTGCGGTACTACTGGTCGAGCCAGTCGGACGTGGAGCAGGCGCTGGCCTCCGGCGAGATCGTCGCGGCCTATGCCTGGAACGACGCCTACGCATCGCTCAAGCGGCAGGGCTACGACGTCGGCTACATGATCCCCAAGGAAGGCATCCTGACCTGGGTCGATTCCAGCATCATGATCAAGGACGGCCCCGGCGACGAGGACGAGGCCTATGCCTATCTCGACGCCACGCTCTCGCCCGAGGCCGGCGTGTTCATGATCGAGGAGTACGGCTACGGATCGGTCAACAAGGTGTCCTTCGAGACCGCCAACCAGGACCTGCTTGTCGAACTGGGCATCGAGGACCCCGACAAGGTCATGGCGCTGGGCGTCTTCTTCGATGAGTGGAACCCCGAGGTCCGCGAGAAGGCCTCCAACATGTGGGAAGAATTGAAGGCCGGCTTCTAGCGCCCTTCCCCTTCCGGAACGCGGCCCCGCATCGGAAACGGTGCGGGGCCGTTGCGTTTTCGCGCCTTCGGGGTTCGCTGCGGCCCCGCGATGGGCCATGCTGGGCGAGGCGGTAAGTCCGGAGCCCCATGCCGATGTCCCGTTTCCTGCGCCTGCGTCCCATTGCCCTGCTCCGATTGTGCGGCTTTGCCGGTGTCTTGCTGTTGCTTGCTGCGGCCGGCGGCGCCCTGGCGCAGGATGGCCGCTTCGACCAGGGCCTGCTGTGGCGCCTGGATCCCCCCGATGGCGGACGCGCAAGCTATCTGCTCGGCACCATGCATATTGCCGACCCACGCGTTCTGGACATTCCCGATGCGGTAAGCCAGGCCCTGGCGGCCAGCGACACCGCTGTCTTCGAGGTCATCGACAGCGCTGCCGAGCAGCAGGCGGTGGCGGCCATGATGTTCTACAGCGACGGGCGCAACCTTGAGGAGGAGTTGGGCGCGGAGCTTTGGCAGCAGACCGTGGCGGTAGCGCGGACCTATGGCCTGACCTCGCCCCTGGTGCGCCGCTACAAGCCCTGGGGCCTTCTGGTGCTGCTTTCGGTGCCGGTCGAGCAGATGCGCGCCATGATGGCGAGCGGCGTCGTCCTCGATACCCTGCTCCAGGAGGAAGCGACGCGCGCGGGCAAGGACCTGCGCGGGCTGGAGACCGCAGCCGAACAGATCCAGGTGTTCGACGACCTGCCGGAGGAGGACCAGATCGCCCTGCTGCGCTCCCTGGTGGAGAGCAAGGAGGAGAACGATCTGGCCTTCGAGCTGATGCTGCGCTTCTACCTGGAGCGCGATCTGGCCGGTATCCTCAGCGTCAGTGACGCCCTGGAGGACTCCCAGGAGGCCGCGCTGGTGGCGCGTTTCATGGAGCGCCTGAAGACCCGGCGCGACGCCAACATGTTCGCGCGCCTGCAACCGATGCTGGCCGACGGCGGCCTGTTCATTGCCGTGGGCGCACTCCATCTGACCGGGGAGGCAGGCCTGCTGGAGCGTTTCGCCGGCGCCGGCTACACCGTTACCGCCATCTACTGAGGCCAACCTTCCGTCAACCAAGGAGCCCGCCCATGCCCCGAAACGACCGCACCATCGTCAACATCTACGAGACTCCGTTTGCGACCTACGACATGGAAGGTCCCGTGCAGGAGGACATGAGCGTGCTGGAGGTGAGCTACAACCGCGCCACGCAGCGCGGCATCTATGTCATGCGCATGGAGCCCGGTGCGGTCACCATCCCCCACACCCACGACTGCATGGAGGAATACCTGATCCTGGAGGGCGAGCTGATCGAGAGCGACGGCACGGTACTGAAGAAGGGTGATTTCACAAGCTACAGGCCCGGCAGCCACCACAACAGCCGGACGGAAACCGGCTGCATGCTGGTCGGCTTCGACTGGGATCAGCCCAAGGCCAAGGTCTAGGCGAGCAGCCCGCCCAAGGCGGGGAAAATCAACAGCAGATAAAGCGCCGATGCCAGGGCCGGACCGAGCGGGAATTCGGCACCGCGGCCCGTGGCGCGCCAGATCAGAGCCAGCAATGCCCCGGCACCGCCGCCCAGGACGAGGAACATCGGCGTCGGCGCCAGACCGAGCCACAGGCCGGCGACCGCCAGCAGCTTCACATCGCCCAGTCCGAAGCCCTCGCGGCCGCGCAGCAGGCGAAAGCCCCAGCGCACGGCGAGCCCGGCGCCACCCAGAACGGCCGCGCCCAGCGCCATGTCGAGCGCGGCGGCCGAAGGGTCATCGCCGGTCAGCCGCCAGGCCGGAGCCAGAAGGGCCGCCACCATCTGCAGAGGATCGGGCAGCCAGCCCTGCTCCAGATCGACGGCACTCATGGCAATCAGGGCAACCGCCAGTCCCGCCAGCATGGCAAAGCCCGGGCCCAGCCCGCCCGAGACCCACCACGCAGCCAGGAAGGCGAGCGCACAGGCCAGTTCCGTCGCGGGATAACGCCAGCCGATGGGCGCGGCGCAGTGACGGCAGCGCCCACGCATAACAAGCCAGGACAGGAGCGGTACAAGGTCCTGCGCCGTCAGCACCGCACCGCACGAGGGACAGGCCGAACGCCGGCCCAGGATATCGCCGCCATGCGCCAGGCGATGGGCGAGCATGGTGGCGAAACTGCCGAAGATCAGCCCCAGGACGCAGGCCAGGACGGCGCCCGGCCAGACGCTTGCCAGGTCCACGCCTTCAGCCCACCGCGCCGTGCCGCGTGGCGACCGGGCTGAAGCGCTCGAAACGAACTACCAGCGACCCCGATTCTTCCATGAGTCTCATATGCTTGGTTCCATTTGTTTAGAAATTGATATATACATAAGAGAGAACTGCTGCGGAAGGGAGACGCGCGATGGGCGCGCGCCGTCGGGTTTCCATGTTTGTATATCGTTGCGTGAACGGGTTTGTCGCCCTGGCGATGGCCCTGTTGCTGGCATCCTGCGATGCGCCCCTGGGCGATTATCAGGATCCCGCCGCCGACCTGACGCGCGACGATTTCGAGAACATGCTGGGATCCTCGAACATGGCTACCCAGCCCCAGCCCGAAGCCGAGGCGCCCCCGATCCCCGATCTGGTGCCCACGCTGGTCGCCCCGGTGCCGCCTTCCAGCGGTGAGGATCGCCTCGTGTCGATCTCCGTCACCGATTCCGTTCCGATCCGTTCGGTTCTGCTGGAACTGGCACGCGCCGCCGAAGTGGATCTCGAGCTCGACCCATCCATCGAAGGCGGCATCATCTTTACCGCCCACAACAAGCCCTTCATCGACGTGATCGACCGCATCGCCAACATGGCGAACCTGCGCTACTCGTTCAAAAACGGCGTGCTGCGCGTCGAACTGGACCGACCCTATCACCGCACCTACCGGATCGATCAGATCGCAGCGCTGCGTGACAGTGCGTCCTCCATCGACATTTCGACCGACGTCTTTTCCGCGGTGGGCGATTCCCAGACCAGCAACGGTTCCGCAGCCTCCATCAACCAGAGCACAACAGGCGATTTCTACACCGAACTCGAAGACAACGTCCGCCAGATCCTCGAAAACACGACACCCGGCGTCGATATCCAGGAAATCCAGCTCGCCTCCACCGACAGCGGCACGGAAACCGATGCTGCCGCTGCAACCACCACGCCGACCGAAACCGAGAGCTTCAGCCTGCACCGCCAGGGAGGCCTGCTTTCTGTTTACGCCACCCAGCGCCAGCACAAGGAAATCCAGGATTACCTGCTGGAGCTTCTGCAACAGGTCTCAAGCCAGGTCCTGGTCGAGGCCAAGGTGCTGGAGGTCAATCTCAACGACGAGTTCCGAAGCGGCATCGACTGGAGTGCTGTCGCCAATGCGCTGCAGGGCACGGTCACCGCGGCGGTCACGGCCGGCAGTTCGCTGTTTGCCCAGGGCGGCGATGTCGTCGGCGTTGCCTACAACGGCACGGATGTCAGCGGCGTGCTTGCCCTGATCAGCCAGTTTGGAACAACAAGGACCCTGGCCAACCCGCGTCTTGCGATCGGCAACAACCAGCCCGCGATCCTCAAGGTTGCCCAGAACCAGGTCTACTTCACGATCACCTTCGAGGAAGAGACGACCGACTTCGGCACGACCCAGACCTTCGACAGTCAACTCAATACCGTGCCCGTGGGTCTGGTCATGGTGGTGCAGCCCTCGATCAACCTGGAAGAAGAAACGGTGACGATGAGCCTGCGCCCGACGCTGTCGCGCATCATCGGCTTCGTCGACGATCCGGCCGTCTCGCTGGCCTCCAACAACACGGTGGTCTCACAGGTGCCGATCACCGAGGTACGCGAGATGGACTCGATCGTTTCGGCCCGCTCCGGCGAGGTCGTCATCATGGGCGGCCTGATGCAGGAGGTTTCCTCCAACGACACCTCCGGCGTGCCCGGGTTCCAGGACGTCCCCTGGGTCGGCAACCTGTTCAAGTCCAATGACGACGACCGCGAGGTCATCGAACTGGTGATCTTCCTGAAGGCGACGATCGTGCGTGCGCCCCTGCCCGACGCCGCCGATATCGATCTCTATTCGACCTTCGCTATCGACCCCCGGCCCCTCACCTTCTAGAGTCCGGTCGAGCGCCAGGGTTCTGGGGGGCTAGGGGCAGGCGTCGTGCTGGTGACATTCCGCTACATCGTGCTGACAGCGGTGCGGGACCGCCTGATGGTGGGCCTGTCACTGGCCCTGCTGGGCGCCGTGGTGATCGCCGCATTCCTCGGCGAATCCACCTTCATGGAGGAACGCCAGACGGCACTGACCTTCGCGGGTTTCAGCACCCGGCTGATTCTGATTGCCGGCCTCATCCTGTTTGTCTGTTTCAATGTGCAGCGCAGCTTCGAGAACCGCGAGGTCGACCTGATGCTCTCGCGTCCGGTATCGCGCACCCAGTACGTGCTGATCACCTGGGCCGGGTTCAGCGGGGTTGCATTGTTCATGGCGCTGATCGCCGTGATCCTGCTGCCGATCGCGGGCATGCCGCCGGGCGGCGCACTGGGTCTGTGGGCCGCCAGCCTGCTGCTGGAAGCCCTGATCGTTGTTGCCGTGGCTCTGTTTTTTTCGCTCTCGCTGCGCTCTGCCGTGGCATCGGCCATGGCCAGCTTCGGTTTCTATCTGGTCGCACGAATGGAAGGATTCCTGCTGGGCGTCGTCCAGGCCGACTGGAATGCGACAGCCTCGCAGGCGCTGGGCAGCGTGATCTCCAAAACGATCTATGTCGTGGGGCTGGTCATGCCCCGGCTGGACCTGTTCGGCCAGACCTGGTGGCTCTCCTACGGCGATACGCAGGGAGACGCCCTGATGACCGTGCTTGCCCAGGCGGCCGTCTATCTTCCCCTGTTGCTTGGCGCGGCCGTGTTCGATTTCCGCAGGCGGCGGTTCTGAGATGACGCCGTCACGGGCCAATCTTGCCTTTCTTGTCGTCATTCTGGCGGCGCAGTTGCTGGTCGGCCTCGGCCTGCTCGACCGGCGGGCCTCCCGCCCGGCGCTGACGCCCCCTCCCAGCCATGCGGTTGCCCTGGCAAGCGCCCTGGGAGACGGCGAGTTCTTCTTTCGGGGTGGTGTCATGAGGATGATGACCATCGGCGTCACGGGCGGCGAGCTGGTGCCGATGCGTGAACTCGACTACGGCGACCTGACCGGCTGGTTCAGCCTGCTTGATTCCTTCGATCCGCGCTCACTGACCGTGCCCTACCTGGCGGCCTACTGGTACGGTTTCACACCCAACACCCCGGATGCGCGCTATATCATCGACTACCTGCTGTCGCGCGCCACGTTCGATGCCAAACATGGCTGGCGCTGGCGGGTGCAGGCGATGTACCTGGCCAAGCACCGGCTGGGCGACCTTGAACTGGCCCTGTCCATCGCCGAGGATCTGGCCGCACGCGATGACCCCGAAGCGCCCTATTGGGTCGAGCACATGCCGGCCTTCATGCTGGAGGGGCTGGGCGAGCGCGAAGCGGCACTCATCTTGCTTATGAGCATCATGGAAAGTACGCCTGACATGTCCGATGACGAGCGCGACGCGCTGAATCGAGCCATCGAGCGGCTGAACGACGAGGAACCGTCCGGGGAGACGAGATGACCGACGCCGTGTTTTCGCTGACCCAGGTTCTGGAGTTTATCGGCCTAATCCAGTGTATCTTCGTGATCGCGCTGACCCTGCTGCGCACCGATGACTACCGCTTTGCCGCCCTGCCGCTTTCCCTGTTCGGCGCCTTTGCCATTGCCTTCCTGCTGCGCGTGCTGGTGAGCATCGACCTGCTCGACAATTCCGGCTTCATCCAGGGCATCTACCTGTTTGTCGACACCCTGGTGCCCGCGCTGAGTTATCTGCTGGTGCTGGAACTGGTGCGCCGCAACGTGCCGGATTCGTGCCACTGGCTGATCCTGGGCCTGCCCGTGCTGGCCGTCCCGGTGATCAACGTCGCCGTGCAGGCCGAGTCCGTATGCCTGGGCGCCGACGCCAGCCTTTGCGTCGACCCCTTTTCCTTCTTTGCGCTTTACCGTGCCGTGACCGGCATGGCGATCCTCCTGCTGCTGGTGCTGCTCATCAATCGTGACCTGAGCGGGCTGAAAGAGCAGGAGATGGGCCGCGAGAAGTACTGGATCGTGATTGCGGTGATCGGCCTCAACGTCGCCCTGATCGGGGCGCATATGCTGGGGCTTTTCGGCATGATCGACGCCTCGGGCACCAGTTTCGTCGTCACTGTTCTGGAACTGACCCTGATCTATCTGGTCATGTCCTCCCTGTTTCGGGTCTATGCCGGCGCGGTTCCTGTCCGCACCATCAATGACTCCCCCAGCCCGCGCGAGACCGAGCGCACACCGCTCAATGCCGATGAGATGGCCATGGTGACCCGCATCCGGGAACTGATGGATCTCGACAAGGTCTATCAGGAGGCGACCTACAGCCGGAAGGATCTGGCCCAGGAGCTGGGAATCGCCGAACACCAGCTCTCGCGTATCATCAACACCGGCTTCGAGATGAGCTTTTCGGACCTGATCAACAAACACAGGGTCGAGGAAGCCAAGTACATGCTGCGCACAACCGAGGAGCCGATCAGCACGATTGCCTTCGACGTCGGCTTCAACAGCCTGGCCTCGTTCAACCGTGTGTTCCGCAAGGTGGTCGAACAGACGCCGACCGACTATCGCAACAGCGGTGAGGGCGAGACGGCCGACGCCAGCACCTGGTCGCTGACTCGACCACGCCTGCCAAATTCCTGAAATTGAAGGCTGATCGGCTGTGCGCGGCGCCAGGCCATGTTGGCGCCGATCCAGCGATGGGATTGGCACCCTCGTTCTCCAGCGCCAGAAAGCGCCTGCGAGCAGGACAAGAACTCATAGCTATTTCAAGGAGTTACGGGAAACTTTCTGCTCCCGGAGCACTACGCATCGCGAATGAGGATTATCATTCTGTAAAGTTGACAGGGCATCCCGGCATGCAGCGGAGCATCGGAGGCGCTGAACGCGCACCTTGGCGGCAATGGAGCGGTCGGCGCTCGTGTATCAATTCGAGACTGTGTGACCCGGGCAGAAGCAAGGCCTGAGCACCTGTCACGATATGGCACGGGGTGGGCGTATCTCCAAATATGGTTCAACATTGAGGTGACATTCCCATGTCCAATACGCTTCACCGCCGCGAGCGCGGCTGCACACTCGTGGAGC